>CANRHR010000011.1 GCA_947630475.1 uncultured Clostridia bacterium | reverse complement strand
TGCTCCCCTTTCATTAGACTTCTTTCAGGTATATTTCTATTATACCATATTGTCTAACAAATGGGGAGCATTTCAAAAAGGCGAGGGTACTTACTATTTATGACTGCACAGCGTAAGAGTAGTATGAATATCATTTATTTTTTATTTAGAGCTCTTTTTTTTGAAATGCTGATAATCTTTTGGCGTAGTCTAATCTCTTCCCATGTCAAGTTATGTTTTTTGAATATATGTATACATATGTTTGCTGAGCTTTTTTATTGCGAATTAGCAATTTTAATCGGCATTATTTTTGGGGCAGGTGATTTTTATGAGCTTTCTTATCATATTATAAAGAGTGTACGCCAGGGCATTTTCTGCGCGATGATAATACACTTCTTTTCCAACCCTTTTAGAGCAGATAAGACCGATGCTTTTAAGCTGCCTTAGATGATGAGAAACGGCAGGACTGCTCATACCCGTTATATCAGCTATATTAAGAACACATTCTTCATAATGGCACAGCAGTAAAAAAATACGAAGCCTGCTTGGATCGCTGAGCTGTTTTATAGCTTGAGAAACGGCAAAGATTTTTTCTTCATTAGGCATTGTCTTAATAATTGCATCTCGGCTGTGACCATGATTATGCGGTAAAGATGAACAATTCATATGATTACCTCCAAATACAGATTAATTTATTAGATTAAATAAAACTTTATTTATTGACGGCGGCTGTTTGGTAGAATATTTTAATTTTAAATAATTTTGGATAAGTTTATTATACCATAATATTTTTTATAATGTTTTAAAATTTTAAAAAAACATATTGACTATTTATTACAATAGTATTATACTTATATTAACGATTAAGCAAGCGTTTAATTGAAATTGTTTTAAGGGGGAATTAATTATGAAAAAAAGTTACAAAATTGAAGTGGATTGTCCAAACTGTGCCAATAAAATGGAGGATGCCGCAAAAAAAACAACGGGAGTTAAAGAATGCAGCGTAAATTTTATGACTCTTAAAATGCAGGTAGAATTTGAAGAGGGAATTGATGCAAAGGCTGTAATGAAGCAGGTATTAAAAAATTGTAAAAAAATAGACAGTGACTGTGAAATATATATATAAGTATCATATTAATGGAGGCTATTATATGACAAAAAAACAAAAAAAAATGCTTATAAGGATATTTGTCACTGCCTTTTTGACTGTTGTTTTGGGGATTTTTTGTACAGAAAGCCCGGCAGCACTAAGGTTTTTTCTCTATCTTACGGCTTATTTTATTATTAGTTACGATATTATTATTAAGGCATTTAACGGAATAAAAAATAAGCAGCCTTTTGATGAATGTTTTTTAATGGTTGTGGCAACAATCGGCGCAATGGCTATTGCGATTTATAAGAGCGGAGATTATACTGAGGCTATAGCTGTTATGCTTTTTTATCAAATAGGCGAGTGGTTTCAAAGTTATGCTGTTGGAAAAAGCCGCAAAAATATTGCTGAGCTTATGAATATTCGTCCGGATTATGCCAATATCGAAAAAAACGGAAAGCTTGAACAGATAGATCCGGATGAAATTGAGGTTGGTTCTGTTATTGTAATTAAGCCGGGAGAAAGAGTGCCTATAGACGGTATTATTGAAGAGGGAAGTTCAAGCATTAACACAAGTGCGCTTACGGGGGAAAGCCTTCCCAGAGATGTTAAACCCGGTGATGAAATAATAAGTGGCTGTATAAATATGACAGGCTTGCTTAAAGTTAAAACTACCAAAGAATTTGGGGATTCAACGGTATCAAAAATTTTAGAGCTTGTTGAAAATGCCGGATTGAGAAAATCCAAATCAGAGGCCTTTATTACAAGATTTGCAAGAATTTATACGCCGGCTGTTGTATACAGTGCTTTGGCTCTTGCTGTTATTCCTCCGTTTGTAAGAATGTTTTTTATGAATTTAAATGCGGATTTCGGAACATGGATATATCGTGCTCTTACATTTTTGGTTATCAGTTGCCCATGCGCATTGGTTATAAGTATTCCTCTAAGCTTTTTTGGAGGGATAGGAAGAGCAGGAAAAGAGGGTATTTTAATTAAAGGCTCAGTTTTTTTGGAAAGGCTTGCCAAAGCAAAATATATTGTTTTTGATAAAACGGGAACATTGACAAAAGGTGCGTTTGAGGTAAATGGGATACATCATAACAGTATGGAAAATGATAAACTGTTAAAATATGCCGCACTTGCTGAAAGTGCTTCAACACACCCAATAAGTAAAAGTCTGCGTAAGGCTTACAAAAAGGAACTTAATCTATCCGAAGTAAAAAATATAAAAGAAATAAGCGGAAAAGGAATTACAGCACAGGTAAACGGCTTGAATATAGCCGTGGGAAACAGCAGCTTTATGAAAGATTTGGGAATAAATTATATAGATTGTCATCATATCGGAACAATTATTCATATTGCCATAAATGAGGAATATGCAGGTCATATTGTTATTTCCGATACAATAAAACCAAACTCAAAGATTGCTGTTGAGCAGCTTAAAAAAATTGGTATATCAAAAACTGTTATGCTGACAGGAGATCTTAAGAAAACAGCCGACAAAATTGCTTTAGATATAGGAATTGACGAAGTATATGCCGATTTGCTGCCGGAGGGCAAGGTTTCAAAACTTGAGGAGATAATGCTTAATAAGCCTGAAAAAGATACACTTGTTTTTGTCGGAGATGGAATTAACGATGCACCTGTGCTTTCAAGAGCCGATATCGGCGCCGCAATGGGCGCAATGGGTTCCGATGCCGCTATTGAAGCAGCTGATATTGTGTTGATGGACGATGATCCTATTAAGCTTGCAAAGGCAATAAAAATATCCCAAAAATGTATTTTTATTGTATATGAAAATATTTTATTTGCAATTGGTGTTAAGCTTATTTGTCTTATCTTGGGTGCCCTTGGCGTTGCTAATATGTGGCTTGCCGTTTTCGCTGATGTTGGAGTTATGATTATTGCGGTTGTTAATGCACTCAGAGTTTTATTTACAAAGAAAATTTAAACAACTAAATAAGACCATCTTTGGTAGGTGGTCTTATTTAGTTGTTAAGTGAAAGCTCTGCATATAACAATAATTTATTATATACAATATGGAATTGCAAATATTATATAGTGTTTGCGCCAAAATACAGAAAGCAAGTTATATATGAAAATTGATTTCCGTGGGTAAATTATGTGTTAAGGTAGACAAAAAAAATTTTTTATGGTAAAATATTCTATGGTAAAAAAGAAATATATAGGGCATATACTGCCCTAATTAACGCCTGTGTAGATAGTAGGTTACTATGTCTGCAAGGCAGTAAGCCTATTGGATTTATACAATGGGTAGTTCACAAATAGAAATGTTTGTATATAATCATATGCAAACTTAATATTAAAAGAAAAGAGTGGTTAAAGATGTTAGACATCAAATTTAATTTAGCAACAGAAAAAAAATCAAAGCCGGACCCTAATAATTTAAGTTTTGGCAAGTATTATACAGACAATATGTTTGTTATGGATTATACAGAGGGTATCGGCTGGCATGATGCAAGGATCGTTCCTTATGAGCCTATAAGCCTTGATCCTGCTGCTATGGTATTTCATTATGCTCAAGAGTCATTTGAAGGTCTTAAGGCATACAGAACTCCAAACGGAGAAATTCAGCTTTTCAGACCGGACAGAAATGCTGCAAGAATGCAGTCTACACATCAGCGTATGTGTATTCCTCAAATCCCTGTTGAAGATTTTATTCAGGCATGCAAGGCTCTTGTAAGCGTTGAAAAAGATTGGGTTCCGTCAGTGGAAGGCACATCTCTTTATATACGTCCGTTTGTTATAGCTACAGAGCCGCATCTTGGCGTTAAGCCTTCTGATACTTATTTATTTATGATAATTGCTTCACCTGTAGGCGCTTATTATGAAGAGGGCATAAATCCCGTTAAAATATATGTTGAGGATGAATATGTAAGAGCGACACCGGGAGGCACCGGCTTTATCAAATGCGGAGGAAATTATGCAGCCTCACTTATATCTCAGGTTAAGGCTCATGACTTGGGCTATTCTCAGGTTTTATGGCTTGATGGCATAGAAAAAAAATATGTTGAAGAGGTAGGTTCAATGAACTGCTTCTTTAAGATAGGCGGAGTTATTTATACAGCGCCTACTTGCGGTACAGTACTTCCTGGTGTTACACGTATGAGCTGTATTGAGCTTCTTAATAAATGGGGCTATACCGTAAGTGAGGAAAGACTTCCTATAACCGATATTATTGCCGCATCAAAGGAAGGTAAGCTTGAAGAAATATTTGGAACAGGAACTGCCGCTGTTATTTCTCCGGTAGGCGAGCTTAGATATGAAGATGAAGTTGTTGTTGTTAATAATGGAAAAATCGGTGAATTAACCCAAAAACTTTATGATACCTTAACAGGTATTCAATGGGGGAAAATTCCCGATGAAATGGGTTGGACAGTAAAGGTTGACTAAATCAGCAGTAAGCTATATGTTGGCTAAATAGGTTAAAAATTTTAAGCCCCGTCTTTTAGGCGGGGCTTATACTGTTGTCAAATAAAAGTAAAATCAGATATTTTTCCCTTTTTTCTTATTATCATAGGCTTTGAAGTTGTTTTATATTCAACCCTAAGTATTTTGCACTGAAACTTATGCTTTTGATTAAGATCATACAAATATTTAAAAGACATTCCTTTATAAACGGAAACATCATTTAATGTATACATATTGGTATCAGGAAATTCCGTATTCGCATTTTTGGAATAATAACAATTACTCTTGCTGTTAACAGAATTATCCATAAAAAATGCATATGATGAATCTGATTTTAAGCCGAATGAATCGGAAATCGCTAAATGAAGCTCTTCAAGCGTGCTGTCGGAAGAAATTTGTATATGCCTGTAACAGCCTGGAACAAACGAAACGCTGACAACACATGATTTGCCTTGCAATATATTTATAGTTTCGGCTTTGACAGAAGAAGCTTTTTGGTTTGATTCATCATTTTTGTTTTTATTGATTTCGTTTCTTCTGTTTAATACAAGCCTTGTTTTTTCTTCAACGTCTTTTGGAAGCATACCTGTTTCCAGTACAGTTTCATATTCTTTAAATATAGCTTCCGGCAATTCATTAAGCTGCTTGTCATTAAGCTCAACCATTTTGTTGATAGCTTCTTCAAAGCTTTTAATTTTTTCTTCATCGGTTGAATTTATGCGGTCCCAAAGATCCATTTCTGCATCTTCCAAGCATGGCAGCTCATCTTCTATCGATAAAGGAATATTAAGCTTATCACAGAGCATTTTTATAAGAAAATATGTACGTTTATCGCGCACTTTAAATTTTTTTGGACACATACCCGATAAAAGCAAATTATCTATAAATGAATTTAAAAGATTTTCGGGATTTTCTTCATAATTTGGCATAAAAGAAGCCAAAGAATAATTTGTTAAAGAATCTATAGCCATCAGTATTACAGGAAAAACAGGTACATCGTCTTCTTTTTCTTGGAAAGGAGAGGGCATTCTTAAAATACAACATTCCCATATTCCTTTTTTGGGCAGTTTTTTTAATTTTGCTATATTTATGTCATTACAGTATTGCGGAACAGGAAATTTTTCGGGTATAGGAGCAGGTACCTTTGTTTTTGAAATGGCATAGATACCGTTTTTAAGCTCTAATATCGGTACTTCCTTTGTCCTTTTGCCTATATTCTTTATACCAAGCTCTCGTGGCTTTTTATCCTTTAAAAGTTCAGAAAGCTCTATGGCTGCAGATAATGCCTCGCACAGGTTACGAATTTCTTCATCCGTTTGCAGTTTCCATGGATAATAATATGGTTTATATTTTATAAATTGAGGATATGCATTTTTGCCGGAAAGTTTAATGTTATTTTTATTTGCAAAATCCTTAACAGCTTTAATTTCATCATCAGAGAGCATATCTTTATCTTCAAATGCGCACTGAATACAATTTTGTTTTAAAAAATTTTCATTGTATTCAAATGGGGAACGGGCGCCATATGCTTTTAATTCAAAAAAATTGCGAAAGCTTTCATAGCCTTCATCTTCCAAGTATAACCCAAGAGAACAATACTCTCCGCTTTCTCCCGTAATATTTATATATCCGATCCTGCCATCGGAAAGCCTTATTGCGAATATTTGCATATCGGATAAGACTTTCCATAATTCTGTTTGTTTGTATTTAAATGCAAGTTCATAAAGTTTAGAAATCATTTGTATTTTCTCCTTATTTTTGTATTAAAATACATAATTTGTATATTTTCGCAAATATTATTTGAAAATACTATCGGCTTAAATATAAGGCCTAAGAAAGCTTAATTGCCGTTACAAAAATATATAAGCTATAGAGAAATTGAAATCGAAGCAATAGATTACCATAATATTTATTATATACTAAGCATTATAATTTGTAAAGTATTCGGTTTTGGCATATATAGGATTAATGACTGTAAAGATAATAATAAAAGGCATGTTTTTGAAAAAAATTAAAAAACTTATTATTTTGTAAAATTAGTTATTTTTTGCACGCTCGATATTAACTTTATTGTTTTTAATCTTTTTTCCTTTCATTCCTCTGATAACATCCTTTGCATATTTTTTAGGAACATCTACAAAACAAAATTCTTCATATATATCAATATTTCCAAGCGCCTTTCCGGGTACGCCTGTTTCACCTGCTATAGCCCCAACTATATCTTTTGCCCTAACTTTTTTCTTTTTTCCTATATTTATAAAAAGCCTGATCATCTTTTCGCTGTCAGAAAAATCATCTTCAAAATCAATATCTTGTGAAGATTCATCAAAGAGATTCATTTTGAGAAGCGCAGCCGCTATATCAATCGATGAAATATCTTCATCCATCATTCTTTCAACCAGATTGATATATTTTGACAAATGATTTTCTTCAATTACATTTTTAACCTTCTCTATAAATATTTCTGTTTTTGCTTCTTCAATATCGGAGAGAGAAGGAAGTCTTCCAAGGTGTATTTTAGATTTTGTAAACTTCATAATATCACGAAGCTTATAAATTTCACGGCCCACAACAAAGCTAAAAGCCTTGCCTGTTTTTCCGGCACGGCCTGTTCTTCCTATTCTGTGAACATAATATTCTTCATCCTGCGGGAGGTCATAGTTTATAACAAGATCAACATCATCAACGTCTATTCCTCTTGCCGCAACATCTGTAGCGGCTAAAATTTCTATAGTTCTGTTTCTGAATTTTTTCATAACAGTATCTCTCTGGATCTGTTTTAAATCGCCATGAAGACCTTCCGCAAAATATCCTCTGCCCTGAAGCTGTTCAACCAAATCATCAACTCTCTTTTTTGTATTGCAAAAAATAATTGACAAAGAGGGATTGTACATATCTATAATTCTTGAAACGGCTTCAAGTTTTGTGCGTTCTTTTATTTCAAAATAGGTCTGTTCTATACTTGGAACTGTAAGTTCTTTTTTTGCCGTTTTTATATGTTCGGGATTATTTTGATATTTTTGGGTAAGCTCGATAATTTCATCCGGCATAGTGGCTGAAAAAAGAACTGTTTGACGTTCTTCCGGCATTTTGGATAATATAAGCTCTATATCATCTCTAAAACCCATATCAAGCATTTCATCTGCTTCGTCCAAAACAACAAGCTTTACATTTTCCATTTTAAGGGTTCTTCTTCTCATATGATCCATAATTCTTCCGGGAGTGCCTATAACAACCTGAATACCCTTTTTAAGAGCGAAAATTTGCCTTTCTATGGGCTGACCGCCATAAATGGGCAGCGCTTTTATATTATCTTTATATTTAAGCAGCTTTCTAAATTCTTCACATATTTGTATGGCAAGCTCTCTTGTGGGCGAAAGAATAACAGCCTGAAGATTTCTGTCATTAGGATCGATCATTTCAAGACAGGGGATTCCGAAAGCGGCTGTTTTTCCTGTTCCCGTCTGAGATTGACCTATTATGTCTTTTCCTTCCATTATTCTGGTTATTGCCTGAGATTGAATAGGTGTTGCTTCTTCAAATCCCATATCTTTTACTGCTTTTAAAATTTCTTCCGATAAATTCATTTCTTCAAAAAGTAAACTTGACATTAATTTAATCCTTTCATAAAAGTTTTTAAATAATAAGTAAGTACCATTGGTTATGAGTACGCAGCGTAAGCGAAGTACGAATATCATTGACTATATCAAAAATACAAGATAATTGCAAGTTTTTTATAAAATAAACTTTTGACTGTCGAAAAAGTCCATTCGGACTTTTTCGAAGTTAAACAGATGAACAAAAGGCTCATTCCGGCGGCTTTAAAAGCCTTGAAACTCGCCTTTTTCCTCGGCGAAAATGCGATTTCCGCCTGCGGATTTGATGTCTGCGACGCTCTTAAAAACTTATAAACTCAACCAAATTTAGGTTTATTGAAAGTCTGAAGTTTTTTATAAAATATAAAGCTTGTAATAAATAAAAAAAGGCTGTATACTGTAACATGAAGTTTGAGCAAAAACTTAAAGGCTGTTATTTTGATATAAAAAATACAAATCAAAAGGGGATTAATATGATTTATAATTTTGAAAATAAAGTAGTGTTTGTAACCGGCTCATCAAGAGGGATAGGCAGAGCTATTGCCTTAAACTTTGCCCGCAGCAGGGCAAAATTAGCGATAAATGCTTCAAGCTCAAGGCAGGAGCTTGCAAAAACGCTTGGCGAAATAAAAGCCGAAAACCCAAATGCTATGGGTCTTATAGGCGATGTATCGGATTATAAGCAGTGTGAAAATATGATAAAGCAAATAAAAAACAATTTAGGAGATATAGATATTTTAATAAATAATGCCGGCATTTCTCATATCGGGCTTTTTACCGATATGCACCATGAAGAAATTAAAAGAATAATGGATATAAATATAAACGGAGCAATGAACTGCTCTCATTTGGTGCTTTCCGATATGATAAAGAAAAAGAAAGGCTGTATTATAAATATTTCTTCAATGTGGGGAAATGTGGGGGCATCTTGTGAAGTTGTATATTCGGCATCAAAGGGGGCTTTAAATCTTTTTACAAAAGCGTTGGCAAAAGAGCTTGCGCCATCAGGAATCAGAGTAAATGCTGTTGCCTGTGGCGCTGTTAATACGCAGATGAATGATATTTTGTCATCGGAGGACAAGGCTGAACTTATAGATAAAATACCTATGATGAGGTTTGCGGAGCCTGATGAGATAGCAAAAACAGTAATGTTTTTGGCTTGCGATGATGCATCATACATTACAGGGCAGGTTGTGACGCTTGATGGGGCGATGAATTAAAAATATTAAGTAAAGGAAATTTTTTATTGAATTTTTCGAATATAACCGATAAATATTAAAAATATTAGAAGTGTTGAAGTTGGCTTTAAGAGTAATTTCAGCACTTTTTAAATTGTTTTTAAAAATATATTGACATAAATTATGAAATATTGTATACTGTCAATAGTTAACTATATAACTAATACACCAATACAAATAAGGAGGTGAAAATATGGGGTGGAATTTTTCTGATGATGTGCCGATTTATATTCAAATAATGAATCATATTAAAATTATGATAATTTCCGGTATTTATAAAGCAGGGGATAAACTGCCTTCAATAAGAGAAATAGCGTCAGATGCCGGAGTTAATCCCAATACTGTGCAAAAGGCTCTTCAAGAGCTTGAAAGATGCGGATTAATATTTTCTCAAAGGTCAGTGGGAAAATATATAACGGAGGATTCACAAATGATAAAATCAATGAAAAATAATATTGCTCAAAGTTTTGTAAATGATTTTTTTGAAAAAATGAGTTCTATAGGCTTTAATAAAGAGGAAACTTTTAATATAATTCAATCAATTATTGAGGGGAGGAGTTAAATGATGAGTACAGAAATATTATGCTGTAAAAATTTAACAAAACGTTTCGGAGCAAAAACGGCATTAAACGGTATAAATCTTAATATTGAAAGAGGCAAAATAGTTGGTCTTCTGGGCCCAAACGGAAGCGGAAAAACAACCCTGATAAAGCTTGCAAATGCTCTGCTGACAAAGACGGATGGTGAAATTCTTATAAATGGATTAGCTCCAAGTGCAGAAACAAAAAAAATAGTATCATATCTTCCCGACAAAACATATCTAAATTCGTGGATGAAAGTGAAAGATATTTTAAACTTTTTT
The DNA here is from genome assembly GCA_947630475.1 of uncultured Clostridia bacterium. GTDB lineage: Bacteria > Bacillota > Clostridia > Lachnospirales > CAG-274 > CANRHR01. The sequence continues at coordinate 58,855 of CANRHR010000011.1, read as the reverse complement.
TCTGACTTTTATGATGATTTTAATGCCCAAAAGGCATTGGATATGTTGGCAAGGCTTGATATATCTCCTGAAAACAGGCTTAAAACTATGTCAAAGGGTACAAAAGAAAAGGTACAGCTTATTTTGGTTATGAGCAGAGAGGCGCAGATTTATTTTCTCGATGAACCTATTGCCGGAGTCGATCCCGCAGCAAGAGATTATATACTAAATACAATAATTTCAAATTATAATGAAAATGCTTCTGTTGTTATTTCCACTCATCTTATAAGCGATATAGAAAAAGTTTTGGATGAAGCTGTTTTTATACAAAACGGTGAGATAAAGCTTCATAAAACTGTTGATGAAATACGTCAGGAAAACGGCAGCAGTGTTGACAATTATTTTAGGGAGGTGTTTAAATGTTTATAGGAAAGCTGTTAAAATATGATATGAAAGCAATGGGAAGAATATTGTTTCCTATGTATGCGGTTTTAATTGTTTTGTCATTTATTACAAAAATTTCATTAGGCCCCGAAAGGAAATTTTTTTCAGCAAATGTACCTTTGTTTGTATTGTTTATTATGTTTTTGACAGCTGTTTCGGTGGCAACGCTTATAATTATAATACAAAGATTTTATAAAAATCTTCTTTGTGAGGAAGGCTATCTTATGAATACTCTTCCTCTTAAAGCATGGAAAAACATTGCCGCAAAGCTTATTTCCGCTTTTATTTGGACAGCTGCAAGCTTTGTCGTAAGTCTTTTATCAATATTTATACTTGTATATGAGCAAGGAATGGTTTTAGGTTTTTTAAAATTATTCAACGATATTAAACCGGATTATTTTAATATTATAGCTTCATCTGTATTATATGCCGCAACAAAAATTCTGGAAAATATTTTAATGCTCTATACATCTATGGCTATAGGACAGCTTGCCAATGTTCATAAGAAATCTTTATCTGTTGCAGCATTTTTTGGAATTTATTCTGTAAAAACTTTAACGGTAGACAGATTAAATGTAATTATTTTAAATAACTTATTAAACGGAAGTTGGGCTTCTATGATAAATTTTTATTTAATTGGAAGTTTAATCAGCATAATTATGATTGCGGTATATTTTGTTGTTACAAATTATATTATTGAGAAAAAATTAAATTTGGAATAAAAATTAAAATAAAACGTGTCGTAAATTCGGCACGTTTTATTTTTGTGTAAAAAACCGACACTGTAAAAACAGTGTCGGAGATGTTTTTGGTTTTATTATTTATTTTTTAAATTAAACCAAGCGTCAAGTCCTAAATATTGAGCAACTTCGCCGCCATCATTAAGCTCTTCTTCAATTCTTAAAAGTTGATTGTATTTTGCAACACGGTCTGAACGGCATGGAGCGCCTGTCTTTATCTGACCTGCGTTAACAGCAACAACAATATCTGCTATAGTAGAATCTTCGGTTTCGCCTGAACGATGAGAAACAACGGCTGTCATATTATTTCTGTTAGCCAATTGGATAGCATCAAAGGTTTCTGTAAGAGTACCGATCTGATTAACCTTAATAAGTATTGCATTAGCAACGCCTTTTTCGATACCTGTCTGAAGTCTTTCGGTATTTGTAACAAAAAGATCATCACCTACGAGCTGTACTTTTTTGCCAATTCTGTCAGTTAATAATTTCCAGCCATCCCAATCGTTTTCATCTAAGCCGTCTTCAATTGAAATGATAGGATATTTTGTAACGAGAGCTTCATAATAATCAACCATTTCTTCGGCTGTTCTGATAACTTCTTTGCCTTTCATTTTGCTTTCGCCCGGGAAGTGATATTTACCGTCAGCTTTGTCATATAATTCTGATGAAGCTACGTCTAAAGCGATTCTTATTTCTTCGCCCGGCTTGTAGCCTGCTTTTTCGGTTGCTTCAAGTATTACGTCTATTACTTCCTCAGGAGTTGCCAAATCAGGTGCAAAGCCGCCTTCGTCACCGACAGCTGTAGAAAGACCTCTTGCTTTTAAAACTTTCTTTAAGTTATGGTAAATTTCTGCGCACATTCTTAAAGCTTCTTTAAATGAATCAGCTTTAACAGGCATAATCATAAATTCTTGAAAATCAACGGTATTGTCAGCGTGCTTTCCGCCGTTCATAATATTCATCATAGGAACAGGAAGAGTTTTTCCGTTAAAACCGCCCAAATATTGGTATAACGGTAAATTTAAAGCCTCAGCAGCAGCTTTTGCCACAGCCATAGAAACGCCGAGAATAGCGTTTGCGCCTAATTTAGCTTTGTTTGGAGTTCCGTCAAGCTCAATCATAGCCTTATCGATAGCTACCTGATCGAGGGCATTCATACCGATAATTTCTTCAGCGATCAAATCAACGTTTGCAACTGCCTTTTCAACGCCTGCGCCCATATATCTGCTTCCGCCGTCACGAAGCTCAACAGCTTCATGCTCACCGGTTGAAGCGCCTGAAGGAACAGCGGCTCTGCCCATATACTGATTACCGTCCAAATCAACAACTACCTCAACTTCAACAGTTGGGTTTGCTCTTGAATCAAGGACTTCTCTTCCTATTACATCAACAATTTCAATATAACCTTTCATTTGTAAGCTCCCTTCAAATCAATTTTTTATTTGATGCACTTTCGGCAGAATTATTATCTGCATATAATAACATCCGTAAGATATTCTCACAGGATTTTATTATCATGAAAACACAAATACGCTTATATAAATTTTAAGACCAAACGAAATCAGTGCTTTCTTAAAATTTATTTTATAATTATTTAATCAAAAGAGAAACGCCGGTCATTTCTTTTGGCTGCTCTAACCCCATCATATCAAGAAGAGTAGGGGCTATATCCGCAAGCCTTCCGTCCTCTTTGAGTCCTTTTGCTTTTTTGCAGTTTATAAGTACAAAAGGAACAGGATTGGTGGTATGAGCGGTAAGGGGTTCGCCGGTTTCATAATCAATAAGCTGATCACTGTTTCCGTGGTCTGCACACAAAAACATTTGTGCATCTGTTTCTTTAACAGCCTGCATAACTCGGCCAAGACATTTATCAATAGTTTCTATAGCCTTAACAGCTGCCGAAATTACCCCTGTGTGTCCAACCATATCGGGATTGGCATAATTTATAATTATAAGATCGTTTTCTTTTGAAAGAATATTTTCAATAAGCTTATCGGTTACTTCAACAGCGCTCATTTCAGGCTGAAGATCGTAAGTTGCAACCTTTGGAGAGGGTATAAGGATCCTCTTTTCGTTTTTATTTGGCTCTTCTATGCCGCCGTTAAAAAAGAATGTTACATGAGCATATTTTTCTGTTTCGGCAAGCCTAAGCTGAGTTAAACCCTGAGCAGCTATATATTCGCCAAGAGTATTTGTCAACTTTTCTTTAACAAAAGCAACTTCTTTATTTTTAATTGTTGAATCATAATCTGTAAAACAAACATATTTAACCTTAAAGAAACCGTTTTTTCTTTCAAAGCCTTCAAAAACCTCATCACAGAAAGCCCTTGTAATTTCTCTTGCTCTGTCAGGCCTAAAATTAAAGAAAATAATCGAATCGTTTTCTTTAACGGTTGCTACAGGCTGACCGTTTTCTGTAATAACGGTGGGGATAACAAATTCATCATTAACATTGGCAGCATATGAAGCATCGATACAATCCTGAGCGCTTTGTGCTTTATTTCCCTGCGCAAATACAAGGGCGTTATAAGCTTTTTCAAGTCTGTCCCAACGTTTATCTCTATCCATAGCATAATATCTTCCCGAAACGGAGGCGATTTTTCCTACTCCTATTTTTTCCATCTCGGCCTGAGCGTCTGCAAGAAATCCCTTGCCGGAAGTAGGAGGGGTATCTCTTCCGTCTAAAAATGCATGAAGATAGACTTTATTAATACCGTTCATTTTAGCAAGCCTAATAAGCCCGTAAAGATGATCTATATGACTGTGAACGCCGCCTGTTGACAAAAGCCCCATCAAATGCAGAGAAGAATTGTTTTTTTTGCAGTTTTCTATGGCTGAAAGAAGAGCTTTATTTTCAAAAAAATCACCATCGGCAATAGCTTTTGTGATTCTTGTAAGCTCCTGATAAACTATTCTTCCGGCGCCAATATTAAGATGACCGACTTCGGAATTTCCCATCTGTCCATCTGGAAGCCCAACTGCAAGACCACTTGCATATCCCTTAACACAAGGATATGTATTTATTATATCGTCAATATTTGGAGTGTTTGCCAGCTTTATCGCATTGCCCTCGGTTTTATCATTTATACCGAAACCGTCTAAAATCATTAAAATAGTTGTTTTCCTATCCATTTTTAAATCTCCTTAGCCTTGCCGAACCAAGCGAATAAATTTAAAATTCGGTTAATAATTATTTATTGTAATTTACAATTTTTTCAAAATCCTCGTTTAAGCTTGCGCCGCCTACTAAAGCTCCATCTATATCGGGCATTGCAAAAAGACCCTTTGCATTGGTGGATTTAACGCTTCCGCCGTAGAGAATCCTGATATTTTCAGCCGTTGATGAATCATAAATTTCAGCTATGGTATCTCTTATAGCCTTGCAGAATGCCTGAGCATCTTCGTTAGAAGCTGTTCTGCCGGTTCCTATAGCCCAAATCGGCTCATAAGCAATTGTAACCTTTAAAGCATCCTCAGGGCTTATATCCTTAAATGCACATTTAACCTGTATCCTTACAAAATCAAGGCCGATTTTTGTTTCCTTTTGTTCGAGACTTTCCCCAACGCAAACGATAGGATTAAGCTCTTTTTCGATTGCCTTTTTAACCTTAAGATTTACTGTTTCGTCTGTTTCTGCAAAATAAGCTCTTCTTTCGGAATGGCCTATAATAACATAGTCTGCGCCTACATTTTTAATCATATCTGCGGAAATTTCTCCGGTATATGCGCCTTTGTCCTCAAAGTACATATTTTGAGCGCCAACATGAATATCTGTTTCTTTAAGTATATCACATACTATATCCAAGTCGATAAACGGCACGCAAAATACAACATCATTTTCACTGTCTTTAACTTTGTTTTTAAGCAGTTCAACAAGCTCCATGGCTTCGCTTGGAGTTTTATTCATTTTCCAGTTTCCGGCAATTAATTTTTTCCTCATAGTTAACACCTCTTTATCAAAATATTACTTATCATCAACAGCTACGACACCCGGAAGATCTTTGCCCTCAAGAAATTCGAGAGAAGCTCCGCCGCCTGTTGATATGTGGCTCATTTTATCTCCATAGCCGTTTTGATTAACAGCCGCTGCAGAGTCGCCGCCTCCGATTATTGTTGTTGCGTCGATATTTGCCAAAGTTTCGGCTATTGCAATAGTACCTTTTGCAAAAATCGGAAACTCAAAAACTCCCATAGGTCCGTTCCAAACAACTGTTTTTGCATCTTTTAAAGCGTTTGCAAACAACTGTCTTGTTTTTTCGCCGATATCAAATCCTTGCCAATCAGAAGGAATCTTATCTATATCAACTGTTTTATGCTCTGTGTCATTGCTAAACTCTTTTCCAACAACAACATCTATCGGAAGTAAAAATTTAACTCCCTTTTCTTCGGCTTTTTTAATCATTTCGCCTGCATAATCTACCTTATCGGCTTCAAGGATTGATTCTCCAACCTCATAGCCTTTTGATTTTAAGAAAGTATATGCCATACCTCCGCCGATTATAAGTGTATCTACCTTATCAAGCAGATTATTTATAACATTAATTTTATCGGATACCTTTGCTCCTCCGAGTATGGCTACAAAAGGTCTTACGGGATTGTTTACCGCATTGCCGAGATAAGTGATTTCTTTATCCATAAGATAGCCCACAGCGGATTCGTTTACAAATTTTGTAACGCCGACAGTTGAGCAGTGAGCTCTGTGAGAAGAGCCGAAAGCGTCATTTACATAAACATCGCAAAGACTTGCAAGCTCTTGACTGAAAGTATCGATATTTTTTGTTTCTTCTTTTCTGAAGCGAGTGTTTTGAAGAAGGACAACATCGCCGTCGTTCATTTTTTCAACGGCAGCCTTTGCATTTTCTCCCACAACAGTGTCATCAGCGGCAAAAACGACCTCCTTACCAAGCTTTTCGGATAATCTTTTTGCGACAGGCGCAAGAGAAAAATCATCAGAAGGCTCTTTAGGCTTGCCTAAATGAGAGCACAAAATAACCCTTCCACCATCGGATATCAATTTTTTAATAGTAGGAAGAGCAGCGACAATTCTGTTTTCATCCGTGATTACGCCATCTTTTAAAGGAACGTTAAAATCACATCTTACCAAAACTCTTTTTCCCTTTACCTGTAAATCATCAACTGATTTTTTGCTTAACATTTAAACTTTCTCCTTTCGGGTTTAAAATTTAACAATAAAATTTTTTTGGCATTTAAGTCAGCGAAGCTGATAATACCAATAAAAATTAAAAAGCACATAAAATACCAATGCAGGAAAGCAAATACTACATTGATAACATTATAACATAGCTTGAAAAATAAGTCCTTAATACAAACTAACGTTTTTTGAATGATAAAAAAATATTTTTTTGTATATTTTTACCAAATTCAATTAGGGATAAAAAATTTCACATTATTTTATGCTTTAGATAATTTTAACTGTTTAGCGCCTTTGAGGAAAACTCGTCTTTTATTTGCGCTATAGTTTTGTTTTCAATGCGTGAAATTACACCCTGAGCAACATTTAACGCATGATCGGAAACTCTTTCAAGATTTGTTAAAACATCAAGAAAGACAACGCTTGCCGTTGCATCACATTCATTTTTTTGGAGCCTTTTTATGTGAAGTGATCTTAATTCCTTTTCCATATCGTCAACAACAGCTTCATCTTTTATTGCATCAAATGCATAATTTTTGTCGCTTTCTTCAAGAGCTTTCACTGCGTTTAATACACAATCAACAGTAAAGCTGCCCATTTCGGTTATTTCCTTTTGGGCGGTGTTTGAAAAATTAAGCTGTTCATCTTCCATAAAGCCGCTTAATTCAACCAAGTTTTCACAGTGATCACCTATTCTTTCAAGGTCGTTTACCGTATGGAAAAGCGATGTAATTGTTTTGTTTTGTTTTTCGCTTATATCGGCGTTACATATTTTAATCATATACTGCGTCAAAACCTGCTGCATAGTATCTATGCGTTTTTCTCTTGCCATAACGGTTTCGGCTTTTTCTTCGTCATTTTCCAAAAGACATTCTATGGAAAGCTTTAAATTTTCAAGAGCCATATAACCAAGGTGAATGATTTGCTTTACACAATTTTGAATCGCTATGCCGGGTGTTTCAAGAATACGATCATCAAGACCTATTTGCATCATATCATTATCGTCAACGCTCTTTTCTCCTCTTGAGGTAAGCCTTTGAGCGATTTTAACCAAAATATCACTGAAAGGATACATTATAGCTGTATTTGCTATATTAAAAGCTGTGTGTATGGCACTTATTTCTACAATTGATATTTTTTCATAACCAAGCTCAGGATTTATAAACGTAAAAAACAAAGCAGCCAAAATGCTGAAAAATACACTTCCCAGAACATTGAATAAAAGATGGATATATGCGGCTCCTCTTGCGTTTTTTGATGCGCCTATGCTCGAGAGCATAGCAGTGGCGCAAGTACCGATATTCTGACCCATGATAATGTATATTGCAGAATTCCAAGAAACTATTCCGGAAAGAGAGAGCGACTGCAAAATACCGACAGAAGCGGAGCTTGATTGTATAATTGCGGTAACAAATGCGCCAACCAAAACACCTAAGATAGGATTTCTTCCAAAAGAACGGAACATATTTTCAAATGCGGGTATTGTGCTTAGAGGCTCAACACCCTCAGACATCATTTCTATACCTATAAATAAAAGACCAAAGCCTACTATTATTTCTCCTATTTGTTTTAGAGAATTTTTTTTGGTAAGGAGAACGAGCGCCGCCCCGAAAGCTACTGCAATAGGCGCTATTGTTGTCGGCTTAAGAAAGCCTGCCCAAGAAATACTTGATACAAGCCAGCCTGTGACGGTTGTGCCTATATTTGCCCCCATAATTATCCCTACAACCTGAGAAAGATTCATCAGTCCGGCATTAACAAAGCCTACTACCATTACAGTGGTGGCGGAGCTTGATTGAATAATGGCAGTAACAGCAGCACCGAGAATGACGCCCAAGAGTTTGTTTTTTGTAAGTATTTCCAATATTTTTTTCATTTTGGCTCCTGCAGCTTTCTGAAGGCCCAGCGCCATAACATGCATACCGTAAATAAACAATCCAAGCCCGCCGGCAAAGGCAGTAGCTATGCCAACATAATTCATTTGTTATCCTCCTTAATTAAGTACACTGAAAGCTTATCTTTATATAACCGACAAGTATGTTTTATGTTCTATAAACAGGGGGTACATACTTTTGCGTTCAATAATAGTTTAGCTCCCACTGAACGCAAAGCTTTGTTAAAAGCCTTCGGTTATTGGTGTGCAGCGAAGCCGTAGTAAGAGTATCCTTGACTTTGATGACAAAGAAAAATCAATTAATGAATCAATCGTCATTCCATGTAAACAAAATCAACTTTATTATATCATACCTAATTTTGTCTAAGCAAGTCTAAACAACATAACTTTTGAAAAAAATAGAAAAAAGTGATATAATAATTAACAAACTTGAATTTTCGGTGTATTATCAGTTTTATATAAATTTTTTAAAGGAGTGTTTATATGTTTATTGCGGATTATCATATTCATACAAATTTTTCTAGCGACGCCCGTTCATCTATGGAAGATATGATTCTTTCGGCTGCAAATAAGGGCTTAAAGGAAATAGCGATTACCGATCATGTTGATTTTTGCGAGTATTATGATGAGCCTGATTGTGAAAATTATATTATTACTTTTAACGCTTTAAAAGAAAAATATTCAAATAAAATTAACATTATTTTAGGCATAGAAATAGGTCTTGAAAATACTATTTCGGATAAAATCGATAAATTTTCGGCTGCTTATCCGTTTGATTTTGTGATAGGCTCATCTCATGGGGTATGTGGATTAGATTTATATTTTGATGATTTTTTTAAAGGAAAGACAAAAAGTGAAAGTTATAATATTTATTTTGAACAGATGCTTAAAAATATAAAAACAATAAAAAATTTTAATGTATACGGTCATATTGATTTTATAAGCAGATATGGAATATATGACGATAATTCTCTTCATTATTTGGACTATAAGGATATTATTGATAACATATTAAAACTTCTTATTGAAACGGAAAGAGGAATTGAAATAAATACGTCCGGTTATAGATATAATATTGATCAAACCTATCCTCAGTATGAAATTTTAAAGAGATATAAAGATTTGGGAGGAGAAATTATAACGGTAGGTTCTGATTCTCATAATACAAAAGATATAGCGGATCATTTTGACGTGGCATATGATATGCTTGAAAGAGCCGGTTTTAAATATATAACTCTTTTCAGGAAAAGAAAACCTGAATTTGTAAAGCTTGCAGATTATCGCTGAATAAAATTTTATTGCCTTAATTTCAGCCGAATGATAAGCTTTATAATAATAACTGCGATAAGAACAGCAGCCGTTATTATGCCATAAATCAAAATACCTGTGTACCATGGGACAGACCATGCTGCATATAAATTCGGATGTATTTTAAAATCTTGGAAAACATATATTCCATGTCCGATAAAAATGCCAATGTCTGTACCCATGATTATATTCAAAATTATGTTTATTTTTTCAGCATGATAATACCTCGTAAATTAAAGCTTTTCCGATAAATTGCTTTGGCAGACATTTGCCAGAAAGCAATTTTCACAATCAGTTTTTCTTGCTTTGCATAAAGTTCTTCCGTGTGCGATAATTTGGGTATTGTATCTTATCCAATGCTCTGTAGGAAGGATTTTCATAAGTTCAAATTCAATTTTTACAGGATCATCGCTTTTGGTTAGCCCAAGTTTTTTTGATATTCTTTTAACATGAGTATCCACTACAATGCTGGGCAAATTAAAAATATGACTTCTTATGACATTTGCTGTCTTTCTTCCTACTCCCGCAAGCTTTATAAGCTCGTCAACATCTTTGGGCAATATCGAATTATAATCATTTAATAAGGTATTGCAGGCTGAGATGATATTTTTTGCTTTATTTCGGTAAAAACCCGTCGAACGTATATCATTTGAAAGTTCATCAAGCGATGCATTTGCAAAGGCTTCAAGGGAAGTATATTTTTTAAATAAATCTTTTGTAACAATATTGACCCTGTCATCTGTGCATTGAGCGCTTAATATTGTTGCTATAAGAAGCTCATAATCCTTTTCGTAATTAAGATAGCATTTATCTTCTGTTGGATAATATTCATCCAAAAGCTTCATTATGGATTCAACTCTTTGTTTTGTTGTCATATTTTCAACTCCTTGCGGTTATTGTTTGTCGTATTTGGCTCAAGCCTCGTTTATGTCAAAGCATTGAGCTGCGCCGTTAAATCCTGCGCTGCTGTATTTAAATAATATAAAAACACTGTTTTCTTTTAATTCTTCAAACCCATTTTTAATCCAAGCCGTAAAGTCAAAATCAAATTTTTGAAGAGAACATATTCTTATAAGCTGTTTTGTACTGTATTTTTTTAACTCCGGCATAAATTTATTTAACATAGATTCATTGCTGAAAAATTCATGCTGCTTTTTTTTGATTTCTTCATTGGGAGTATATTCAAGCCATTCGGGAAGGTTTTTTAGATTGTCGTTCATTAAAATATCAAATCTTAAAACATTTCTGAGCTTATTTTTATCTTTAACGGCAGTACATAAAAAGTTATACATTATTTTATATAGCTCCATTTTACTGTGGCTTATATTATGAGCGCCTGTTTTTTCCCAATATAAAGAAAGTTTTTCAAAAAAATCAAAGCTTGATTCGAAATATTTTTCGGAAAACCTAATTGTATATAAGCATTTGCTGCAATTATAGTAATTTTCAATCATTTCTTCCATACGTTTCAGCCTTAATATTTCACAAAAGCTTATATCTTTTGTGTAAAGCAACTCATATGGAGGTTCATCTCTGTAGACAATTCCGTATTTATCGGCATTTTCCCTAAGTCCGGATCCCTTTAAGAGCTTAAGAAAACCAAGCTGAAGATTTTCCGGATATAAACTAAACACATCATTAAATGATTTTTTGAAGCTTTGGTAGCTTTCATCGGGCAGTCCTGCTATCAGATCTAAATGCTGGTGAATATTTCCGTATTTTTTAATTTCTTTAATTCTGCCGAATAACTTATCAAGATTTGTTTTTCTTTTTACAGCGCTTAAAGTATTATAATTTGTTGACTGAATACCAATTTCAAGCTGAAAAAGTCCTTTACGGGCTTTTTTTAAGGTATATATCATATCATCGGTTAAAATATCAGCGGAAATTTCAAAGTGAAAATTAGTTATTCCGTTATCATTTTCAATTAAAAAATTCCATATACAGAGGGCAAATTTTTTGTTTGCATTAAAGGTTCTGTCAACAAATTTAACTTGTTTAACTTTTTTTTCTATAAAGAAGCTCAAATCTTTTATAACCCTTTCTTGTGATAAAAATCTGACTCCTTTTTCTGTTGAGCTTAGGCAGTATTGGCAGTTGTAAGGGCAGCCTCTCGAGGCTTCATAATATATAATTTTATTTTTAAGTTCATCTAAGCCGTTTTTGTATGCAAACGGGATTTCATCAAGATTTAAAGCTTTTCTTTGGTTTGTTTTAATAATTTCTCCGTTTTCCGTTTTAAATACTATTCCGTCTATGTTTTTTAAATTGCCTCCGTTTAAAAAATAATCGGTAAGTTCATAAAAAGTCTTTTCGCCTTCTCCGATTATTATTATATCGGCAAATTTTTTTAAAGTATCTTCATATTCATAGCTTACCTCAGGCCCGCCCAAAACTATTTTAACATTTTTTATGAGTTTTTTTATAATGGGAATGAGTCTTTTTATTAAAGCTATATTCCATATATAACAGGAAAAACATATAACATCTGCATTTAATTCATAAAGTTGGCTAATTATATATGTTTCGTCATTATTAATGCTAAACTCCTTTAAAATAATGTTATCTTTAAAATCTTCACAAAAAGCTCCTATACTTCTGATAGCAAGAGAGGAATGAATATATTTTGCGTTTATAGCTGTTAAAATAATTTTCATAAAAATACTCCTGTTTATATGCAATTCTTTTGTTAAAGCTTAGTAATATTTCTGTTAATTTTATCAACTAAGCTATTATACCATTTTTTATTGTTTAATAACAGGGTTGAATTTTAAATATATGTATGATAAAACGAAAACGACAAATTTTTATAAAAAAAGTTATTTGTATTCTGCTAAAAAAGTTTAACAACTTGTCTTTTTTATTGTTTTTTTATATTTTAGTCAATTTTTTTTATTAAAAGCATAGATTATAACTGTAAACAAAATTTATTATCATGGAGGTAATGTTTATGAATTTTGGAGGCAATAGTTTTATTTGGATTTTATTTATTCTTTTGCTTATGCCAAATGGTTTTGGCTGTGGCTGCGGTAATGACAGCAGTATTATTATACTTATTATTTTCCTTTTATTAATGCAGTCTAACGGCAACTGCGGAATTTGTGAGGCAAAATAAAACAAAAATGCAGTAAAAAAAGGCGCTGCCGCATTAAGAAATATGCGAAAGCGCTTTTTTGATTTTATTTTTCAGATAATTTCTGGGCAAGATCAAACACTGTTTTAAGGCTCTGCTTGTTGACAAGTCTGCTTGTATCTCCGTCTATTTGTACAATATAAAAATTATTGTTTGCATTATATTCGTAATAGTTAATTTCTTTTACGCTTGAGTCCATAAGCTCAAATTTAATACTGACGGAAGGCTCTCCTTCGATTTGCTGAGTATTTGAAAGACTGTCAAAGGTAATGCCTATTATAGCCTGATAAAGATTTGAAAAAGAATCTCCATCAAGTTCTTTTCCGTTTAAAACGCCGATTCTGTTATCGTCTTCTTCTTGGCTTTTTTCTTCGGGATTATCCTTAAATGTGATTTTATATTCATTTCCAAAACCTTTAAGGTCGACTTCTTTGGCGTCTTTTCTGTATACCAAAGCTACAAATCTTTCTATAAAATCAATTATATTTGCGTTTTCAAACGGATCTATAAGCTCTTTGGAAATAGTATATACAACATTTCTATCTTGGGCCATACAGTAATATGACTGTTCTGAATCTGTTAAATTTCCAAGCTTAAGCTTAAGCTCATTTTCGTTGTCTTTAAGCTTTATTTCCATATAAGGATCATCTAAGCCATATGGTGACAGGCTTTTAGGCTCTGTTTCCACAACGCTTTCAATCTCAAAGGATGAAAGATTTTTTAATATTGTAGATTGGAGATTATTGGGATAAACAGCCGCTTCGGCTAAAGGCTTTTTCATTGTCAGCGTCTGCATTCCGTAAGATGCCATCTCCGCCGCATTTCCTTGTGTAGTATCCTGATATTCAATTTCAATTTCGTCTTTGTTTTTTTGTTTTATATCAACATATAAAATTTGCACAGGCTTTATAGACGGAATACTTTTATCGACTAAGTCGTTAAGGGTATAGTTATAACGCTGATTGTTTATTTCATCAATAAGATAAATGCCATCTCCGCCCTTAACCATAGCATATCTGTAAAGCTTATCGGAGGTTGGATTTCCTACATAAATTGTTGTCTGATTTCCATCGTTAAAATTTATAACGGCGGTTGTAGATGGATTGTCAAGGCCGTAATCTTTAAGTTCATCTATATTTGCGGTTTCTGCCGAGATATCCTTTATTTTCTCTCCGGAATAAAGCGTAGAAAGGCTTTTTGCAAGCATTCCTATATTTTCTTGATTAAAGCTTGTGTTTTCATAGCCTTTTAAATACCAAACAATATCTTCGCCTTCATCTTTTTTAACAAGCTCTATTGTATCATTTTGTCTTGTTATTACAGCATTTATAATATCCGAAGATACTCTGCCTACCAAATCGGTTTGAGGTGAAAGAGAATCCTCTTGCTGCTGCTGATTGATTTTTTCCTTCTCCTGTTTGTGAAGATTAAACCTCATACCGATAAAATAGCAGATAATAAGAAAAATAAGTACGGCTAAAGCCAAAGCTATTTTTTTTATATGAGTATTCATTATTTATTTCTCCTTTTTAACCATACAGTTATGCCTGTGGCAAAAAATCCAACGGGAATAACAACACAGCATATTAAAATTATGATTATTCCAGAAGCGAAATCCACAATAACAGTATCGCTTTCCAAGCTTTTAGGCGCAATGTAAACATTATCCTGAGCATCATTAAGCCAGTTCACACAGCTTACAATAAAGCCTGAGTTTCCGCCGCTTACAAGAGAATCCACATTGTCATCCAAAAAACTCACAGAGCTTAAAATAATAAGCTTGGAGGTGTGATTTTCATCTGTATAATAGCTGTCTGTTACCGCAACGCCTATATTAAACGGCCCTAATTCATCTCCGTTTTCAAAATTAGGAGAAGTTGCATCCATTCTTTTGCTGTATGATTTATCTGATGTTGTTAAAATAGGCTCAATCGTTATGCTGTTTTTTGTTTCAGCCTGTTTTAACGGCCATGCCGGATATGTTAAAACTCTTGCGTTTCTGTCTAATGCTTCGGCTGAAGCATCTGTTCTTTCAATGCCTGCAAGCACATATATAGGCATTCCCTGAAACATATGAGAGGCATCGCCTTCCAATATTATGTTATCGGAAGAAACTATTCCATAAGCGCTCATTATGCTTTGAAAGTTTGGTATTGGATTGGCTGCGGCATAGCTTATAACAACAGCTCTGCCGTCATTTGCCAGATAATCTTTAACAATGTCGCTTTCTCTTTGGCTGTAATCCACAGATGGAGCGGTCATAAACAATACAGAGCAGTCATCGGGAATTTTTTCCTGATTGAATAAATCTAAGGTTTTGATTTCATAATTTGCCGATTCCAGCTGATTTTTAATATTATTTGGAATATCCGCCTCACCATGGCCGTTTACATAATAAATGCCGGGAAGAGAATCCATAGAAACAAATCTTATTGCATTTGTAACTTTAGGCTCGATATCTATAGAGCGAATGGAAGGCGTTGACATACTTTCGTATGAATCATAATTATAGTCATAGCTTACAAGCTCATCGGCACTTATAACTTTAAATTTATCTCCGCTTTCAACTATAATGCTTCCAAGACCTATTCCATCGCCGTTTGTATCATACTTGCTTGTAAAGTTAGGATACAAATAAGGATCTTTATAATTAAGCTTGATTTTGGAAGATGCAGCCGGATATTGCTCTAAAATTTCACAGAAAGTTTGGTTTTCTTCACCTGTTTTATAAAGAGCATAAATATTTATATCCTGTTCAAGCTTTGATAATATTTCCTTTGAGGTGTCGGATATGGTATACATCTTATTTTTTGTTAAATCGAGCTTAAGCCCCAGTTGTGAAAAAATGAGATTTATAACAATAAGCACCGCTATAACTATGGCGGCTGTTATTGCTGAAAAAGAACCGTATTTAAATCTTTTGTTTTTAAAAGAAGAAATAAACCTATTCATTTTTATGTCCTCCTAACGCCATCTTCTTTTTTCAATTGAGTTAATGCTCAGATATAAAAATGCTGCCGAAAATGTAAGATAATATATTATATCCGATACATCAAATATACCCATATTAAAGTTATCAAACCTGGAAAGCACAGAAAACCAGCCCAAAACCTTTGTTATAATGCCGTCAAAGGCAAGAGAGTTTATAAAATATATAATGGCAACGGCGCCTGCGCTTAAAACAGCAAATATAAGGCTGACATATATGTTTTTTGTAGAATTATAAATTAAAAAAGCTATAATTAATATTATTAACGCAATAAATTTAATATTGGCAGAGGTTGAAGCAGGGACAAGGGCAGCAATGGAATCAATCATAAATATAAAAAACATTGCCGCAAACGTTCCTACGGCTGCAATAATCTGGTTATTTGTCAAAACTGAAACAAATAATCCAACCGATATAAAGCAGCAGCCCATAAGAAAATATCCGATTATTCCTGTAAGGGTTTGTGCAAATGAAACTTCACCGAATCGGGATAATATAACGGCATAAACCGATGTTATCATAATACCTATAAAAAACAGCAAAGCAGAAGCAAAAAATTTACCAAGAACAATCTGAGGTATGCTTACAGGGGAGGTAAATAAAAGCTGATCTGTTTTCTGTCTTGCTTCTTCTGAAAATAGGCGCATAGTTAAAACGGGTATAAGCACCAAAAGAGCAATAAGAGTTGCGCTTAAAACATTTACAAAGTTGGAGCTTCCTCCAAAAACACAGCTTATGCTGAAATAAAATCCGGTTATCAAAAGAAAAAAGCCAAGAAAAACATATCCTGTCATAGTGGTAAAATAGGTTCGTATTTCTTTTTTAAAAATTGCCGCCATTATTCTTTTTCCTCCTCTTCTTCATCAAACAGAGCTTCGGCATCGGTTGATTGATGATTATTTTCTTCATTAATGTCAGAGTATACTTCTGAAGATTCGTTATTAATATTAATGCCAAGCTCTTCGGAAGCTGAAGCGTTTCCTTCGGTAACTTTCAAAAAGATTTCTTCCAATGTAAGTCCAATTGGCTTCATGACTAATATAGGAAGATTCCTTTCAGACATTTTATTAAATAAAGCTTCTCTTATGTCAAATTCTCTGTTTGTGTTTAGAGTAATATCGAAACAGCCGCTTTCAGGAGAATCATTTATCTCAAAGCCGTTTGTTAAGCCCAATGAATCTAAAGCATCTAAAATTTCCTGCTTTTTACCTTTAATCCTTGCAGAGATTTTATTGCCTTTATTAAGGCTTTCAGAAAGGTTTTCGGGTGTATCGCTTGCTACAATTTTGCCTTTTGAAATAATTAAAACTCTGTCGCAAACAGCACTTACCTCTGACAGAATGTGAGAGCTTAGGATAACCGTATGCTTTGAGCTGAGTTTTTTGATTACATCACGCATTTCAATAATCTGCTTTGGATCCAGCCCGTTTGTAGGCTCGTCAAGTATTATTACCTCGGGAAAGCCTACCAATGCCTGAGCAAGCCCGACTCTTTGCTTATAGCCTTTTGAAAGGTTTTTTGAAAGTCTGCCTTTAACTTCATCTATTTTTACAATATCTATTATTTCTTTAAGCATTTTTTCACGTTCGCTTTTTTTAACTTTTTTAATATCGCAGACAAAGTTAAGATATTCCATAACAGTCATGTCGCCGTAAATAGGGGGCACATCGGGAAGATAGCCTATATGTTTTTTGGCTGTTTCGGGATTTTCCAGAATATCGTAACCGTTTATTTTAACGCTGCCTTCGCTTGAGGATATATATCCCGTCATAATGTTCATAGTTGTGGTTTTGCCTGCTCCGTTAGGGCCTAAAAAACCGAGTATTTCTCCTTCCTCAACGCTGAAAGATATATTATCCACAGCAGTATGAGGTCCGAATTTTTTTGTTAAGTTTGAAACTTCGATCAAAATCTCAACCTCCATTCATAATTAATAGCATTTAATATAATACCAAAAAAAACAAAAAAGATTGTAGCTATAATTTTAATTAATTGTAAATTTTTTGTGAAATTTAAACAACAGGCAAGCGTTCGATCTCTTGGGTTTAGGCGGCGGAGATGCATAGCCGGTTGAAAACTTTGTTAAAATATAGAAATTGACAAAAAAATGACTAATGCTATAATTATATTATAGATTATATTTTAAGTAAATACCTTTTGTTGATATACGGTTAAAAAATGAT
This sequence comes from uncultured Clostridia bacterium, assembly GCA_947630475.1. Lineage (GTDB taxonomy): Bacteria > Bacillota > Clostridia > Lachnospirales > CAG-274 > CANRHR01. Next base: position 41,033 of record CANRHR010000011.1, on the reverse strand, counting down.
ATTTAATTGTGACAATTTTCGCCGGGAGATTTTTAAATGAAATATATAAATGTAAATCAAAATGACTGCAAAAGCTGTTACAAGTGCCTTAAAGCCTGTATGGTAAAATCCATAAAATTTAATAATGACAAAGCAAGCATTATAGATAATGAATGTATTCTTTGCGGAAGATGCGTAGATGTATGCCCGCAGGACGCCAGAATGGTATATAACGATACCGATAAAATAAAGCTTTGGCTTGAGGATGAAAATACAAAAACATTTGTAAGCCTTGATTCAAGCTATTTATCAGTTTTTGGAACGGACTACCCTAAAGCGGCGGCGGTTCTTAGGGAAATCGGCTTTGATTACGCCGAAGAAACATCCGTAGGGGCATATTATGCCACACAGCAGTATTATAAAATTATAAACGATGGCAAAAGGGAAAATATTATAACTTCATCTTGTCCTACAATTAATATGCTTATAACAAAGTATTACCCTGAGCTTGTCGAATTTTTGGCTCCTGTGCTTACGCCTATGCTCATTCATGCAAAGCTTGCAAAAAAGAAATACGGAAAAAAAATAAAGGTTATATTTATAGGTCCCTGCCTTTCTTTGATTAATGAGGCGGATAATTCGGATCAATATATAGATGCTGCCATAACATTCGGGCATCTTATACGTATGATGGAGGACAAAGGCATTAATTTAAACAAACTTAAAGAAATTCCTTTTAACAGAGAATCTTCATATTCCAGAATTTATCCCATAAAAGACGGAATTTTAATGGATCTGAGCTATATGCTTGAGGGATACAGGCTAAACGGGAAAGCAGGAAGATATACGACAGTCAGCGTAAGCGGACTTCACGAGGTCAGGACTCTTTTGGAGGAAATTAAAAGATCGGAAGTAAAAAATGTATTTGCCGAGGTAAATGCCTGCCGAGGAGGCTGTATAAATTGTTCAAATCATCCCGATTCGGATAAAGCGTGGTATAAAGACAGGATGCGTGTGATTGAATATGCTTCTGAGGCAAAAGCTGTGGAATATGAGCCTGTCGGCAATATATCAAGAAAATTTATTTCAGAAGATGTTTCCGGAAATATCCCTACCGAGGAGGAGATACAGGCAATTCTTCGCCATATAGGAAAATACAGCGTTGAGCAGGAGCTTAACTGCGGAAGCTGCGGATATTCCTCATGCAGAGAAAAAGCTGTGGCTGTTTATCAAAAAAAAGCCGATATTTATATGTGTCTTGCTTATATGACAGATATAAGTCAGACTCTTTCAAGCGTTATTCTTTCCGTTACGCCTAATATAGTTATTGCGGCTGATAAAAACATGATAATAAAAGAGTTTAACGTTGCCGCTCAAAGGCTGTTTAAGGTATCCAGAAATGAGGCTTTAAACAAGCCTCTTAAAAACTTTATACCAACTGAGAACTTTGAAAGCGTTTTTCAGCAGCGAAAGAATCTTTTGGATATTTTGGTAAGATATGACGATTTGGGAATAATTACAAACCAAAAAATCGTATATTCAAAAAAGCAAAATGTTGCTGTTGCCATAATAACCAATATTACTCAGACGGAGGCATTAAAAGAGAAAAATTATCAAAAAAAGCTTGAATCGGTTAATATGGCTCAAAAGGTTATAGAAAAGCAAATGCTTGTAGCTCAGGAGATAGCAAGCCTTTTGGGAGAAACTACGGCGGAAACAAAGGTTACCCTGAATAAGCTTAAAAATCTTATTGAAGATGAGGGATTTTAAAAATGAGTGATAAAATTTATATCGATGCCGCTTATATAAGCCTTATAAAATACGGAGAAGAGCTTTGCGGCGACAGGGTAAGCATAGTTAAAAACGCATCACGTTTTATTGCCGTTTTGTCTGACGGACTTGGCAGTGGCGTAAAGGCGAATATTCTTTCCACCCTTACAAGCAAAATTATTTCAACTATGATGGAAAACGGCTCGAGTATTGAGGATACGGTTGATACAATAGTTCATACTCTTCCGGTATGCAGCGTTAGGAAGGTAGCGTATTCAACATTTTCGATACTTGAAGTAACAGCGGACAGAGAAGCGTATTTGGTTGAATTTGATTCTCCCGGCTGTATTTTTATAAGAGATAATAAGCTTCTTAATATAGATTATAAAATAAGAGAAATTGCAGGCAAAAAAATTAAAGAAGCAAGATTTAAGGTGGAAATTGACGACGCTCTTGTTTTGATAAGCGACGGAGTTGTTTATGCGGGCATAGGCGCTTTGCTTAAGCTTGGCTGGGGCTGGGATAATGCGGCTGAATTTATGCGCAAAAATTATAAAGCTGAGATAAGCTCATCGAGATTTGCAGAATGTATAGCAGATAAATGCGGAGAGCTTTATGTTGACAGACCCGGTGATGACACTACAATTGCCGTTGTAAAGATTATACCGCGAAAGGTTGTTTCTCTCTTTTCGGGGCCTCCTCAAAACCCGGGAGATGATTCAAGGCTTATTCATGACTTTATGAGTGATGAAGGAACAAAAATAGTATGCGGCGGAAGTTCGGCAACTATTGCAAGCCGTATACTTGGCCAGGAAATAGAAGCAAGTATAGATTATCTCGACCCTGAAATACCGCCCATAGGTTCGATAAAAGGCATAGATCTTGTTACCGAGGGGGTTATAACGCTAAAAAAGGCGTTAAGCATTATAAAAAAGTATTATGAAGCTCCGTCAGATAAGCTTAACCTTAAAATGATCGATGCAGAAAACGGAGCTTCAAAAATAGCAAAAATTTTAATTGAAGAATGTACTCATCTTAATCTTTTTATAGGAAGAAAAATTAACCCTGCTCATCAAAAAAAGGAGGTCGCAAATGAATTAAGTATTAAAATGCTTATATTGGATGAGCTTTATAAGCTGATGGAAAGTTCCGGAAAGGTTGTAACAAGAAAATATTATTAAAATGAGGATTGATTATGGAAAAAATAACAGATATTAATCAAATTAAAATGGAGGTTTTAAAGAAAACAGCAGAATATGCATTTAACGGAACTATAATGGAAAAATTTGATGAAATCCCTTTTGAGATGATTAAGGGAATAAAGCCTAAGTTTCGCTGCTGTGTTTACAGAGAAAGAGAAATTATAAGACAAAGAGTCAGACTTTCTATGGGAAAGCTGCCGTCAACCTCTCACCATGAGCAGGGCAGTACGCAGATTGTCCATGTTATTTCTTCAGCCTGTGAGGGCTGTCCTATAGCAAGATTTACCGTTACAGACAATTGTCAAAGCTGTCTTGCTCAAAAATGTATGAAAGCCTGCAGATTTGGCGCAATAACAAAAACTCCGAGGGGCGCTTATATTGATCCTCATAAGTGCAAAAAATGCGGTCAGTGTGAAAAAGCCTGCCCATACAGCGCTATTGTCGATACAGAAAGACCATGCAGAAGAGCCTGCCCTGTTGATGCCATAACAATAGATGAAAACGATCTTGCGTTTATTGATGAAAATAAGTGCATAAATTGCGGAAAGTGTGTTGTAAGCTGTCCATTTGGCGCTGTTTCGGATATGTCTATGATTACGAATGTTATTTATGAGCTAAAAAAAGAGGATAATCATGTTTATGCAATGTTTGCTCCATCTGTGCAAGGGCAGCTTGGGGATACGACAACATCGGTTCTTAAAGCAGGAATTAAGGCTCTTGGTTTTAGGGACTGCATAGAAGTTGCATATGGCGCCGATGCCGTAGCTTATACAGAAGCTCTTGAGGTTGCCGAAAATCTTAAGATTGGCAAAAAAACAACAACCTCATGCTGTCCTGCTTTTGTAAGCCTTATTAGAAAACATTATCCATCACTTACAGATAATATTTCAACAACTGTTTCGCCTATGGTTGCAACGGCAAGATATATAAGAAAGAGAGATCCGAAGGCGATTATTGTTTTTATAGGTCCGTGTATTGCAAAGAAATATGAAGCAGTAAGCGAATATGTAGGCGAAATCAATATGGTTTTAACTGTTGAAGAGCTTAAGGCTATGCTTGAGGTGAAGAATATTAATTTTGCCGATTATGCAGACTCTTCTTCTGAGCTTGCTACAAAATACGGAAAAGGCTTTGCAAAATCCGGCGGAGTATCAGCTTCTGTTGAAGAGGTTCTCAGAGAAAAGGGTATTGAGCAGGAGCTTAAGATTCTTAAATGCAGCGGCATCGAAGAATGTAAAAAAGCTCTTATGCTGCTTAAAAACGGAAGACTCAGCGAAGACTTTATAGAGGGAATGAGCTGTGAGGGGGGCTGTATAAACGGGCCTGCAAAAACTACGGAGTTAAGATATAATCAAAAAATTTTTGATAAATATGCAAATGCTGAAAGAGAAAATATTTCAGATAATGTTGAAGAAATGAAAATGTCTGAATTTAATATGCACAGAAATTGATAAGCTTACCATTAAAAACTGGAGGGATAAAATTGAAGCTTCAAAGAATCTTAAGCTTTGTAAGAAGGGCGGTTGAGGATTATGCAATGATTGAAGAGGGAGATCGTATTGCCGTAGGTATATCGGGCGGCAAAGACAGCCTTGCTCTTTTGACAGCCCTTAAGGCGCTTCAAGGATTTTATCCCAAAAAATTTGATATTGAAGCGATTACGGTATCACTTGGTTTTGAGGGTATGAATTTTGACAGCGTTAAAGAGCTTTGTGATAAAATAGGAGTTGGATATACTGTTGTTGATACAGATATAGCTGAAATAATCTTTGAGGCAAGAAAAGAGAAAAACCCATGCTCATTGTGCGCAAAAATGAGAAAGGGCGCATTAAACGATGCGGCGCAAAAGCTTAACTGCAATAAAGTGGCTCTCGGACATAACAGAGATGATATTATAGAAACATTTTTTATGTCGATGTTTTATGAAGGGAGAATACATACAGCTTCACCCGTGACATATCTTGACAGAAAAAAAATCAAATCCATAAGACCTCTTATATATGTTCCGGAAAAGGATATAAAGGCGTTTGTAAAAACGGAGGGAATAAATGTTGTAAAAAATAAATGCCCTGCCGATGGAAATACAAAAAGAGAATTTATCAAAAATTTTATTAAGCAGCAGGCAAAAGTTTATGATAATTTTGAAACTATAGTTTTCGGCGCAATAAAGCGTTCCTCAATTGTCGGCTGGCAAATGTCTGATAAGGAGGGAAATAAATGAAATATAACGAAAGAATAGAAAATGAAATAATTGTTAAAATAAGAAAAATGTTAAAGGAATTTCCTGATTTCTGCCATGAATTTTTTATTGCCATAAATCAGAATACAGCGCCGAGAACAAGGCTGGCATATTGTTATGATTTAAGATTGTTTTTTAATTATCTTATAACAGAGCAAAGAAAGTTTATGCATAAAAAAGATATAAGCGAGATTACAATATCAGATTTGGAGCTGATAAATGCAACAATAATAAGAGAATATATGGAATATTTAAGCTTTTATTATCCTGTTTACGATATTGAATGTGAAAACGAGCATATAAACAAAGAAAAAGGCAAGGCAAGGAAGCTTTCATCCGTAAGGAAACTTTTAAAATATTTTTATCAGGAGGAAAAAATAAAATCAAATCCGGCTGAATTGGTTGATACGCCTAAGATACATAAAAAGGAGATTATCAGGCTTGAAGTTGACGAGGTGGCAAAGCTTTTGGATGAGGTTGAAACAGGCAATAATTTAACCGAAAGCCAAAAATTATTTCATAAGCACACTCAAAAAAGAGATATGGCTATAATATCTCTTTTGGCAGGCACAGGAATGCGTGTTTCCGAATGTGTAGGCATAGATATAGATGATATAAGCTTTGATATAAATGCAGTGAGAATAATAAGAAAGGGAGGAAACGAAGCTGTTGTATATTTTGGCGATGAAGTTGAGCAGGCTCTTAAGGATTATTTATCTGTAAGACTGGAGCTTAAGCCTGAAAAAGGCAGCGAAAAAGCTTTATTTTTATCTCTTCAAAATAAAAGAATAGGGGTAAGGGCAGTTCAAAATTTAGTTAAAAAATATACTCAAACAGTAGTTCCGTTAAAAAACATTTCTCCTCATAAGCTTAGAAGCACTTACGGTACTCAGCTTTATAACGAAACCGGCGATATTTATCTTGTTGCCGCCGTATTGGGGCATAAGGATGTTAATACCACAAAGGCTCATTATGCAGATATGAATGATATTAGGCTTAGAAAAGCAGCGAGAGTTGTTAAGCTTAGAGAGGAATAAAATAATCATCTTTTTATAAAATTTTAAAAATCAATCGGTTGCCGACTAACTTCGTCAGAAGCCGTCGGTTATGAGTACATAGCATGGCGGAGTATGAATTGACTCCGCCAAATTATTTTATTAAGAAATGACATTGATGAGCAAATAAAGTAATCATAAAGTGTCATTTTTTTATTAATTTTTTGATAAATGCGCTCACAAACATAAATATTATTCCCAAAGCTAAATAAACAGCAGAATATAAAAGTATTACAGCGGCAGTATAAAAAGCTGTAACTGAGAATATAACAGAGCAAATTATAGGAACAAACCATAACTGCCTTATATGCAATCCGGAATAAATGCTTATTATTAATATAAACAGAGGATTTATGCAATAAAATAAAATAAGTATACAGGCAAAGCCCTCATCACCGTTTATAATTTTAACAGCGATAAAAGGCAAAAGCATCAGGACAATTACAGCAGCAAAAATAAGTATTAAAATTCTTTTCATAATTTATCTCCTTTTATTTATAGGCTGCTTTCCTTAAAATTCTTAATTGCCTTGGCAACACTGTCTTCGTTGTTTGAGCCTATAATTTTATCTGCTTTGTTTTTAACTTTTTGAGATGCATTTTCAACGGCAAAAGAAAAATCAGCTTCTTCAAGCATAGGTATATCATTTGAGTTATCTCCGAATGCTATTACCTTTTTTGTGTTTGAATAGATTTTTAAATATTTTATTCCGTTTTGTTTGGATGCGTTTTTATTGTATATTTCAAGATAAGAATAAAGCTCCGGGTTATAAATATCGGTATATTTTGTAAGTGTAATTTCAGAGTATATATCAGACTGCACTATATCGTTGTATATTTTATCTATAACTCTTGTTTTATCCAAAAGCATTAAAAATGTAATATCTTCATTTTTGTCAGGTTCTCCTTTTACATATGTTTTAAGAGGGATAAGATTTTTTCTTTCTTCATAAAAATCATTTTGCGCTGCGTTTTTTATTTCATCATAATAAACATAAAGATTATTATTTTTTATTACATATACAAAGCAGTTTGAATGATTTTGTTTTATGATATTTACTATTATTTCGTAAATTTCTGTATTTAGAGTGTAATAAAAAATATATTTGTTTTCGCTTACGCTGTAAATTGCGCTTCCATTCATACAGATGACGGGAAGATTTAGATTTAAGTTTCTTAATATGTAACTTACTGTAGCAGGGGTTCTGGCTGTGGCTACAGTAAAATTCAAACCGTTTTTAATAAGATGATTTAATATTTTTGCTGATTTATCCGTAACAAATTTTTCGGATGTTAATAATGTTCCGTCCAAATCAGTAACAAAAAGATTTTTTTTGTTAGGTCTTACAGGAGGCTTAATATGGTTTACCGCAAGAGATACGCATATACCGAGTATGGTTTCTATAACAGCCCACAAAGCAAAATTTGTAACAGAGCTTTCATCTCCATGAACAATAGCAATGCTTAAAAAAACGATACATGATATATTTGTAGATGTTTTTTTGTTTAACCACACAGAGGTATAAATTAATGGTATAACAAGAATAGCAGTTAGAATAAGATAAGCTGCGCTTTTAAATTCTATGCCGTAATATTTTGTCAGAAAAAATAAAACGACTCCGGCGGCACCGCCCAAAACAGTTCCTATTACTCTGTTAATCCCTTCTTTAAGGCTGTTTTGAAGGTTAGGCTGCATACAAAGTGCAGCGGCTACGGCAGAGTAGTAGGGATTACCGTCTTTTATTATAAATTGGCTTATTAAAAGACAAATTAAAACGGCAAGAGATGTTTTTAAGGTTCGCATAGTTGCCTCCTTTAATCAGATTCAGTGTAAATTTTTAAGAATTTCACCGGCGGATTTTATTCCATAACGGGATTCTGCTGATAAAACGGCATTTTTAACAGCCTTTGAAACAACATCGGCGGCTAAAGTTCCCACAACGTTTATATCGGCGCCGATATTGCCTGTGCTCATGGCATAAATACTGTCGCCATCGGCTGTTGTATGAACAGGAGCTATAGCTCTTGCAATTCCGTTTTGAGCCATTGCAGCGATTTTGTTCATTTGAGTTTTGTCGAAAGCGGCATTTGTGATAACTGCTCCTATCGTGGTATTTGATGTAAATAAATTTTCTTTAACGCTAAAGTCTTTGTACATTTGTTTTGTTGAGCATGAAAAACCGTTTTTGTCATCGTTTAAAAGTCCTGCTATTATTTTTCCGTTTTCTGTATCATAAACATCGCCCAAAGCATTTACACAAATTACAGCGCCTATTTTTAATCCGTCCAAGTCAACGGCATATGAGCCTATTCCGGATTTCAGCATAAAATCAGGGCCTTTTAATTTTCCTACGGTTGCGCCTGTTCCGGCTCCAAAGCAGCCGTCTTTATAATTTCTTTTTTCTGAATTTAAACAGGCTTGATATGCCATAGCCTTGTCGGGGCGAATTTTTGAAGAGCCTATTGCCAAATCGTATATGCAGGATTGACATACAAGAGGAACCTTAGCTGCGCCTGTGTCAAAGCCTATATTTTTTTCTTCCAAATATTGCATAACACCGCCCGAACAATCAAGCCCAAAGGCGCTGCCTCCGCTTAAAACCACAGCGTGTATTTTTTCACAGGCGGCAACTGGCTTTAAAAGCTCGCTTTCTCTTGAAGCAGGACCTCCGCCTCTTACATCAATGCCTGTAGGAGCGCCGTTTTCACATATTATAACGGTTATACCTGTGGCAGCTTCTTCATTCTGAGCATTTCCTATTTTTATGCCATCTATATCATAAATATTTATTTCTTTCAATTTTAATCTCTCCTTTAAATTATATCCGATAAGTCTTCTTTTTCATGTATAAATATTGATTTGCTTAAGGCAAAAACAAAAACGTCCTTTGCGCCATCGTTTTTTAATACATCGATACAGCTTTGAACTGTACTGCCGGTTGTATAGATATCATCTATAATTATTATCTTACTGTCTTTAAAATATCCTTTGTTTGAAATTTTAAATGCATTTTTAACGTTAGATGCTCTTTGAATGTGATCAAGCTCTGACTGAGGTTTTGTATTTTTTATTCTTATTAATTGTTTTTTAACTGTTTTTATTCCCGTCCTTAGGCTAAGTTCATCAGCCAGAAGCTGCGCTTGATTATATCCTCTTTTTCTTTCTTTTCTGCGGAATATAGGAACAGCAATAATATAATCATAATCAGTAATATTTAAGCTTTTTAGCTTAAGCTCCATAAAATCGGCTAATCTTTTTGCGTATTCGGGATGATATTTAAATTTAAATCTTCTTATGGCATTTCTTACAATATCTTTATATTCAAACACAAAAGCAAAATGATCGTTTTCTTCTTTGCCTCCTTCATAAATCTCAAGTTTTTCCCAGCAGTTTTGGCATATTTGCCTGTCTTTTTTGCCCAATGGTATAAGCTCTTGGCAGAAAATGCATTTATCGGGATAAATAAGACTTAAAATTAAATTTACAAATTTTTTTATCATTTTAATTAATCTTTCATAAATTCATATAATTTTTGTATTCTCGTTTTAAGGTATGTATATCGATTTATTTCCCTGTTGTTGTCAACCATTTTAAAAAGAGTTTCGGGTATGCCGACAATAACAGCAAGCTCTTTTGCTCTTGTGACAGCCGTATAGAGTAAATTCCTGCTTAAAAGAAGATCAGGCCCGTTAAATATGGGAATAATAACCGCTCTGTATTCGCTTCCTTGTGACTTGTGAATTGTTACGGCATAGCTTAATTCGAGTTCATCCAGCTGACTGTAGTCATATCTTACAGATTTTATGTCATCATAAATAACCTCAATATATTCTTTTCTTTCGTCTATGCGTTTTATAAAACCCTCATCACCGTTAAATACGCCTATTCCTTCATCCCATTTTCTGCCGTCAAAGCTTTTCCATACCATGTTATAGTTGTTTTTTATCTGCATTACTCTGTCGCCTTCTCTGAAGACAATCCCTCTGTATTCTTTTTCATTTTTGTCACTTGATTTTGGATTAAGCTTTGTTTGAAGGATATTATTTAGATTAACAACGCCGAGAGGTGATTTTCTCATAGGGGTTAAAACCTGGATATCTTTATTTTGGCAACATTTAAGGAATTTTGGAAGCCTTGTAAGGGAAAGCTCAACAATTGTATTTATAAGCTCTGATTGATTATATCTCTTCATAAAAAAGAAATCGCTGTTTTTTTCGTTTAAAATGGGATATTCTCCTTTATTTATACGATGGGCATTCATTATTATTGCGCTTTGGCGAGCTTGACGGAAAATTTCATTAAGCCTTACAACATTTATGCAGCCGCTGTTTATAATATCCTTTAAAACATTTCCGGCGCCGACAGAGGGAAGCTGATCCGCATCTCCAACCAAAATAAGCCTTGTTCCGTTTGCAATAGCTCTAAGAAGGCTCTGCATAAGCATAATATCTACCATAGAGCTTTCATCTATTATTATAACGTCAGCTTCTATTGGATTTTCTTCGTTTTTGTCAAAGCTTTGCCTTTTGCTGTCCTGAGCCATATATGTAATGCCCAAAAGGCGATGTATTGTTTGAGCTTCCATGCCCGTTGTTTCGGTCATTCTTTTTGCTGCTCTTCCCGTTGGGGCGGCAAGCTCTATTTGCTTATCTTCTTTTTTAAGCAGTCTTATTATGCTGTTTATTGTTGTTGTTTTCCCTGTTCCGGGGCCGCCTGTTATAACAAGAACGCCGTTGTTCATAGCTTCTTTAACAGCTTTTTTTTGAGCTTTAGCCAGTTTTATTCCTTCTTGTTTTTCTATTTCGCTTATTTCATCATCATACTCTGTATTCTCTTTATATGCCATAGATAATTCCAAGAGCTTTTTTGCGCTGTAAGTTTCGGCATAGTTGTAAAAATTGAGAAATACAATATTTCCGTCCTGTGTTTTTTCAACCCAAATCTGTCTTTCAATCTGAAGCTCTGATAAAGAATTGGAAATAAACTCTTTATCTATGAGCAATATTTTTGAAGCTTCTTCAATAAGTTCTTCTTCCGGAAGATATACGTTTCCGTTTATGCCTGCCTGATTAAGAGTATATTTTATGCCTGCTTTTATTCTGAAAGGAGAAGACTTTTCTATACCTACTTTTTCGGCTATGACATCTGCGGTTTTAAATCCTATGCCAAAAACTTCTTCAGCCAAGGTATATGGATTATTTTTAACTGTTTTAATCGTATTATCTTTATATTTTTTATATATTTTCATAGAAAGAGAAGGACTTATTCCATAATCCTGCAAAAACAGCATAGCACGCCTAAGCTCCGCCTGTTCGTGAAAAATTTCGCCGATATGCATAGCCTTTTCTTTGCTTATGCCTTTAATATCGGCAAGTCTTTCGGGATGCATTTCCATTATATCAAGGGTTTTAATTCCGAATTTTTCCGTTATTTTTTTTGCTATCGCAGGACCGATACCTCTTATAACGCCGGAGGCAAGATATTTTTCAATGCCTTTTTCTGTTTTAGGGGTCGTTTTTTCGTAGCTTTGAACCTGGAGCTGCTTGCCATAGGAGGGATGAACTACGCATACGGCGCAAATTTTTATGCTTTCACCTTCGTTTATATCCGGAATATATCCTACACATACTATTTCTTCTTTGTTTATTTCAAGCTTGTCATCAGAAATTGAAAAAACGCAGTATCCGTTTTCGGGATTATGAAAAATTATATTCTCAACGCATCCCTCTATTATTATTTGTTCCTCAGAACTCATGTTAATTCCTACTTTCCATAAAACTATATTGAAGACGCAGATTATTATAGTTTTTGACAATTTTTAACTGTTTAAGAATTGCTGATTTTGTCAGCAGCTAAGATAAGCGGCATTTTTTACATATTATTATATCATTTTTTTAACTGACAGGCAAGCGTTCGTCTTTTATGCGCACGAAAATCAATTTTCATATATAACCTTAAGTAAAGATGTACAATCAAGTAAACAGTCAAAAATAATTTTGAAAACTGATTTTTTAAAAATTGATTTCCATGTAATGTATATTTCTGTTTGAAAATTTATAATTTTATTGAAAATGTGAATTTTATATGCTATAATTTTAACAAATTGCTGCTTGAAATGCAAATTTATAATACTTAGGAGGTCTTTAAATGGTTGAATTATTTAAAGGCGGCGCTTATCTTATAGATAATACCGAGCTTATAGCCGATGATGGGGACGCTTTAAAAAAACTTTCTCAGCATGGCATAAATACTACAAAACAAGAAGCATTAAAAAATACTATAGCTTATTCTATTCTTGAAAAACACAATACATCAGGAAATATGGACAAGCTTAAAATTAAATTTGATGCTATGGCTTCTCATGACATAACATATGTTGGAATAATTCAAACGGCAAGAGCATCCGGGCTTGAAAAATTTCCTATTCCGTATGTTCTTACAAACTGTCATAATTCTCTATGCGCAGTAGGCGGAACAATAAATGAAGATGACCATATGTTTGGCCTTTCGGCGGCAAAAAAGTACGGCGGCATATATGTTCCTGCGCATCAGGCTGTTATACATCAATTTATGAGGGAAATGATGAGCGGCTGCGCAAAGATGATCTTAGGCTCAGACAGTCATACCAGATATGGTGCATTGGGTACTATGGCCATCGGAGAGGGCGGCGGAGAGCTTGCAAAACAGCTTTTGGGCAAAACATATGATGTGAACCGCCCGGAGGTTATAGGAGTTTATCTTACGGGAAAACCGGATAAAGGCGTAGGTCCTCAAGATATTGCGCTTGCGATAATAGGCACTGTTTTTGAAAATGGTTATGTTAAAAATAAGGTTATGGAATTTATAGGCGATGGTATTTCAAATCTTAATGTGGAATACAGAAACGGCATAGATGTTATGACTACCGAAACAACCTGTCTTTCTTCCGTTTGGGAAACGGATGAGGCGGTTAAGCAGTATTATGAGCTTCATGAAAGAGCTGAGGATTTTAAAGAACTCAAACCGGGAAATTGCGCTTACTACGATGGTATAGTTTACGTGGATATGTCTAAAGTAAAGCCTATGATAGCTATGCCTTTCCATCCAAGCAATGTTTATACCATAGACGATCTTAATGAAAACCTTGAAGATATTCTTGCCGAGGTTGAAAAAAGAGCGCAAAAGCAGATTGACAATCCTAAAATTAAGTTTACGTTAAGAAATAAAATCAAAAACGGAAAGCTTTATGTTGATCAGGGGGTTATTGCGGGCTGTGCAGGCGGAACTTATGATAATATTTGCGATGCAGCCGATATTTTAAGAGGAAATTCTATAGGTGCGGACGATTTTGCTTTAAGCATATATCCGTCAAGTCAGCCGACATTTATTTCTTTGGTTGAAAACGGCTCTATTGCCGCTCTTATGGCTACGGGTGCAACTATACGCTCTGCGTTTTGCGGCCCATGCTTTGGCGCCGGAGATGTTCCTTCAAACAATGGCTTAAGCATAAGACATTCTACAAGGAATTTCCCCAATAGGGAAGGTTCCAAACCGAGAAATGGACAAATAGCTTCGGTTGCTCTTATGGATGCAAGAAGCATAGCGGCAACAGCACTCAACAAAGGATTTTTATGCTCTGCACAAGATATTGATGTCGATTTTACAAAGCCTAAATATTTCTTTAATAAAACGGTATATGACAATAGAGTTTATAACGGATTTGGAAAAGCCGATCCTAATGTAGAATTAAAATTTGGCCCCAATATTACCGATTGGCCCCAAATGAGCAGGCTTACGGATAATCTTTTGCTTAAGGTATGTTCTGTGATAACCGATCCCGTTACAACAACAGATGAGCTTATACCATCCGGAGAAACAAGCTCTTATAGATCAAACCCTCTTGGGCTTGCCGAATTTACACTTTCAAGAAAGGATCCCGAATACGTTAAAAGAGCAAAAAATATTCAGCTTGCGGAAAAAGCAAGGCTCAACGGAGAAAATCCGCTTGAAACCGATTTACAGTTAAGCGCTGTTTTTGATGTAATTAAATCAAAATTTGATACGGATGCTTCAAAGATAGGAATAGGCAGCGTTATTTATGCCGTAAAGCCGGGTGATGGTTCTGCAAGAGAGCAGGCGGCAAGCTGTCAGAAAGTGCTTGGCGGCTGGGCAAATTTTGCCGGAGAGTATGCTACAAAAAGGTATCGTTCAAATCTTATCAATTGGGGAATGCTTCCGTTTATTTTTAAAGGAGAGCCTCCGTTTGAGGTTGATGATTTTGTATTTATACCGAATGTTGCCGATGCAATCAGAAATAAAAATTCGGAATTTAAAGCTTATGTTGTAAAAAATAATACGATTAATGACTTTACACTTGAAATGGCAGAATTGACTGACGATGAAAGAAAAATTATTCTTGCTGGCTGTTTAATTAATTTTTACAGAGATGAAAAATAATTTTTAAAAATTTGAATAATTTTAAAGCGGCTTATCCTTTTGGAGAGCCGCTATGTTTTTTGGTTTAATATATCTTCTATTTCAAGGCTTATATATGGACAGTCTGATTTTTTGTTTATTTTATATAGGTGATAATCATTTGGCAGACTGTCGAGAGTGCATTTACCTTCTTTTTGATATTTGCATCTGTTGGTACAGTTGATATTCATAATATACCTCCGTATTTTTATAATAATTTATCAGCAAGCTTCGGCTTTTAGGCTGTGAGTGACGGTATAAGCCGACCAATGCGATGCGCGGCATAGGTGATAATTTAATTATTTGCAGAACACAATAAAATATATTAAAAATTTAAATATTAAAATGTAAAATTAAGTATGTTACAAATATATTTCATTTTTTAAAAATTAGATGTTTTTATAAAAAATTTTGTTATAATATTCTTTAATCGACTAAGTAAAACATTTGTGCAGGTTTTATAATTTTATTTGGTATTGTCCAAGTAAAATAAAAGATTTTTTTGGAGGAAATTATGAAATTTTTAAGATTTATTGCATCAGCCTTTATTTTAACTTTGATAATAACAATACAAACATTAGCAGCGCCTTATGTTACATATAAATTGCAATATGACGGAAAAACTTATATTTATACTGAAGAGGCTGTTTATCTTAAAGTAAATGGTGAAATTTTAAATAATTTGACAATGCCTCCTGTAATTATGAATGGAAATACTCTTGTGCCTGCGAGAGAAGTTTTTGAAAAGCTTGGCGCAAGAGTTGCATGGAAAAATAAAGAGCAGGAAGTTGATATTTTATACAATAACATTTTTGTTGTTATGCATATAGATAAAACAGTTGCAGTTGTAGCAGGGAAAACCTTAAATATGAGTGTGGCTCCTAAAATTATAAACAACAAAACTATGATACCTTTAAGATTTGTAAGCGAAGCCGTAGGCCTTGAGGTAGGCTGGGATAAAGCAAACAGGACGGCAACTGTCGATGAGCCAAAGCCTGTTATTGCAGAAAGTTCGTCTGAAAACACAACAGAAACAACAACGGCTTCTGTAGATGTTCAGGAAACAGTTTCACAACAAGCTTCAGCTAAGCCGCTGCCGGAGGCAACCACCGAGGCAATTACCGAAACAACCACAGAAACAACATCCGAAACAGCCGTTGAAGATGTTTATGATTTAATTTCAACAGGATTAAAAAATAAAACCTCTGTTACCGGTATACACGTTCCTTTAGGAAACAGCAATAATTTTGTTGTAAGCGCTTCTTCGGCTTTGAGTGATGTAAAGGTTTATCCCGTAAAGGACAATAAGCTTACTATAGATATTTTAAATGCGGAAAATATGCTTAATCAGTCTTCTTACAGCGTAAATTATCCAAGCGTTTCATCAATAGTTGTTTCCCAATACCTTACAACACCGGATATGGTTACAAGAATCGTGATGACGGTTGATTCTTCAGCGCAGTTTGATGTTAAATTTTCTGATGACAAAACAAGCCTGATAATTTCTTTTGAACAAAATTCAATCAGTAAAATAGGCGTTTCTTCGGATGAAAACGGAAATGATATTGTTTCTGTAACGGTAAGTAAAAATCCGCCAGTTAATATGTCACGTTCATCGGATAATACAAAAATTATTGCTGATTTTCCTTATTCATCATTAAATATGGCTGTTGATGTTATAAAAGCAGGCAATTTTATAGATACAATAACATATTCTCAGTATTCAGATACGTCAGTCAGAGTTGTTTTAAACCTTAAAAATACAGAATATAACTATAAAACATCAACTGAAAATAATGTTTTTAATATAACAGTAGGGGAAAATATTGTTGAAGAAAATAAAACTCCTGTTGTTTCCGCTCCAACAGCTTTGAATACTAATGACGGAAAAACAATATCTCTGCCTACAGGAGGCATAAAGTTAAATACTTATGATATTGAGCATATTGATAATTATACTGACAGAAAGTATACTTTAATTTTACCCGGAGATTATTCATCTGTTATGAAAAATGGTACGGTTAATGTAGATAACGAGTATTTAAACAGCTATACCGTAGAAACCTCAGATGGAAAAACAAAAATTTCGATATCCGAAAAGAAAATTATGGCATATGATGTAACAGCTGACAGCAGCTTTGTTTACATAAAACCTCTTTTGCCAAAGGAAAAATATAAAAATATAGTTGTGCTTGACGCCGGACATGGAGGAGATGCTCCGGGAACGATAAATAATGGTTATTATGAAAAGGATATTACTCTTGATATAATTAATAGGCTTGTTGCCCTTTTTGACAGCGATGAAAGCATAAAAGTTTATGCGACAAGGACAAGTGATGTAAATCCGGGCTTTAGGGACAGGACTAACCTTGCCGACGAAGTTGGAGATATATTTATATCTGTACATATTAATTCGGCTGAATCAACCCAGGCAAAAGGAACAGAAGTATTCCATTACAACGGAAAATCAACTCCATCAGGTTTATCAAGCGAAATACTTGCAAATAAAATGCAGGAAAAGCTTTTAAGCTATCTCGGTACTGTTGACAGAAAGGTAAAGCCGGGAGATTTGTTTGTTATAAGAGAAACCTATATTCCGGCAGTTTTATGTGAAATAGGATTCCTTTCAAACCCTGAGGAAGCGGCTAAACTTGGCGACGGAAACTTTAGGCAAAAGGCTGCTCAGGCTATATATGATGGCTGCAAAGAGCTTTTTGAGATTTATCCTAACAGGTAATATTATAAAAATGGATTAATAAATAGGGCTAATGATTATTTGTGTTTCATTTTTATAACCAATAGTTTCAGCGATAATTTATACTATCCTTTCTATATTTTTATGGAGGATATAATAAAAAATGAAATATGTTTTTATAAAATTGATATTAACAATTTTTTACAGTTTTTAACCGACAGTAAGCCCCGCCTTTTAGGAGAGAGTACTTAGTCAGAAAACGTAGGTTAAAACCATTTTTTGAAAATTTTAATAAAATACTATATATAGATGAAAATTTATAAAAAAGCTGTATGATTATTCATACAGCTTTTTTATATGAATAATGACATTGAATGACACACAGTTTTTGTCTTATTATTTTTATAACAAATAATAAGGAGGAAATTTTTATGTCAGAAATATATGTAAACGGAGGAAGAGCGCTTTATGAAACTTTAAAAGAAATTTCATCTATGATGGTGGAAAGATCCAATCCTATGAAAATTGTATATGGGGTTGTAACTTCTGTAGATCCGCTTTTGGTATTTTATAAGCATGAAATAATACTTGATGAAGATGTTTTGATAATGCCCGAATATATCAGCAGAAGCTTGTGTATAGGAGATGCGCTGATAATGCTGCAAAAGGAGGGAGGACAAAGATATTTGGTAATAGGAAAGGATATATATCAATTCTCAAAGTATCAAATCTGTGAGAATCAATACTCTGAGAATATTGACCTTACAACTAATCAATGGTACAATAAAAACAATGCAATATATGCAGGTTCTTACAGAATAGCAAAAAGCTTAATTGAAAGTGATATTTATAGCGAGAGGAGAAATTATCAGCCTGATTTTGCTGTATACGGCGAAGATATGGGATTGATTTTCTCCGATTATCCTCATCATATCCCTTATGGACAGTATCATATATCTGCCGAACTTCAAAGTATACTTGAATATGGGGACAGGCTTTTTGTTTCGTGGAAAGGAAGTATGCCTATTGTTATGAACAGAATTGTTGATACAGAGGAAGATGTATTTGAAGAGGACGAGGAAGACAATGATTATATGGTTAAGCTGAAAATTGATGACAAAGAGGTTTATTTGGAAAAATGCGTACAGTATAAAAATAAAGTCTATGTTTCTCTTGAAGAAGTTTTAGAGGCTTATGACAAGCTGGATAATGACAACCTGAGCTGGGAAAAAGATGATATTCCTTTTTACAGCTATGGATTTGTTTACAATATTCTGAAAATGAAAAGAAGCGTTATGGGAAGTGATGCAGGTTTGGATTTAGTTGTTCCCCGATTAGAAACAGATAATACGGCTGTATCAAGTATTTATAAAGAGAACAGCAAATATAATGATATTGTTAATACAACTATATCATATAATTCAATTCTGGGTTCAAGTGAAACGGTTAATATTCCTATACTCTGCATTAATAAAGAGATTTATGTGCTTATTGACGGTATTTATAGTGCTATGGAAGAGCTTATGCTTAAGCCAAGAATAACAGGAAATATAGATAAAATACCTGCTTATGTATGCAAAGATATTATTTTTAATGAAAACTGTAAAATAATTGAAACAAATAGTGTAAGCATTGATAACATAAACGGAGAAAAAATAACATTTTCAAAAGTTTTATATTCTCTTGACGGAATTTATATTCCATTAGATGAGTTAAAAGATAAATGCAGCGGTACATATGACGAAAAAACAGGATTATATCAAATTTATGTTAACTATAATGGTGAAAACTATAGAATAAAAGCAAACACATTATTAAATAAAAATAAAATAGTAAACAGACTTGATAATGTGGAAATTTATAAGCAAAATCTTTCTCCGATATCGTTTAAAGCATTGAAACCTATAGAGTATTTATTCGGCAAAGTTCAATCTAAAAACAAGAGTGAGATTCATGCTATTAATCTTGACGAATGTTTTAAGCCTGAAATCAAAAACGTTTGTATAAGAACATTTATAGAAAGATATAACAAATCTTTTTCAAGTGATAAATATAAACTGAAAATTGCAGATTATGACGACAGTAATAATAATGGAACAGTTATTGTTTTACAATATGGCTCAAAAAAAGCTGTATTTTATGCTTCTAATTATAATATGCGAAGCAACGCTTCTGAATCAACTGCTGTTTTAGAAATTGCTAAAGGAAAAGCAAACAATAAATATGAGATATATCAGGCCGCAAAAACGCCGAGCGGTACTTTAATTATTCATAATTTTCTTTTAAAAGATGCTTTTGGAATTAATGAAGATAATATATACCATATTCCGGGAGATGAGTTTTTATCTACAGAGGATGCATTCATGATGCTTAAGAAATACTATTCTTATGATGGAAAAGAAGGATTATATAATGATATTACAGGATATGCTATTTATGAATATAAAAATGATGAAGGGAAAGAACGATATATTTATACATTCAGGACACCGTATAAATCATTGCTGAACCAATATTTTATAGGAACAGAAAGTGAAAAAAAAGCTATTCGTTATTATGTAATTACTGATATATTAACTTCTGAGCAGATTGAAGATATAAAAAAAGCATATATATATACCGGTATAACTTTGTATTACAGAAATTCTGATAATGAATACTCCATTTTAAAAGGAAATCCTAAAAAACCGACATTCCAAAATTCAACTAAAGAATTAATAAAACTTCTTGAAGGCGAACCATTTTTAACTCCAAGAATGAATGACAATGGAACTATTACAATAGGATATGGATATGATTTTACTAAAGAAGATGATTTAGAAACATATAACAAATATTTCGGAGTTAATGAAAAAGGTGAAACTGTAGTAATTCGCAAATTAACCGAAAAAGAGGCAGATGAAAGTATAAAAAAAGCAGCTGATTATAAAGGAATAACCCAAAATTTAGATGATTTTATGAATGGTAAAGGAGGAGGAAACACAGTTAAAGAACTAACATTAAATCAAAATCAATATGATGCTTTATTTAGTTATTTTTATTCTAATGGTCCATTTGTATTTGATGATTCAAATTATGAGGCCGGAATTAATGCTGGCGGCAAATATGCATCACGTGCTAAAGCAAGAAGAGAATTAAGGGACTACATAATTAATAATAATGGTAATTATTCTGATGAGCGAATAATTCAGCTGTTTGTTAATAGCAAAGGGGGAAGTATTGATTTTGAATACAAAGACAGAAGAACAAAAGAAGCAAATGTATTTAACAAAAAATAAACCTATAAACAATATTAAAAAAGTTTTTGTTTTAATGTTTTCTTTATACTTAATTTTTTTTACTGTTACAGCTTGTGAAAAGACTGATGTGAAAACTCAGCCTTTTCACAATGAAGATAAAAAAACTGAAGCTATAAAAGATGAATACAAAATAAATCCCAAAAATCAAGAGATGAAATGGGAGTGGTTTATTGAACCGGGAAAGTATGAAGATTTTTATTTTGCTGATACAGATTTAATTGAAATTAAGGATAATAATGGAAAACATGGGCTTATTGATTTAAATAAAAATATTATAATTCCGTTTGAGTATTCTGAAATAAGCTCATTTTATGATGGAATTGCTATAGTCGATAAAGATAATGAATCATATATTATTAATAAAAAAGGTGAGATAATTGCAAATATTTCTTTTGAATCGATCGGTAGGTTTAGCGAGGGATATGCTGCTGTTAAATTAAATAATAAATGGGGATTTATCGATAGATTAGGCAAAATGGTAATAAAAAATAAATTTGAAGAAGTTAATGTCTTTAATGAAGAATATGCTGCTGTTAAATTAAATGGTAAATGGGGATTTGTTAATAAATCGGGTAAAATTGTAATAAAAAATAAATTTGAAGAAGTTAAAAATTTTAACGAAGGATATGCCGCTGTTAAATTAAACGGTAAATGGGGATTTGTTAATAAATTGGGTAAATTTATAATAGAAAATAAATTTGAAGAAGTTAAAGACTTTAACGAAAGATACGCTGCCGTTAAATTAAACAACAAATGGGGATTTATTGATGGAAATGGCAGTATTTGTATTGATTTAAAATACGATGATGTTAATAATTTTAGTGAAGGAAAAGCTGCTGTTAAATTAAATAATTACTTCGACGATCATTTGGATGCGTGGGCATATATAGATTTTAACGGGAATGTAGTTATTGATTTTCATTTTTATACTGCTTCTGAAGGACGTATGATATATGTTGGTGATTTTAAGAATGGCTTGGCTTTTGTTTCGAATGAGTTATATTGTATTATGGATGATAAAGGAAAGAATTTTACTTTAGAATATTCATCAGAATTTTTTATTAAATCGTTAGAATATGATATAAAGCACGATGCAATTCCTGCCTATGTTTATGAAGATGATTTGATGACAATAAAAAAATATGGCTATGTGGGATTATATGGAAACCAACGTTTGGAGCCTGCATTTGACTATATATATTCTTTACATGGTGATTATGCTGTTGTTGAAGTTATTATTGATGGAGAATATAAAAAGGGAATTATAAAAGTTATAGATTGTTGATGTCTGAATCATTAATGGCATAGAATATGATTTGACGTTAAGATTTAATTTCAGAGATTATATCATAGAAGATTTACCAACCGAATAATTTTGTCAAGAATATTTGTACTCCGCTAACGCTATGTACTCATAACCGACGGTTTTTACAAAACCTTGTGTTTAGTCGGAACTTTCACTTCTATTAAACACAAATAAGCACTCATCGCCTAAGAAGCAGGGGACTTACTGAGTCGGTTAAATTAAGTTAAAAAGGAAACACTGATTAAACTAAAAAAATAATTTTTTAAATATATTTATTCATTGTTTCCTTAACTTTTATTTATAAAATTTATTTAAACGTGATGCCAGTTTCCCTGTTAGAATGAAAATTATAAATTTATCAGACGATGAATTTTTAATAGGTATAGGAAATTTTACAAATATACAGATAGTGTATGGTTCAACAAGTGATTTTAGTTTTTGGAAATATTCCAATGGAGTACTGACTAAATTTAATGATATTATTTTTGACAGTGAAAGTACAAAAGATATGGTTACTCATAATATTTATGATAATTCGATTCTTCTTGAGCATTATAATAATTATGTAAGTATAGATGAAGCTTTGGATGATAAATATTTTTTTGAAATAAAAGAAAGAAAAGATAAATTTACTTTAAAAGTTTATTATGATAATGGCAAGGTATATATAACCGATTTGTAATTACTGATGTATTGACCTCCTTTTAAATTTATTTTAAATTTATTTTAAATTTATGTTGTTTTTTTGATGATTTGTTGGTATAATAAATATGTATTCTTTTGTCATTTAAGATCATAGTGCAGCTTTGTTTTACTTACAGCTGCATTAACATATAAAAACTTCAAGGAGAGCCAAAGATGAACAAAGCAATCCCCAATTTTGAAGAAACAGTATTTTTTGAAAAAAGGAACAGGTATTGTCTTCTTATTCCTTTATTTAATGAGGGAGAGAGATATTTAAAGCAAACAGAGCAAATGAAAAAAGAGGGACTTTTTGAAAAGGTCGATGTTATTATTTGTGATGCAGGTTCAACAGATGGCTCGTCCGACCCTGAATTTTTAAGATCATCGGGACACCGTGCTTTACTCGTCAGGAAAGGAAAGGGCAGATATTCCACCGACCTTCGTATGGGTTACGCTTGGGCAATGGAACAAGGATATGACGGCTTTATAACAGTCGACGGCAACAACAAAGACGGTACATCGGCGATCGATCTTTTTATCTCTCGCCTTGACGAAGGCTATGACTACATTCAAGGTTCACGATATATAAAAGGCGGAAAAGGCATAAACACTCCCCTTATAAGGCAGCTTGCACTTAAGCTTATCAATGAGCCGGTTATGACATTTTGTGCAAGAAAACATCTTACAGACACCACCAACGGCTTTAGGGCATATTCCAAAAAATTTATGATCGATGAAAGAGTGCTTCCCTTTCGTGATGTTTTTTGGGGCTATGAGCTTATATATTATCTTCCTGTCAGAGCATGCAGGCTTGGTTTTAAAACCTGTGAAGTACCTGTAACAAGGGCATATCCTCCAAACGAGGTGCCAAGTAAGATTGGTGGCATAAAAGGCAATATTTACCAGCTCTCCATACTCTATCACACCATATTGAACCACTACGACCCCGAAAGCAAATATAAATTCAAGGAGAAATGATATAATGTATCTTGTAATAGGCGCAAATGGATTTTTAGGTTCATACATTCTCAAAAACATAATTGAAAAAACCGATGACGACATCATCGCAACCGCAAGAAACATTGAAACCGTAACACAGGACTCACGCATAAAATGGCTAAGCTATGATATCTCAAGTTCCGAAATGACAGATAAGCTCTATCAAGCTTTGATTGGCATAGACAACATAAAGCTTATCATAACGGCAGCATATCACAACCCCGATCTTGTGGAGAAAGATCCGCGTCTTGCATGGGATATAAACATCACAAGCCTGTCACGGCTTATAAACAAGCTTGAAAACGTAAGCTGCATTTTTTATCCGTCAACCGACAGCGTGTACGGCAACAGCATAAATGGTTTCCATTTTTCGGAAGAGGATAAGCTTTCACCTGTCAACACATATGGACGGCAAAAGATGACTGCCGAAAGCATCATCACAGGCTATGGCGGAAATGTTGTCAGATATCCTTTCCTTATTTCACCGTCTGTTTCACCAGTTAAAAAGCATTTTTATGACAAAATAGCGGAAACCCTCAAAAAGGGCGAAAAAATGGAAATGTTTGCCGATTCATACCGTTCCTCTTTGAGCTTTGACACAGCAGCAGGGCTGCTTGTTGATGTTATAGAGAAATTTGGCAGCGATGCGCCAAAGATACTTAACATCTGCGGCGATGACGATTTGTCAAAGTATGATGTGGGGCTTATGATAGCGGACAAGCTGGGAGTTGACAGGGAACTGGTTGTGCCCATATACACAGACAGCTGCGAAGGAATATTTGATGCCCAAAGGGCAAAATCTACACTTATGGATAACACAAAGATAAAACAGCTTTTGGGCATTTCTCAAATAAAGCTAACCTTGTAAGGAGGAAAAATAATGATAATTACACAAACACCGTTTCGTATGTCATTTTTCGGCGGCGGCACAGATTACCCCGGCTATTACAAAGAGCACGGCGGAAGTGTTATCTCCACAACATTTGATAAATATTGTATGGTGTCGGTTGGACATCTGCCACGTTTTTTTGAGTACACAAATCAGATCACTTATAGCAAAGTTGAAAGAGTTAAAACAATAGACGAAATAGAACATCCTGCTGTGAGAAACGCTATGCTTTATTTGGATATGCACGAACTTAGGATAGATTATGAAGCCGATCTTCCTGCACGTTCGGGGCTTGGCACAAGCAGTTCGTTTGCCGTGGGTATGCTTAATGCTTTTTATGCTCTCAAGGGCAAATATGTAGACAAAAGAAAGCTTGCCGATGATGCAATATATCTTGAGCGTGTGCTCTGTGCGGAAAGCGGCGGAATACAAGATCAGATTGCAGCGGCGTGGGGGGGGCTCAACAGGATTGATTTTAATGCAGATGGCTACAACGTCAGCCCTATCGTTATCTCTCACGAGCGCAAGCAAATGCTCAACGATAACCTTATGATGTTTTTTACGGGATTTTCTCGTATTTCCTCCCAAATTGCAAAAAAGCAGGAGCAAAGCATAAAAGACAGGCTGTCTCAGCTTAAAGAGATTCACCAGCTTGTTGACGAAGCCCACAAGATACTTGTTTCAAATTCATCATTGGACGAATTTGGCAAACTTCTTGATTACACTTGGCAGCTTAAGCGCAGCATAACAAGCAAAATATCCAATGATTCCATCGATATGATTTATCAAAAGGCGAAAGATGCAGGTGCGATTGGCGGAAAGCTGCTTGGCGCAGGTGGAGGCGGTTTTTTACTGTTTTATGTCAAAAAGGAAAATCGATCTGCCGTAAGGAAAGCGCTTAAAGATTATCTTTTGATTCCGTTTGAATTTGAAAATATGGGAACAAAAGTCATTTACTATCAAGCGGAAAATTATGAGCCGTCAGAGGCAAATGATATGGAGGTAAAAAAATGAAAAAAGCATTGATAACAGGAATAACAGGGATGGTAGGTTCGCACCTTTGTGATTTTCTGCTTGAAAACACCGATTGGGATATATACGGTGTATGCAGGTGGAGAAGCCCGTTGGATAATGTGGAGCATCTTCTTGAAAGGGTTAACAGTGGCGACAGGCTTTTCTTTGAATATGCGGATCTTAACGATGAAATATCCCTTATAAAAGTTATACAGAGCATAAAGCCCGATTACGTTTTTCA
The DNA here is from genome assembly GCA_947630475.1 of uncultured Clostridia bacterium. Taxonomy (GTDB): domain Bacteria; phylum Bacillota; class Clostridia; order Lachnospirales; family CAG-274; genus CANRHR01. Next base: position 15,207 of record CANRHR010000011.1, on the reverse strand, counting down.
CTTGGCTGCTCAAAGTTATCCCCTCACAAGCTTTACTGCGCCGATAGACACTCTCAACACAAATATCCTTGGCACTTGTCGTCTGCTTGAGGCGATAAGGCTTGAAAAAGAAAATGACAGTTCTTATTCTCCTGTGATTCATGTGTGCGCTTCTTCCGAGGTGTTTGGTAAAATACCTCCTGATAAAAAGCCCGAAACCGGAATACACGAAGAATGTTCATTCCATCCGGCATCACCTTATGCCATATCAAAGGTTGGTACGGATCTTCTTGGCAGGTATTATGCAGAAGCTTACTCAATGACAGTTATGACAACCCGTATGTTCACCCACACAGGGCCAAGAAGAGGCGATGTATTCCATGAATCAACCTTTGCAAAGCAAATAGCGATGATTGAAGCAGGGCTTATCCCTCCCGAGGTAAAGGTGGGAAACCTTAAATCTCTCAGAACATATGCCGATGTGCGTGACGCCGTGAGGGCATATTATATGCTTGTAACAATCAACCCCGTAGCGGGAGAATACTATAATATTGGTGGTACGTATACTTGTGAAGTTGCCGACACTTTAAATACACTTATTTCTATGTCGACCAAAAAAGATGAGATCAAGATAGTAACAGATCCAAGCAGACTGCGTCCCATAGATGCCGATCTGCAAGTGCCTGACTGCCGCAAGTTTATGCAGCATACAGGCTGGAAACCCGTTATTTCCTATGAGCAAACAATGGAAGATCTTCTTAATTACTGGAGAGAAAGAGTTAAAAAAGGCAGCTTTTTGACAAGATAACGGGGGATTAGTCTTATGGAACTTATAGAAAAATTAAAACCCGATTTTACATTTTCCGATGAAAGAGGTGACCTTACTCAGCTTGTTCGCAGGGGATATTCTCAGGTCAACGTGATTACATCTCACAAAGGGGTGTTCAGAGGCGGTCACTTTCACAGGCTTAACACCGAGGCATTTTATGTTGTGAAAGGCTGTTGTGTTGTGACCGCACGCAAAGACGGCAAGGAGCAAAGGGAACGTTTTTCACAAGGGGATTTTTTTAGGATACCCCCTTGTGTTATACATGATTTTGATTATCCGGAAGACTGCCTGCTTGTTAGTATGTATAGCCTTGGGGTGGAGCTTGACGGCGGTGCAATGGATATGTATACACCAAACGAGGAGGCGGAAGCATAGGCATGAAAGCTGTGATAATGGCAGGCGGCAAAGGCAGCAGAATATCCAAAATTGCTTCGGATATCCCAAAACCTATGATATCCATAGGCAATATACCTGTTTTGGAACGTGAGATAAACAATTTAAAACAGCAGGGCATAAGGGATATTATCATTACCGTAAGCCACTTGGGAAATGTTATAACAGATTATTTCGGCAACGGTTCGGGAATATCTCCCGCCACAGGGCAGCCATTCGGTGTAAATATAGAATATTATTTTGAAAAAGAGCCGCTTGGAAACGCAGGTGCTCTTTACGAAATAAAAGATAAGCTTGATGAAGATTTTTTGCTTCTCAATGCAGATTCTCTTTTTAACATTAGTTTTAGGCGCTTTATAGATTTTCATCGCCAAAAAGGAGGGCTTGCTTCTATACTCACCCATCCAAACGCTCACCCTTATGACAGCGCCCTTATAGAAACCGATGCAGGCTGCTGCGTAACAAATTGGCTTACAAAAGAGGAGCCAAGACCGAAATTTTACAAAAACCGTGTTAACGCAGGTATACACATTCTTTCACCATCTCTTCTCAGCCAAAGGCCGCCCACTCCGAAGGTAGACCTTGATCGGCAGATACTCAAACCCCTTGCAGGCAACGGAAAATTGTTTGCTTATGACAGCCCCGAATACATAAAAGATATGGGCACTCCCGAAAGGTATGCAGCAGTTAGCAAAGATCTTGAAGAGGGGATAATAACAGCCAAAAATATGGACAATCCACAAAAGGCAATATTCCTCGATAGAGATGGCACAATAAACAAGTATGTAGGGTTTTTGACAAACATAGATGACCTTGAACTTATTGATGATGCGGCAAAAGCGATCAAGCTTATAAATGATTCAGGTTATCTTGCAGTTGTTGTCACAAATCAGCCTGTAATCGCAAGGGGAGAAGTCACTTTTGACGAGCTTGATGCTATTCACAACAAGCTTGAGACTTTGCTTGGGTTTGAGGGAGCATATCTTGACAGAATATATTTTTGCCCACATCACCCCCACAAAGGATATGAGGGAGAACGCCCCGAATACAAGATTGAATGTGAATGTAGAAAGCCAAAAGCAGGTATGCTGCTTAAAGCCGCAGAGGAGCTTAACATCAGCCTTGAAAATTCAGTTATGGCAGGTGACGGCGAAAACGACATAAAAGCGGGAAAAGCCGCAGGCTGCCGCACTGCTCTTATAGGCTCGAATGAAAACTTAGGGCAAGATTTTTCCGCAGCAACATTATATGACTTTATTTCGGATTTTTTATCAAAAAAGGGAGAAAAATAAATATGGGCAGATTAAACAATAAAGAGAGCGAATTTATCGCCGATTTTATTAAAAGATATAATAAGCTTGAAACAATATCCGACGGTATAGAAAATGCATACCTTATCATGAAAGATTGCTATCTTAATGGCGGCAAACTTATCATCGCCGGCAACGGCGGTTCTTGCGCTGATAGTGAGCATATTGTCGGAGAGCTTATGAAAAGTTTCAAACTTCCACGTCCTATAGATAAAAGCCTTGAGCAAAAGCTTGTGCAGACAGATCCTAAAAGAGGGCAATATTTAAGCGGCATTTTAGAAAGCCCTCTCACAGCCGTGTCCTTAACTTGCAGTACAGCTTTGATTAGCGCCTACACAAATGACGCTGCGGCAGATGCCGTTTATGCACAGCAGGTGCTTGGCATGGGAAAGCCGAACGATGTTTTTATTGGGATAACAACATCGGGAAACAGCGAAAACATACTTAATGCAGCTGTTACCGCAAAAGCTATGGGACTGCGAGTTATCGGCTTGACGGGAAAAGACGGCGGAAAGCTTGCACCTCTCTGTGATGCGGCTGTGATTGTTCCGGAAAATGAAACATATAAAATACAAGAATTTCATCTGCCGATATATCACTTGTGGTGTATGATGCTTGAAGATAATTTCTTCGGCTGATCTTGACCGATTAAACAGAGGCTTTTTGGCAGCCTAATATCACTTTTGCTTTGCAAATGATCCTTGGAGGAAAATATGTTCAACTCGATCAAAAAAAATATAAAAGGTATAAGCATAATGGCGATTTCGTCTGTTTTTGCCTGCGTTGGGCAGCTTTTGTGGAAACTGTCATCTCAGTATGGGTATGCTTTTCTTTTGGCAGGTTTTTTCTGCTATGGCCTTGGGGCGCTTTTGATGATATTTGCATATCGTTTCGGCAGGCTTTCGGTTCTCCAGCCGGTGTTGAGCTTAAATTATGTGCTCAGCATAGTGCTTGCCGCTGTCATCCTTAAAGAAGCCGTTACCGTAACAAAGGTGATCGGCGTTGTTGTAATCTCCCTTGGGGTTATATTAATCGCAGGAGGTGACAGCCAATGACCCCCTTTAAGCTTCTTATCCTTATGGCAATGACAATGATCGGCTCTGCAGCATCTCTTTTTCTGAAGCGTACATCAACGGCGGAGGGCTTGCTCGGCTATATTAAAAGCCCTTTCATTTATTTGGGTGGATTTTTTTATCTTGTTGCCGCATTGATTAACATATATATTCTCAGAGTGTTGGATTACAGTGTCGTTCTTCCTTTAACTTCAATGACATATATTTGGACAATGCTTCTTTCTCATTTTGTATTATCCGAAAAAATAACCCTTTGCAAGATTCTCGGTGTCGCCGCAATAGCCATAGGTGCCGTGTTTATATCGCTGTGAATGTCGATTAAGCCTTTTGGCTTTTTCGGCAGGGTTATAACTCTTTTATATTACCACTGAGATTATATAGAGTAATAAGGAGTGGAAAAATGGAAAAAAGAAATATTTTGTATTTGGAAATTATGCGTATAATTGCTATATTGCTTGTAATTTTTAATCATACTGGTGAAAGAGGGTTTTTAATTTTTGTAAATTGCGCCTATAATAGCCTTGGATTTTGGGTATGTATGGCGCTTTCAGTGATATGCAAGTTTGCTGTGCCTCTCTTCTTTATTATTTCGGGAGTATTGCTTCTTAAGGATGGGAAAGATGAATCTATTGTTTCAATATTTAAAAAACGAATATTGAGGATGTTGATTGTGTTGGTTACGTTTTCATTCATCAATTACTTTCGTATATATCTTTTTTGGACACCGGCTCCTAAGTCATTGAATTTTAAAGATTTTTTTGTGACATTATATTCTAACTGTCATTTTTTCTCATATTGGTATATATATGCTTATATTGCGTTTTTAATTTCGCTGCCATTTTTGAGAGTTTTAGCAAGGAATCTTAAAACTACACATTTTTTATATATGATTGCATTATTTATATTTTTTCAAAGTATACTTCCTGTTGTGGAGTACATCGTCTTTAAAGGACAGTATTCCCTTAACGGATATGCAAGACCTGATTGGTTATTGAATAATGTTGTATTTTGGCCCCTACTTGGTTATTTTTTAGAATATAGACTTGAAATAAAAAATATAAAAAAACTTGCAGTATTAATGGGGGGGGGGGAAGTATTCTCGGTATAGTTATATGTTGTGTGATGAAATGGTACATAGCTAAAAGTGCAGGAGGATTTATAAACACTGATCCAGAGTATTTTTTAGCTAATTTTACCTGTGTTCATAGCATATTTGTTTATGTGATTGTAAAAAAAATTGTAGAAAAATTTTCTATTTCCAATTACTTACAGAGGATCATTAAGTATTTAGGTAGTCTTACGTTTGGGGTATATTTGATTCATGAGTTAATGATGAATATTCAAATTAATTTTTCAGTTTATGATAGATTGTATGGTTTACTTATCAATAAAGTGCTTACGTCTTTAGTTTATTGTTTTTATATATTTGTATTGTGCTGTTTTATAGTGGGAATTTTAAGGAAAATACCTATTTTGAAAAAGTTATTATAGTAGTATAAATGTAAATATACAAATTTAGTGTGAGTTATAAATACAAAACATAATGAAAATTTGTAAAATAAAATGATATGATAAAAATGGTCAAAAATAGAATTTAAACTGAAATAAATTATTTAATTATACATAGGCAAAAATATTCGATTTGTGACAGAATAATCGGTAAGGTTCTACTTTTTGTTTTTTTTGGCAACTTAACTATAACACAAAAGTTGAACCTTACTTTTTTTTATTTTATTGAGTGATTCTCAGTAGAGAGGATAGTATCGATTCTATCAGTAAATTTTTAGCTCTTACATAATTTGCTGATATTTTAATCTATAAAATCATCTTTTGATCGAATGAAATGAGAAAGCACAAGGTTTGATTCTGTAAGATATTTTTGAGTATAAAGGAAAAGTCCACCATCATCAGTAGGAATAACATCATAGAGGAGGGCACCATTATAATATGAAATTTGTTTGTTTGCAAAAATAGGGACAAAATTTTTGTCAAAACGGCTCATAAATATAGATGCCCCATTATATGATTTTCCTTTGCACAGAACATCACTGCTGAAATACATAGTGAATCCATCTTTATCTTCAATCACATTGCCTATTTCATTATCTGCATCAAGATCACAAAGCACAACAGATTTTGACCAACTTATACCCTTATCGGAAGAATAGGTTACTTTAAGTTTTGAATTTCCCTTATCTATTTCTTCTTCTTCGTAGAAAATATAAAATTTTCCATCAGAATAAAGCGATACTACATCTTCTAAATTTTTTTGCTCGGAAACAATATCTCCTATGTAGTTAAAATCATGAAGATTTTTCGATGTAAAAAGTTTAATGACATAGCTGCCATTTTCTGTATTTGGGTCTGAATTGTTTACATTACCTTTGATAAATGTAAGGGTTATATAGTATGTATCGTTAACCTTAGTAATAGATGGGTCAATTGCAAGCTCATCATTGGAAAAAATAACATCATTTTTAGTTATGTTCATATTTTCATCAAGGGTAAGTACGCCTACCTGATTGTTAAAATTGGCATATAGTATTGAATTGCTGCTTTCATCAATGTCCAACCAATTGACCGGTACATCTTCATAGCATATCTGTTTATTTTGTTTAAAATCGATCATTGTAAACTTTCCACCGACAGATGTAGCTATTTTGTTATTGCCATATAGTTTTGCGTCACCGTTGCCCAATCTTTTTATAAAAACAAGATTTTCAGAATTATTAAATTCATACAAATATAAATGGGGGGGGGTACTGCTTAACATAACATTTGAAAATATTACAAGACCTATTGTTATGCTCATCAAAGAACATATACCTATCAATTTGCTTTTGCTCATTGTAAATATCTCCTTTTTTAATTTGGTTGCAATATTATAAATCAATTTTAGTATTTTGTAAGGGGGAATTTATAATGTTAATATAAACCTAAAATATCAGCTTATGAGTATATTATAAACATATATTAAATAGCAGTGATATACACCAAATGTCTGTTATTATTGTTTTTTGCATAATGGCAGAAAAACATTAACTTTTCTTATTTTCAGTCTATGGTTACATCAGAATTCATATCATAAAATCCAACTGTATTTTTTTCGGATATAATGCTTATATCTACCGCCCTATACAATCGATGGTATACCACAAGTTCTCCTTCTTCAAACCCTGTACAGCCAAAACTAATCAGATACTCGCCTCCTTGGATATCAAGTTTCTGCCTAAAGCTGACGGTCTTTATATCTCCCTTTTTCACCTTTCCGATTGGACAATGTTCATACATAGTGTTTGTTCCTGTTATGTCGGTTCCCTGTGGATTGAGAATGGTAAATGCGGCTATTGGGTCGTCAATTTCTTCATTAAATCTTATTTTTATTTTTATTGTAAAATATTCACCTTTTTTAACGTAACTTCCTATCCTGTTTTTGTTATCAATTACAGCAAAATCTATAATTTCAGCCTTGCCATTGCCATAGCTGTCAGTTTTGGGATTTAATGACAATAAGCTTTTCCATTGCTCAATTTCATTTGTCTGCACATTTTTGTTTTCCTTTTGCGTAACATCTTCTTGTTGGTTGACAAGTATTTTTTTATACAAGTCTATCATTTCCGATGTTTCGCCCTCATCAACTTTTTTTCCTTTGTCAAGCACAATAACTCTGTCACAGTATTTGCTTACCGAAGAAAGGCTGTGAGTAACAAGAAGTATAGTTTTTCCACTTTTTTTGAAGTCGTCAAATTTTTTATAACATTTTGTCTGAAAGAATACATCACCTACCGAAAGCGCCTCATCAACAATCAATATTTCTGGATCGATATTGATTGCAACAGCAAAAGCAAGACGAACAAACATACCGCTTGAATAAGTTTTAACAGGCTGATACACAAAATCTCCTATGTCGGCAAATTCCAAAATGTCATTCACCCTTGAATCAATTTCTTCCCTTGTATAACCAAGGAGAGTACCGTTTAAATATATGTTTTCGATGCCTGTATACTCGGAATTAAAACCTGCGCCCAGTTCCAACAGCGCCGATATTTTGCCGTTGACCTCAACATTACCTTCAGTGGGGTTTAATACGCCTGTTATGATTTTCAATATTGTTGATTTTCCTGCGCCGTTTGTACCTAAAACGCCTACACACTCGCCTTTTTTTATATCAAAGCTTACATTATTAAGGGCGTAATATTGCTTATGATACACCTTTTTCATAGGATTAAGGCTTTCTTTTAGGCGGTCTATAGGCTTGCTGTAAAGCCTATAGACCTTGCTTACATTGTTTATTTTAAGCGCATATTCGTTATCCATCAAAACCTCTCCTTATAGATATGCTACAGAACATCGGCAAAATGCAGTTTGAGCCTTTTGTAAACAAAGCTGCCAACAACCGAGAGTACAATCACTACGATCCAAAAATAGACAGTCAGTATAATGTGTTCATAAAACAGCCTGTTATATATCATACAGTCCCTATAACCTTGAACAATGTAATACATGGGATTAAGCTTAAACAAAAGCTTAATCTTATCAGATATATCCATTGTGTCAATATTCCACATTATGGGCGTAAGCCACATTCCAAACTGGAGAACAATGCCTATAATGTTTCCTAGATCCCTAAAAAATATTATTATCGGAGCAGTTATGAAGCTTAAGGCAGCAACAAGAGCTACCATACAGATCATATAATATATAAGCTGTAAATAATATACATTAGGAAATCTCCTATAATACATATAGACAACTATCATAAACAATATGAAAAATAAGTGTATAAAAAATGCAGATATTATTTTTATTATTGGCAGTATATTTATTTTAAAAACAACTTTTTTTACAAGATATGAATATTCCATAAAGGCGTTTGTGGCACTTGACCATGCCTCGGAAAAGAAAAACCAAGGTATAAGTCCTGTCATAAACCACAGTATATATTGTACATTTCCAACATCCGGATTTCTAAATCCCACTTGAAAAACAAACCAAAATACAACAATTGTGCAAATAGGCTGAACATACGCCCACACTATGCCGAAATATGAGCCGGCAAACCTTGTTTTAAAGTCGTTGACAGAGAGCCTAAAAATAAGCTTTCTTTCATCAAAAAGCCCTCTAAGTGCCGAATATATTCCTCTCAGTTTAACAAATTTATAAATGAATACAAGGACGATTAGAGAAATTGCTACCGAAAGCTTATAGTTTGTTTTGTGTATTTTTTCAGTAACAATTTTGCTTACAACAATATAAGGATCCCTGCCAATGGATTTTAGCGTGATCTCATCTTTATTAACATCTTCAACTTCAAGATCATTCATTTCGAGTTCCATGATCCTATCGGCAGAAATGCGCATAACATTATTGTTATAGCAATATTCAATACTTCTTATCTTTATTTGAGCATTTTCATTATCCCCCAAATCAACTCGAAATTTGTTATACATTTGATCATCTACTTCACGCTGGGCGTCAGTTTTAAATTTGTTATCTCCGGTCATTTCGCAAAAAGATTTTTCTTGTGAAAATTCCTCTGTGTCGGAAAATGTATAAAACAATTCGAAAGGCTTTTCTCCTGCGTTTTTGCTCTCAAAATCAATTTTAAAATATCTTTGTGTTTTTATATTGTCATACACAATATTGAACATAAAAAACAAAATTGCAAATATGACAAAATAAACAATTACGCGCACTAATGTTGTTTTTTTATTCATATTGTACCTTACCTAAAAATATTTTTTATTTTTTGCTTAATTTTCCAAAGCTTGTCAATAAATCTCCAAGCCCTTGATTGACTCACGCTTTCATACATTGAAATCGTTTTTCTGTATTCCTCCATAACATTTTTAAGCTTAATAGAATCCTCTACGTGTCTTTTAAGCTTTTCTTCCATTTGACGCTGATAGCGATACCCTATTGATAAAATATCGCTTATTTCGTTAAGCTTTGTTTCTTTTATTTTATTTTCTGCTTTATACAAGCTAAGTTCACTTTCGGTTTCATGTAATTTTTCGTGTGCTTGTTCAAGCGTCATACGGTACTGCTCCTGAGATTTTAAGAGATTGGCTATCTGCTCTTTCGATTTTTGGTTGTTACATACATATTCATCAAGTTTTACACCCAAGTAATCCCTGCTGAGAATTTCCATATGACCTGATATTTTTAGATTATTTCCATAATTTTCTATACTATAGTGAGGATCTAATGTATAAAAATAGTCATATCCACTTATATTTTCATTTGCATTATCTGCTTTGAACACGATATTGCAAGAATCGGAACTCATTTCGGATATTTTGCATTTTACAATCATCCTTTCAACAATATCCCACCTCAGAGCTTTTACACCCTGCGGTATATTAAATCTAAGTTCGAAATTCCCATTATCATCTAGGATTATTGTATTAAAAATTTTATCCGATTCATTAAAGCCGTTGCCAAAGTCTAAGTAACAAGATGTGGGAATCTGTTTTTCTTTTACTTTGTTGTCATATAACTCGTTAAGAGAGATATTGTTTACAGCCACAGCATAATTTAGGAGATAGTTGTCACCAACATACTCAAGGGTAAAATGAAGCTCCCATTTTCTAAAAATTTCTTTCATTTCATCATCTATACCGAGCTGCTTTAGAAAATCACTTTGGCAAATCAAATTTTCGGCATTGGGCGTTTTATAATAAAACTCGTTTATACATCGCCACCAAACATATTTTACAGGTATGTCAAAATCAAACACCCATTCGTTGTCCACAGCTATAAACATTCCGTTATCTTTCGGAAATATATTATCAAAAATAACGTCAATGTTAAGTCCGCATTTACAATCCATTTTCCTATTAATTTTTGTTTCTCCAAACACTGCTTTGAAACGGCTGTTGTAAAAATCTTTGTACTGAGAGCCTTCACTGTATTTATCAAAAAAATCTTTTATTGTGCTTTCAAATATTTCCTTATCACCATTATTCACAATTTCAATAAGCTTTTGAGATAGTGTGGGCATATTCAAAAGCTTACATTCTACAAAGTTTTCTCCCAGTTCCAAAGGCAAAGTCTTTATTTTTCCTGCAGATTTTATGCTGTTTGCAGCCATTGTTTGTATGTGTTCAACGGCATCTTTATCAAAAGCCTCTTTACGCACTGCAGCAGCCTTGCTGTCAATAATAGTACGTATCTTAAAGCTTTTCTTTCTCAAAGAATTTATTTTTACATACGATATGGTTTCCGGTTCAACATTTGATATCTCAACCAAAAAAGAATTGGAAAATTTATCTGCTATTTCCTCATTTTTAAATTCCATGGCGGCCATTTGCTCGCTAAAAAGACCATATGATCTGGGATTAAAATTGATATATGGTTTGCCATAATCCATAGTATTTACAGTTTCATCGGTAAATATCTCTGAAGGAAACTTATAATCCGGATACGGATAATAAAATTTATGGCTTGAAAAGCCGCTTTCATCAATGATTTTTGAAAGTTCAGCCTTTGAAAACGTACGCACAGTGTCATTATCGATATATCCGTTTATACCCATAAAAAAGTTTTCCGTATGATCCTCAGGCGCACCGTTAAAATATTTTAGTCCAAGTCGGTTTTCTATTGCTATAAGTATCTTTCCGTTAGGCTTTAGCAAGCCTTTTGTCAGCTCCAAAAACTTGTGATAAGGCTTTCGTGTGTTGTGAATAAAGCTTAAGGCGTATTCAAACACTCCGTTTAGGACAATATAATCAAACTTGTTTTCAAACTTTATGTTTTGAAAGTTGCCTGCAATTATTGTAAGATTATTGTTATCCTTATGTCTTTCATAATTTATCCTACACCTTTTTTCAGAAATATCAACAGATACAACGCTTTTATTTTTTTTGCAAAGCATTCCTGTTATAGCTCCGCAGCCTGCTCCAATCTCAAGGCATGCCGCTCCATCTCTGAAAGGATACCAGTTTAATATGTTTTCCCTCTCAGGGGAGAGGTGATATAAAACTGCAAAAGGATAAGTTTTTTTATCCTGTGTAATGTCGATCCCCGATTTGACTATAGAAAATATTTCATCTTCTACATCTCCATCTGAATAAAAGTCTATATCATCGCAAAAACGTAAATCAAGCTTTGCCATAATTGCGTTACCCCCGATTCATTATACGCTTCTGAAACTCAACCTGTTGTTAATCTTTCAATGTACTGAATTTTTTCTTATCTTGAAAAAACTCAATAATTTCATCTAAAGCTGCTCTTGGACTTATTTTAGATATAACAAGACCTTTTTTATATTTGCTTATTCTTTCCGCTTGCGCCCCAACATCAAAGCAGGCGGCGTAAATGCCCATTTTTATTGCTTCTTCCGTAGTATAGGAAAATGTTTCGGGCCAAACAGAAGCTATGAATATTATATCAATCTTGTTTTTCTTAAGTATCTCGGGAAGTTCCTCAAGGCTGTATCTGCCTGTTATATTCATTTTGCCCGTATCAAGCCCTGTAAGGTTTTCGCCTATTATCGTTATTTTCATTGGAAGATTTTCTTCTTCAATTATTTTTTGCATTTCAAGCACTACATCTGCGCCTTTTGTCTGCATAAAATTGCCCAGCACACCCACATTCACTTCTTTTTTACTTGTGGGATAGCTTTCAAGAGGCTTTATATAGTCTACCTTGTGAGGTACGATTTTTATATTTTTAAGCTCAGGATACCAATATTTGAAATAACTTTCTGTGTTTTGAGAAAACAAAGTTATCTCGTCACATTCCTGAAGAAAGCTCTCCCACTTACTGCGCCATTTTGACATTGAGCCATAGCTGTTATTGAAGCGATTTTTGTTTTCAGCTATGCATTGTTCGCATTTTTCTTTTTTGGGCTTAAAGCAGTGCCTATTTTCGTTGTCTACAAGATATATAGACGGACAAATACTGTAATAATCATGCCCAAGCATAACAAGTCTTGCCTTATATTTTTCTTTCAATCCTGTAATATAATCCAACACCGGATAAACGTCATCGAAGGATATTACTTCGTTTATTATGATACTTTCAAAATTCATATCAGCCATAAAATCGTCAAGTTCGGCAAAATTTTTAAATGTAAAACCCGCTTCGGAATCTTTATATATATAAACGGCATAAAGCCCTTTGTTTGTATCGTTTATTATTTTTAAAACACCATAACCCTTTGAAAGCTCATCCTTAATCCTCATTTTGCTGTACGAATTTGCTCCTCCGCCCCAGTTATGATCAAAAACAATTATATTTTTTTCACTTAAGGCTGAGGTTATCTTATATTTGGCATATTCCCTGTATACTCTTACGGGGTCGCTTTTACAATACTTTTCAACATCTGCGCCATAGTTGGGATGCATTTGATTGAGAAGTACAAGGTTTCTTTCAATGTATCTTTTTTTGTCCTCGGAAGGAAAGCTTGCTCCATGTTTGTGGTAGACAAAGAGGTTTTCAACATGAACGTTTTTGTATCCTTTCTTTATTGCTCTTTGGCACCAGTCGTTTTCTTCTCCGTAGCCTTTATAAAAAACTTCCGCATTGAGTATGCCGATATCGTCTATTGCTTGTCTGTTCATAGCCATGCAAAATCCAACCCCTGTCGGCACAACGGTATGTGATGGCACAAATTTTTTAAACACAGCATCAACTTCGTCTACATCAAGTCCCATAAATATTTCATTATTTTCACAAAACACAGGAAAACTGCATATAGTTCCGCTGTTTGTAAAAGGCGTCACGCTTGCAATATTTCTGTCTTTGTATATTGGAAGTATCAGCCTTTCAAGCCAGCCCTCCGGAAGTATAACGTCAGTGTTGACAAGTACAACATCTTTATCGCTTAGTACAAGAGCTTTATTTACTGACTGTACAAAGCCAAGGTTTTCTTCATTATTTATGAATGTTATGTGAGGGTTTTGTTTTATGTGCTTAACAAGAAAGGGCAGTACCCTCTCATCACTGCTGTGGTCATTTATGACAATGATCCTGTGGGGAATTTTTGTTTTTTCGATAGTCTTGAACAGATTCTCCAAAAAATCAAATCCATTATAGACAGGTACGATTATATCTATTTCATTCTTAAATATGTCATTGGGTATGTCGGCGCCGTTTGAAACATATTTAGCCTTGAATTTTTTATATTCACACAAACCATTATTTAATCTGCTTATATAAAATTCATTTACATTTAATGAATTTTTGGGAGCCGTAATCAGCGGAAGTCTGTCTGTTCCGTTCTTGTGCCTAAGTTCAATACACACATTAATATCTTCACAGGCTTTGTATTTTAAAATAAAATCAAAGCCGCAATTTTTAACATGAGCAAGCGAATAATGATGTACAACATCATTTCTTTCTATAAGCTTTATCGGTATTTCCTCTCTTTCAGAAAAACAAGACACAACAACAACGGCTGTGTCATATGCATACTTTTTATTAAATACCCAGCCGGACATTTCGATTATTCCATTGTGACATATGGAACGATCTATACAGCTTTTGAAATCATCATTGAAGCTCTTTTTAAATAATTTTTTGAAAATATTCATAATAGTTTGTATCACCTTTCGTAGCGATTTTTCCAGCTGTTACGAAACTTTCGGTCAGCTATATCTTATCTCTTCAAGATAAGCGGCAAGGGCATCTTTCCAATGCGGAAGTCTTTTAAAGCCGTTCTCCTCAAGCTTATCTTTAGACATCCTGGAATTTAGCGGTCTTTTTGCCTTTGTGGGATACTGTTCTGTTGGAATAGGGTTTATCTTAGTATTGCTGTCTGATAAACGCATAATCTCTTGTGCAAACTCAGCCCATGAACACACGCCCTCGTTTGTTGCATGGTATATGCCATATTTATCACTTATCACCATATCACACAAAAGCACAGCCAGATCCGCAGTGTATGTAGGAGAACCTATTTGATCACATACAACATTGATTTCATCTCTGTCTTTTGAAAGTCGGAGCATTGTTTTGACAAAATTATTTCCGTTTTTTCCAAATACCCAAGATATTCTTACAATAAAATACTTTTCCAATATGCTTTGAACAGCCTTTTCACCTTCAAGTTTGGTTCTTCCATATACACTGACAGGGGCTGTCGGATCGTCGGGAGAGTAAAATTTTTCACCATCTCCGTGAAAAACGTAGTCGGTGCTTATATATATCATTTTTGCATCAATCTTTTTGCATACTTTTGCAATATTTTTTGTACCATCACGATTAACTGCGGTGCAAAGCTCCTCTTCATCTTCGGCTCTGTCAACTGCTGTGTATGCTGAACAGTGGATTATTGCATCAGGCATATACTCACATATGAATTTTTCAGTTTGTGTACTGTCTGTTATATCAAATTCCTCTTTGTCAACTCCTATACATTTAATTTTCCTCTTTGTTAATTCCTTTACTACATCATATCCGAGTTGACCTTTACATCCTGTAACGAGTATTTTATAATCCTTTTTACTGTTGTTAAATGATTTCAATAAAACCTACTCCTTATTTTTTTTATTTACAAAGTTTAATATATTATCCAAAGCAACCCTTGGATCTATTTCAGGTATAACAAGACCTTTTTTATATTTGCTTATTCTTTCCGCTTGCGCCCCAACATCAAAGCAGGCGGCGTAAATGCCCA
>CANRHR010000010.1 GCA_947630475.1 uncultured Clostridia bacterium | reverse complement strand
TTTGACAGAATTGCTAGGGAAAAAGGTGAGCTATGACAATGTAACTAAGCTTACGGTTATTGAAGATTGATTAATTATAAATATAAAATAATAAAGATAAAAAGAAGCGAAAAACAAAGCTATAAATCAATAAAATAAAAGCATAAAAAAGCCCTTTATAATAAAATACAAATAGACACTTTATTTATAAGACAATTAATTGTATAATGTTAGGTAAATAAAAATAAGGGAGGTGATTAAAATGTCAAGAGATGAGTTAAAACAACTCATAGTTGAAGCCGGTGAAAGATTGTACGGCGACAAAGACAGTCATGTACATACTGCGGCATCAATCTTTACGGCTGAGTTTCTTAATGCTGTCGAAGAACTTATATTGGAAGTTTTATGCGGTATTGAGGAAATAAAAGACGCTGAAAATACAGACGTTAATGTAAGTGATTAACAAAAATAAATCTTGTCCGATAAGTCTGGGCAGGATTTATTTTTATTTGAGTAGGGTTTTGCGTTGTTTTCTTCTTTGGCGTTTAATATACAATTAATATACAAACTTTAAAAATTTGGCTTAAACTGGCGGTTTTTTGGCGAGAAGCCTTAATTATACATTAAATTCATATAGCTTTTAAAATAATTTTGTTCTGATGAGTGATATTTTATCATTCCAATAGGTTTTTTTGTACCGAAAGTTGAAAATTTAATTTTATCTTTTGCGTACGAATTAAAAATAAGGCTTTTAAATTCAGACAAATAACTATTATTATCTATCGTTAATATTTCCTGCACAAATGGTATTTTTTCATTATTTATAAAGCAAAAGCCTAATTGGGTTTCATTATTTTCAAGTATATACACATCTCCGCCAAGGCTGTTAAACATATTTATTTGTGTTTTAAAATATTCCGGGCTTCTTAAAATATGTGGGCAATCTTTAAGAGCGTTTTCATAAATTTTTGACATAGCTTCGCAAGAGCTTAAATCAGCTTTTTTTATTGACAGATAAGTAAGATTATTCTTATTCATAAAGTTTGGAAAAATTTTATCTTCAATTATTTCATCCGTAAAAAATGCAGGAATGTATCCAAATTTTTTATAAAAATCAAACAAAGATAAATTTGCAGGAATGAGAATAGAAGCAGCCTTATTGTTTTTAATATCTTCTTTAAATGAGAAATCCAAAAGTTGTGACATAAGGCCTAATTTTCTGAATCTGTCAGATGTGCAGGCTCCATAGATATAAGTTACATTACCCAAAAGGGAATGTTTGTAATCAAGAGCCTGAAGCATTGAAAGAATTGTTCCGTTTTTTTTATATAGTATTGTTTTTCTGAAATCAAATATATTTTCAAAAAACCAATTATTGAATTTGATATCCTCTGGAAAGCATAAATCAAAAAGCTCTTTTACTTTAACAGAATCTTTTTTTTCTGCGTATTTTATAATTTAAATCACCCCCAAAATAAACCAAAAATAATTCCGCAAAAATAAGTTCAAAAAAATTAATTCTCCGAAATTATTTTTGCAGAATAATTTACCCCAAGCTTAAAAGGATAATAAGATTGTTTTGCTTTTCTTAAACCTTCTATGCCACAATCTTCTTCTCTGTCTATATAAGCAAAAGAAGAACAGTTATGTTCTGCAAACTGTTGGTTAATTAATTGATAAGCTCCGGCAATTTCAGTATTTGCTTTTTCAATATGAACTATAAAAAGCTCTTCATTAAAACTTGAACCAAGACTAAAAGCTATTATTTTTCCATCAAGCCTAATTAAGCCTCCTTTTATGTCAAGCTTTTTATAATTTTTTAATGCTCTTGAAACAGCGCACGTTTCGCCCAAAAAATTGTCTTTGTCATCACACTGCTTAAGTCCGCACCAATCAAGATGAAATTCAAATATTTCATTCATATTTTCGTCGGAAAGCTCTTCATACTTCCAACGTCCGTCATAAAGCTGTTTAAAACGATTTATAAAATTTCTTTTTGAATGGAATTTTTTCCCCTTTAGTGTTATAAGACTTTCGGAAGTATAGATATAATCCTCTCTGTCCAAATCTTCGGTAAATATGAACCGCCCGGGAAATTCCAATTCAAGCTTTTCTTTAATTTCTGTGGGAATACTTGACATTGAAAATGGTATATTTCTTTCATAAGCATCTGTTTCTATTTCTTTAACGGCATTTTTAAAATCACCTTCGCCAATCGGAGGGGTATATATTGAGCCATCCGATTTAGCAATTTTTATAAAAAGAAATCCATCTTTAATACAAAATTGGATTTTGTAATGCTCCGCCCAAATAAACAAATCCACAAAACTAAAGGAACACATAAAATAGTTTTTCTTTTTTGTAAAACTTTCTATAATTTCCTTGTCATCTATAGTTATAGGCTTAAAATCCAACATATATTGATAACTCCTTAATGAAAGTCTTTCAGTTTTTTATTCTTCGGAAGGCTTATTTGTTAAATTAGGCTCTTTTACGCCGACAATTTCATTTTTTGCCACAGGGATTCTTATACTTTTGTTTGTGCCAAATTCGATAACAAAAACCTGCTCTGAAATATCCACAACCTTTCCGTAAAATCCGCTTGTTGTCATAACACTGTCGCCAACCTTAATGGAATTTTGGATTGCTTTCATTTCTTTATCTTTTTTCAATTGAGGTCTAAATGCGAAAAAGTAAAAAATAGCAACTATGGCAACTATATAAAGTATTGTAAAAAGTATGCCGTTTCCCGATCCAAATGCAGATGCATTTGTAGCAGCCTCAGATACGGTTTCGGCGGCGTTTGTAACGGCGGAAGCTGCATTTTCTCCTTTTTCAATTACTGTTCCGGTTAAAAAATTATATAACATAATAAACATCTCCCAAATAAAATTTTATAATATCCGCATTATGCGGCAATGCATTTATTATATAAGAAAACGGCAATTAATTCAAGTATTTAAAAAAATTAAGTACAAAAATAAACATTTTGACAAATTTATGTAAAAAATCAAATTAACCAAACGATAAATCCACCGCCTAAAAGGCGGTGGGTATTTATCAGTTAAATTCAAAACCGTCGGCGGCTGCGTTTGCTGTTCCTACAGAGGATACATCCGGCATAACAGGCTGTTCCGGCGGTTTATTTTCGGCAGCCGGAGGCTCGTCGGGTACAGATGGAATAACTTCACCTATAGAAACATCAGGCTTTTGCGGCTGAGCTTCAACTTCCGGCTCCATTTCAGAGCCTTGGTATTCATTATCTGTGTTATTCTCATCAGTATCTTTTTGTTCATCGGTATTTTCTTTATCGGTGTCTTCTTCAGTGTTTTCCTCACTTTGAACGCTTTGTTCGGTATGAACATTACATATGCCTCTGCCAACGCCAACCTCATATATTCTGTCGGCAACGGTTTCACTTCCGTTGTAAGGCTCCGGCCTTACTATACCGGCTCTTGTTACTATAGATGAAGCAGGGCAATACTTGCTTGGCGACATTCCTGAAGCGCTGCATACGGAAACAGCTTTATGAACATTACAATATTCGGTAGGCTGAGTCCCTTGAGCAAAATATTCCGTTCTTATAGTTCCCCTTGTATCAGAGCTGCAAATACTTGAAGCAAGTTTTCCTGATTCGGTGCATATGCTTGCGGAAACTATGCCGTTGGGTTTTTCAAATTCTTTAACGGGGAGTCCTTCATGGATTTTTTCCATAATAGTTCTCCAAAGGGCGGTATGAGCGCTCTGATCAAGATTTGACATATTTTTTACCGTATCGTCATAATTATCGAAGCCGAGCCATATTCCGGCAACATAATATGGTGTGAAGCCGACAAATGTAAGATCTCTTGATTCCTGAGAAGTTCCGGTTTTTCCCGAAACAGGCATTTGAGAATTTTTAAATCTTGCTGCTGTTCCTGTACCGGATTTAACAACATCACGCATCATATCGGTTAAGAGATATGCCGATGTTTTTTTAAGAACTTGTTTAGGTTCTTGATTATTTTCCAACAGTACATTTCCTTCGTGATCCAACACCTTTGAATAAAGCATAGGTCTTTTATATTCTCCGCCGTTTGCGATGGCTCCGAAAGCAGCTGTAACCTCAAGCTGAGTTACGCCTCTTGTAAGGCCGCCGAGAGCGGTAGAAGCATGATTATCGTTTTCAAGGGTTGTAAATCCGAAATTAAGAAGATAATCGTAACAGCTGTCAATGCCTGTATAAACCATAGCCTTAACAGCAATTATATTCATAGAATCTCTTATGGCATCACGTATTGTTGAAAGACCTCTGTAAGGAGGATTTGTATACCAGTTTTTAGGCGAGTAATTGCCTACGCTGTATGGTACATCATCAAAAACAGTAGCGGGTGTAAGCTTGCCTAAATCAATACCAGGAGCAAAGGCTGCCAAAACCTTAAATACAGAGCCAGGCTGTCTTGCCGAATCGGTAGCTCTGTTAAAGCCTCTGTTTACGAGTTTTTCGCCTCTTCCGCCGGCAAGCGCTTTAACTTCACCTGTTCTGTAATCCATTATAACCATAGCAGACTGGGGTTCAACCGTATAAACAGCCTTGTCGGCAATAATACTTTCTCTTGAGGACAATTCGTTTTCAATTTCCGCTTTTTTGTTTGCAACAAAAGTATCGGCTTCCTCTCTGTTTTTAACAAATTGTTTATATTCTGTGTGATTTTGTTTTCCCGTGGAACTGTTTTGCACCGACACAGTATAACTAACCTCTATACCGTAATTTACCTTTGGAAACAGACTGTCATCAAGATAGGCATCATCTACGACTTTTTGTATATCGGGCGCAAATGTAGAATATATTTGAAGACCGCTGTTGTAAAGATAATTGTTTGCTTGGGCAGAACTTATTTTGTACTGCTGCTGCAAATCGGAAGAAATCTGTTCAAAAAGAGCATCTACAAAATAACTGTGAATAACGCTTCCATAATTTTGCTGAGTGTTTGCCGTATCGGAAATTCTTGAATAAATATCTTCTTTAATTGCCTGTGAATATTCCTCTTTTGTTATATAGCCTTGTTCAAGCATATTGCTTAATATTTTCTGCTGCCTTTGTTTATTGTTTTCGGGGTGAACCCTGGGCGTATAATATGAGGGATTATTTGTAATTCCTGCCAGACATGCGCTTTCGGCTAAGTCAAGTTCGGATACATCTTTGTTGAAATATCCCAAAGCTGCCGCCTGAACTCCGCTGTATCCGTGATTAAGACCTATTGTATTTAAATATAACTCAAGGATATAATCTTTTGCCGCTTTTTTGCTTCCAAGTTGTTTTTCAAGCTCTTTTTCGTATTCAACGGCAAGATACTGCTCCTGTATTTTGGTTTTAATGGTATTTCTTGTTACTTTTGTTACATTGTTTTTTATAAGCTGCTGAGTTATTGTGCTGGCGCCTTCCATTCTGGAGTCGCCTCCAAGTTTGCTTTTAACGGTAACATATACGGCTCTTGCAACACTTTTAGCATCAACTCCGTTATGGTTGTAAAATCTTTCATCTTCAATTGCGATAATTGCATTTTGAAGATTAATCGGGATATTTTCTAAAACCACATATTCTCTGTTTTCATCTCCATGAAGCCTGTCAATTTCGTTTCCGTTCATGTCATATATAATAGATGTATAGACATTTGGCTCGATAGAGAGCATTTCAAGCTTGGGAGCGCTTTTTATTATCCCGAGATAAGCTCCGATGGCAATGCCTGCCGCCGCAAAAAATACAAAAACCGACAGCAAAAAAGCGCTTTTCAAAAAGGTTAAAAAAGGATTTTTCTTTTTTGGGGGCTTTTGTTTTTTTTCGCCGTTTCGGGGCTGTGATGGCGCATTTCCATAGCCTGAGCGATAAGGCTGTCTTTCATATCTGTATGAGCTCGGCGCTGAAGATCTTGAGGATCCGGAGGAGGCTCTTGAGCCTGAAGGACTTTTCCTTGGATAGGAAGATGCCCGACGATCCGATGAAGAGGAAGGATATCCGGAGCGTGATGTATATGAAGATGGTCTTTTTCTGTTATCGCCGTTATTTCTTGACTGTTCCATCGCATAGCCTCCTTTTCTTTTGTTTATTATATCAGAATAAAGATTATTTATAAAGTAAAATTTGTAAAAAAAATATAAATAAAATGTTTCAGAAAAATTAAAGAGTTAAAGTTAAGGGTATTTATTCTCCGTTTATGCCGATTAATCACAACATAAGGCTTGCTTGTCGATAAAATTATAAAAAATTGAAAATCAATAAAAGCTTAAGATCATTCATATAATAAATAGCAGCAGAAAACAGGGTTTTAAAATATGATTAAATCAAATATGCAAAAACATAGAAAAAAAAGAATTGCTGTTTTTGTAACTATTATTTTTATTATTACCGGTTTTTTATACTTTTTGATTATGTTTGAAAAAAAAGTTATTCCTGTTGCGGTATCAATAAGTGAAAAATATGCCGTTACAGAAATAAATGAACAAATAAATTTTGCAACCAAAGAGGTTATCTCTGAGATGGGTATTGTTCAAAAAGATTTTTTTATCTCTGAAGATGAAGATAAAAACAACTCTATGAGTATAAATACACTTTTAATAAACGATATATGTTCGAATATGTCTGTAAAAATATCAAAAAGACTTAATGAGCTTGAAAAGAAACGCTTAAAGCTTCCGTTGGGTATTATGACGGGTATAAATATTCTTTCAAATTATGGGCCGGAATATGAAATATCCCTTACCCCCATGGGCAGCAGTGAAATAGATTACGAAACAACATTTGAGTCGGTAGGGATTAATCAAATAAATTTTCAGATATATCTGAATATAGTTTCGGAAATAAGTATAGTAAATCCATTTTATTCTAAAAATGTCGTTATAAAAAGAAGACTTATGCTTGTAAATACTGTTATAAACGGCGAAGTTCCATCAACGTATATGACTTTGCCTAAAAATTGATTTTTTTATATTTTTTAAGTATTTCTTGACATAAAACGGCTTTTATTATATATTTTATAATGAATTATAACTCCATACTCAGGACAGTTCGCAACCATCCTGTCTTTAAACAAAACTAAGGGAATAAACCGATTTGGTTTTGAGCTTTTAGCTCATTTTTGAGTAAAAATTAAGACAAATATTTTTATTTGATATTAATTTTATGGAGGTGTTTTATAATGAAAATTAAGTTCAGCGTTAAAGAGCTTACAATTTCATCATTAGTTATTGCTCTTTATGTTGTTATAATGTGTTTTACACAGTCTTTTGCTTTCGGTCAGTATCAAATCAGGATTGCTACAGCACTTTATTCACTGGCTTATTTATTCCCTTATCTTATTATTCCCCTTGGTTTGGCGAACTTTATATCAAATGCAATTGGAGGTATGGGGCCTATTGATATGATAGGCGGCTGTATTGTAGGTATAATAACATCAGCTGTTATTGCAGGCATTAAAAAAATTAATGCAAATGAGATTTTTGTTTTTTTGCCGATAGTTATTTTTCCGGGGCTTTGTGTGCCGATTTGGTTAAGCAAAATAATTTCCGTTGCTTATCCTGTGCTTGCCGTAAGCTTATGCATAGGTCAGCTTATACCGGCGGCGGCAGGTGTGGTAATAATAAAGGCTTTAAAGCTGCGCAAATTTTAGCTATGATTAATTTATCGACTGAGTAAGACCTGCCTATTAGGCGGTGGGTACTTCGTCGGAAAACATCGTTATGAGTATGCAGCGTAAGCGGAATACGAATATTCTTGATTGATAAATTTATTTATCTAAAAAAGAAACGGAAAAACCTAAATTTCTTTTATTAAAGAGGGGTATTATTTGATTATTATAATGATTATATAGGTGAGATATGAAAAACAGCAGTAAATTTTTTTCTAATAAAGAGTGTGAATATTTTCCATGTCACAATGGCATACAGGAAGAGGATTTTAATTGTTTGTTTTGTTATTGTCCGCTAAACAGATTTGACGATTGTCCCGGAAATCCAAATTTTACTTTAAAGGATGATAAAACGGTAAAAAATTGTGTTAACTGTAATTTCCCTCATATAGCGGAAAATTATGAGAAGCTGTTAAAATTTTTAAAAAATAAGCTTTATTAATCTTAAATATTTTGATGAAACCATTTGCTTTTAGTTTGTACTTTTACTAAAAGCAAATGGTTTTTTAAGAAACGTTAATTATTGGTATGCAGCGTAAGCGGAGTGCTCATATCATTTATTTTATAGCTTCCGTCCATTGCTGAGCTCATTATGCATACTCCCGCAGCACCTGCTTTTATTGCAAGGGGAGTATTTTCGTTATTTATTCCTCCTATTGCAAAAACGGGAATATTTGCATTATCACAAATTTGTTTTAAAAATTTAAGCCCTCTTGGTTCAAGACCCTTTTTACAGTCTGTTTTAAAAATATGACCTGCCGTTATATAATTAACACCTAATTCTTCCGCCTTTAAAGCTTCTTCTTCAGAGTGAACAGAAGTGCCTATAAGCTCAAAATCATTTAAGCAGGATTTATTTTCTAAGAGCATAGGAAAGGGGAGGTGAATATTTTTTATGTTCAGTATTTTTGCAGACTCTATAAATGTGTTTATTATTATATCAACGTTATTTTTGTCACATATTTTTTTTACTTCTTTTGCAAGGCTTGTGTATTCATTTATTGGTAAATCCTTTTCTCTGAGCATTATAGCTCTTGGCTTTTGGCTTGCCAAAAGTTCTATCCTTTTAAAAAAATCGATATTGCAAAGTTTTCTGTTTGTTATGCAAATAACCATAATTTACCTTTCTTTAATTATATCATTCCAATAGGCGGGGAATAACTAAACTCTGACATAATCTGTAAAAACAGGCTGTAAGCCCTTTTCAGTAATTGAATCAAAAACTTCTTTTACGCTCCTTGGATCCGATATTTCAAATTGTTCGTCGCCTTTTTCTTTTTCGGAATGACCGCCTACGCCTACGCTTACTCCGGCTGAAATTTTTGTTGCACACATACCTATTACATTATCTCTGAAGCCTGCTCTTTCTCTTGTTGATATTGTTATTCCGGCAAACGGCATAAAAAGTCTGTATGCCAGCATTACTTGAAGAAGCTGAGTTTCATGAACATCATTAGGTCTTTTTTCTTTGATGTTTATAAACGGTCTTAATCTGGGGAAAGAAAATGAAATCTCTGCATGAGGATATTTTTGCTGAATAAGATAAGCGTGAAGTCCTGCCGCAAAGGCATCCTTTCTGAAATCATCAAGGCCTAAAAGAGAGCCGAAAGCAACACCGCGCATTCCGCCTAAAATAGCTCTTTCCTGAGCATTTATTCTGTAAGGATATATTCTTTTTGGGCCTCTTAAATGAAGCTCTTCATATTTATCCGTATTATATGTTTCTTGATAAACACTTACAAAATCGGCGCCGCATTTTTGCAAAAAGGCATATTCATCTGTATTTAGAGGATAAATTTCCAAACCTATTGTTGAAAAATATTTTTTTGCAATTTTAACAGCTTCACCGATATATTCAACACTTGATGCTTTTTTTGCTTCGCCGGTTAAAATAAGAATCTCTCTAAGCCCTGTTTCGGAAATAGTTTTCATTTCTTTTTCTATTTCATCATAACTCAGCTTTGCACGATTTATTTTGTTGCTGCAGTTAAATCCACAGTAAACACAGTAATTTTCACAATAGTTTGCTATATACAAAGGAGTAAACATACAAACGGAATTTCCGAAATGCTTCATGGTTTCAAGTTTTGCCTTATGCGCCATATCATTTAAAAATGATTCTGCCGCAGGGCTTAAAAGAATTTTAAAATCTTCAACGGATATAAATTCTTTAGCCAATGTATTAAGTACATCTTTTTTTGTATATATGGAATAATCATATTCTTTTCTGCCATTTATTACTTTATCCATTATATCAGACGATATTTTTTCCATACCGTCTTGATACTGCATATGGTTTGTTGCTCTCAGCTGCATAAATATCCCCCTAATCCTGAAGAAAATCTGTCAGAGGGCTTGATGCCTCTGCTTTATAATCCAATACCCTGCCAAGACCTGCCAAATAAGCGCTTCGTCCTGCTTCTATGGCGAGTTTAAATGCCCTTGCCATAAGAGCAACGTTTTTTGCGGTTGCTACGGCTGTGTTTGCCATTACGGCAGAGCAGCCCATTTCCATTGCTTCACAAGCTTGAGATGGTCTGCCTATTCCAGCATCAACAATTATAGGAAGACTTATTTCATCTATCAAAATTTTTATAAAATCTTTTGTTAAAAGACCTTTGTTGCTTCCTATAGGCGCACCGAGGGGCATAATTGCGGCAGCGCCTGCATTTACCATATCTCTTGCGGCATTAAGATCGGGATACATATAAGGCATAACAATAAAATTTTCTTTTGCAAGCATTTCGGTTGCTTTTGCTGTTTCATAATTATCGGGCAGAAGATATTTTGAATCGTGAATAACCTCTACTTTAACAAAATCTCCGCAGCCTATTTCTCTGGCAAGACGAGCTATTCTTACTGCCTCCTGAGCGTTCCTTGCTCCGGATGTATTTGGCAAAAGCGTTATGCCTTTTGGAATGTAATTGAGAATATTTTCGCTGCCTGCGTTGTTTGCTCTTCTCAATGCAAGCGTTGCCATTTCTATTTCGGCATTTTCTATGACGGTTTTTGTCATTTCAAGCGAAAATTTGCCTGAGCCTAAAATAAAGCGTGAATTAAATTCTTTTTTTCCTATAATAAGTTTATCTGTATTCATTGTATTCTCCTTTTATTCTGAATGAGTAAATATGATTATATAAATTTATCAGCCGCCTCCTACAAAATTTACAACTTCCATTGTATCGCTATTATGAATAAGAGTTTTATCATATTCTGCTTTTGGTATAATTTCATAATTAATTTCAACGGCGATAACTGAAGCATCATAGCCCATAGTTTTTAAAAATTCGCTTAATATAACGTCTTTTTCAAGCAAAATTTCTTTTCCGTTAAATTTCAAATAAATCAACTCCTGTCAATGATATTTGTGCTTATGCTCTCGCTAAAAGCACAAAAAGAGATACACCCTAGGTGGTGTACCCCTTTCTTATGTATAGTTTAATCAATATAATAAATATATTAATATGATAGCACAGTTAATTAAGATTGTCAATAATTTTACTTTCAATATCACTTTTTATTTATCAATACTGTAAAGGGCTGAGAGCTATGGTATTATTTAAAGCTTCAAAGCCCAAATATAGGTTATTGATTGTTTTTGCTTGTTCTGCTGCTGTATACAAAGAGCATAAGTATTAAAATTAAAAAAGAAATAAAAACAATAATAGTGGCTCTGTAATCCTGAATGGCTATCAAAACGGCAATTAAAGCGCTGAAAAAGCTTAAGCCGTATAAAATCATAACAGCCTGCTTATGCGTATAACCGCTGTCTATAAGACGATGATGAAGATGACCTCTGTCCGCCATCATAATTGGTTTGTGATTAATAAGACGTCTTATAAATGCAAAAACTGTATCAAGAATAGGAAGAGCCATAGCCAAAATAGCAATAACTATTGAAAGAAGGGCATAGCTTTTATAAACTCCTATACAAGATGAAACTGCTAACACATATCCCAAAAATGTTGAACCGGTGTCACCCATATATATTTCGGCAGGGCTGAAATTTCGGGGAAGAAAACCAAGGCACGCGCCTGCAAGAGTAGCTGCCAAAACAACTGCCAGTTCGCTTCCTGAAATTGCGCATAAAAACATAAGGCATATTGCAGCAATAGAAGTTACGCCGGCAGCAAGACCATCTACGCCGTCTATAAGGTTAACCGCATTTATAAGGCCTATTATCCACAACATTGTTATGATTGAGCTGAACGGCTTAAAATATTGCCACATGGGCCACATAATAACATCTATTTTTGTTCCGCTTTTTACGGCTATGAATGCAACTAAAATTTGAACAAGAAATTTGATTTTAGGCCCAAGTTCGTAAATATCATCGAATATGCCTAAAATAACAATCAAAACACCGCCTATAAGAAAACCGGCAAAACGTTTTGTATGAAAATCGGCAACAAAAGGCGACAGTACAATAATAGAGCAAATAAAGCCGCATACAATGGCAAGACCGCCTATTAAGGGCATAGGCTCTTTATTAAGCCCCCTTGATTTTGGATAATCGATTGCTCCGATTTTATAAGCAAAGCTTTTTACAAACGGCGTTGTAAAAAGTGAAATCGCAAACGCTGTGGCAAATGCCGCAAGATAAAGCAGCCAATTGTGATACATTTTTTAAGCTCCTTTCCCGTTTAAGACGGCTATTTTGTCCCAAAAAGCCTGTCGCCCGCATCACCGGCGCCGGGATATATATAGCCGTTTTCATCCAAACAGCGATCATATGCCGCTGTATATATGTCAACATCGGGATGCTCATTTTGGATTTTTTTAATTCCGTCGGGGGCTGCCATAATGCAAAGAAATTTGATTTTTTCAACTCCTCTTTCTTTCATAAATTGGATTGCCGCACAGGCGTTTCCTCCTGTTGCAAGCATAGGATCAAGAAGAAGAATTTCACATTGATGGGCATCTTTTGGAAGCTTGCAGTAATATTCAACGCTCATAAGCGTATTCGGATCTCTGTAAAGGCCTATATGACCGACATTTGCATTTGGAATAAGCGTTAATATTCCGTCAACCATGCTGAGGCCCTCTCTTAATATAGGTACAACGGCAATTTTTAAATCGAGAGTTTTTCCAGTTGTTTTGCCCGAGGGAGAATCTATTTCAATTTCTTTTACAGGCATATCCTTTGTGGCTTCATAACAAAGCAGAGTTGCTATTTCGGAAACAATTTCTCTAAATTCCTTGTTGCCGGTTAATTTGTTTCTAAGCATAGATATTTTATTTTGAACAAGAGGATGCTCAATAACATATAAATTACTCATAATATATCCTCCTTAATCAGGCTCGATCATATTTATTCTTCTTAAGTGACGTTCGTAATTTGAAAATTCTGTGTTAAGGAAAGCTTCTACAATTTCCAAAGCAGGGCCAACACCTATTACATTGGCGCCCATAGCGAGAATATTGGCGTTATTATGTTCTCTTGTTGCTTTGGCTGAAAAAACATCATGACACAGAGCGGCTCTTATGCCTTTAATTTTGTTTGCCGCTATGCATATGCCGATTCCTGTTGAACAGATTACTATACCCTTGCTTGCTTCGCCTGAAATAACAGCCTGAGCAACCGCTCTTCCGTATATGGGATAATCGACGGATTCCTCGGAATATGTTCCGTAGTCTTTGTAAGAGATGTTATTTTTTTCAAAGTATTGTATTATGGTGTTTTTAAGCTGAAATCCGGCATGGTCGCAGCCAAGAGCAACTATCTTTTTTCCGCCTTTAAATTTAAACTTATCCAATAAAGAATACAATTCGTTAAAACAGTCTTCATATGCTTGATAATCCTTTCCGAAAGGATCCTCAATATCTTTGTCCTCACCTGTAATATAATTATAAAGCGTATAAGTTTTTTTGGATAAAGCAGGCTCGAATGTTAAAACAGCATTCTTAAGAGATTCAGTCATGGTAAGTATAAGGTCGGCACCGTCCATATCATCCAAGCTTAATGGCGTTGAGGTATGCTCCTCAAAAGGAATGTCATGGTTTTCAAGAGCTTTTACCGCATTGGCAGCCATAGGAGATTTTGTAAAAACGGAAAGTCCTCTTGAAGTTATAACTGCAACTATATTTTTTGATTTAAAGATATGCTTTGCTATAGCTTCCGCCATAGGGCTTCGGCAGGTGTTTCCGGTGCAGATAAAAACAATTCTTTTCATAGTAATCCTCCTCCTTAAAAGTTATACGTTTATTATATTGTAGCCTGCGGCTTTTTTTAGTCGATTCATAACGGCAAAGCCGATTTCCACTTCATCGAAGGCTTCCACATATACCTTGTCCATACAGTAAAAATCGCATTTTCTAAGTGTTTTAAATAAATTTGCGGCTATTGTTTCGGGCTTAAGCCTGTTTCCGACAACAAATATTTCGGCATTTAGGTTTGAATACATATTTGATGTTTGCTCGGTTGCAATTATGCATACTTTTTTGTTTTCGGCCGTATCATTTATGCACAGCTCTGTTATTTTTTTTATTGTTTTATCAAGCTCACCCTTTACAATGACAACATCTGCATTCGGAGAATAATGAGTATATTTCATGCCCGGAGCTTTGGGAATCTCATTATTTTCGAGTTTGCCCAAAACAGCCTTATCAATCTCTATATCACCCAAAACAGATTTAAGCATATTTAATGTTACGGACCCCGGGCGCAAAAGGCAGGCAGTATTTCCGCTAAGATCTATTATTGTGGATTCAAGACCAAAATCACAGCCTCCGCCGTCTATTATCATATCGATTTTGCCGTCTAAATCATACAATACATGAGATGCTCGGGTGGGGCTGGGTTTTCCCGATGAATTTGCGCTTGGCGCGGCAATAGGGCGTTTTGAAGCTTTTATAAGAAATTGTGCAGCCTTGTTTTGCGGAAAACGAACGGCGACTGTATTAAGCCCTCCCGATGTTTCCTTAGGTATAAGCTTTGATTTTTTAAATATTATTGTCAGCGGACCGGGCCAAAAGTTTTTTATGATGCTTTCAGCTTTATCGGAAATACTTTCAACCAAAGGAGGAAGCTCTTCCAAATCGCTTATATGGATTATAAGCGGATTGTCAGATGGTCTGCCTTTTGCTTCGTAAATCTTTTTTACGGCTTCGGGATTAAGAGCATCCGCACCCAAGCCGTAAACTGTTTCTGTAGGAAAGGCTACCAAGCCGCCGTTTTGTATTATATGAGCCGCAAGCTCAAAAACTTTATAATCAAGAGCAGGATTTTGACTGTCTATTTTTTTAAATAAGGTTTTCAAAATAATTCACACCCTAGGCTGATTACTATAAATTTGCTCCGCAGCATTTTTTGTATTTTTTGCCGCTTCCGCAGGGACATGGCTCATTTCTTCCGATTTTTGCTTCTCTTACATAGGTTTTTGATGATTTTTGTCCTTTGTAGAGAACTTTTCTGTGTTCTTCTGAGAATATGTTATCCCATTGAGGAAGATTGTAAAGATGGTCTGCTTTATATTCAACCATTTTTTTGTAAAGTATTTCAAAATCTATTTTTAATTCTATATCTGAATCTTCATTGAGATTTTCCAAATCAACAGCTTTTTCTTGCGTGCCGTTTATTCCGTCTATAAAGCCTGCAAAAAATATTGTTGACATATTAAATTTTTCGGCAAGCTCTTTAACGGTGCCTTTAATTTCGGTTACTTTATTTTCAAGGATATATTCATAGATTTTTTGCTCCAGAGGGAGATACTTATCCCATAAAGCATTGTTTGTAGTTCCGTCGCTTTTATATGCCTTTTTGAACCATTCTTCGTATAAACCCATTTTTATTCCTCCTAAAATCAAAATCAGATTATAATAAAATTATTTCTATAAAAAGCTTTTTTAATGCATAAAATAACTTATACATTTTACAATAAAAAAATAAGCTTGTCTATATTCTATGATATTACATTTTTATAACAAAAACAAGAGTTAATGATATTAGCAGACTGTCGAAAAAGTCCGAATGGACTTTTTCGAGAGAAAACAGATATAAACAGCTCGTTCCATCGGGATTAAAAATCCCTTGAAACTCGCTGTTTTCCTCGGCGCAAGTGAATTTCGCCTGCGGATTATAAGTCTGCGATGCTTTAAGTTACTTGTTCAAAGCAGGTTTTTTGACAGTCTGAATGATATTAGTATTTTTTCTTATAAATGAATGAACTTTTAATTTAGAGGATAATGTTAAGAAGTTCGCTTAGAGATTTTATTCCCAAAAGCTTAACATCTTTGCCGGCTTTTATTTGACGCATATTATCTTTTGGAATAATCATTGTTTTAAAGCCAAGCTTTAAAGCCTCCAACACCCTTTTTTCAGCCATAGAAACGGCTCTTACTTCTCCCGTAAGACCAACTTCTCCGAAAATAAGGGTTTCGGCATCGATAGGAATTTTTTTATAGCTTGATACAATGGCTGATACAACAGCCAAATCAAGAGCCGGCTCGCCTATTTTTATGCCGCCGGCGAGGTTTACATAGCTGTCATAGCTGCCAAGCTGAAAGCCGGCTATTTTTTCCAATACGGCAATAAGCAGTATAACTCTGTTAAAATCCATTCCGGTTGCCATACGCCGTGGCATATTAAATGTTGTATAATTAACAAGCGCCTGAACTTCGGTTAAAATCGGTCTTGTTCCCTCTATGCTGCAGGTAGCGACTGAGCCTGCCGCTCCTATGGGACGTCCGGACAGCATATATTCAGACGGATTTTTTATTTGCTTAAGCCCGTTTTCAAGCATTTCAAAAACACCTATTTCGTTTGTTGAGCCAAAACGGTTTTTTACCGCCCTAAGTATGCGGTAGCTTGCCATTCTTTCTCCTTCAAAATATAAAACGGTGTCTACCATATGCTCGAGAACTCTAGGCCCGGCAAGGGAGCCGTCTTTTGTTACGTGACCTATTATAAAAACCGATATATTGTTTCCCTTTCCTAAACGCATAAGCTTGGAACAACATTCTCTAACCTGAGTTACGGAGCCGGGGGCTGAAGAAACTTCTTCTGTAAACATAGTCTGCACAGAGTCTATCACAAGCACATCGGGCTTAATATCAACAGCGGCGTTTAAGGCGATATCCAAGTTTGTTTCGCAAAGCAGAAGAAGCTTATTTGTGGTTATGCCGAGCCTTTGAGCCCTCATTTTTATTTGCTGAGAGGATTCTTCACCGGAAACATAAAGAATTTTTTTGCCCTTATCGCCCAAGCTTTGGCATATCTGCAAAATAAGCGTTGATTTTCCTATGCCGGGATCGCCTCCTATAAGCGTAAGAGAGCCTTGAACAAGCCCTCCGCCCAAAACCCTGTCAAGCTCTTCTATGTTTGTCTTTACCCTTTCATCGCTTAAGGTTTTTATTTGATCGAGAGTTTCAGCCGCCGCAAAATATCCTGCCGAAGAAGGCTTTAATCTTTGTGTGCTTTCTTCGTTTATAGTGTTGTAACTTCCGCAGGACGGACATTTTCCAAGCCATCTGCCTGTTTCGTAGCCACATTCGCTGCAAATGTAATTTGTTTTGATTTTTGCCATTATAAATCACCGATCTGTTAATATTCGTATTATCCGACACAGTAAACAGCGAGCTTCAAGAGCTTAAAAAGACTTGAAACTCGCTGAATATGTTAATGTTTTTCGATTTTAACTGTTTGAGGTTCGCTGTTAAGATCTATACTGAAATTTATTTTGCCAGAAAGACCTGTTTTAAGCTTATCTATATTAACATCGTTTACATAAATAGAATAATTTGTGTCGGATTCAAGCTCAAGAGTTACCGAAGTATCCTCAAAGCCTTCTATTGAAAAGGTTGTGAGCTTTTCAGTTACTTTTAAATTGTGAACCGTAGCCCCCGGAACGGTTTCAAGCAGAAGCTTTCCGTTTTTGGAGAGTCTTGTTACTTCATTGTGAGTACGGATTTTATAGATATCACCATCGACCTCAAAATCAGTTATTTTTTGTTTTTCTTTAACAATATAGTTGCCAAAGCTTAAGGTTTTGTCGGCTTCAAGGCGAAGTGATTCTTCTACAACTGCCATTTTTATGTCCTCCTAAAAAATTAATAATTATCTGTCAATAAATAACATCGACATAATAAATAATATTTTATATAATTATAACAAAATAAATTATTTTTGTATACAGTAATTTCATAGGTTTTTTAAATTTTTTGGAGGGGAATTCTATGTCTTACATAAGATTGGATAAATATTTATCACAGGCTCTTTGCGAAAGCCGAAGCGATGCGAAAAGGCACATAAAAGAGGGAAGGGTATCAATTGACGGCGTTATATGCCTAAAAGCCGAGCAAAAGCTTGAGCCTGAAAATGCCGTTGTCGAATTTGACGGCAGGAGGATAAATTACAGCCGTTTTGTTTATATTGTTATGAATAAGCCAAAAGGCGTGATTTGCGCCTCATCGGATAAAAATGACAAAACGGTCGTCCAGCTTTTAAGCCAAAGCGACAGGGCAAAGGGAATATTTCCGGTAGGCAGGCTTGATAAAGATACCTGCGGGCTTATAATACTTACAAACGACGGCGAGTTTGCTCACAACAGCCTTTCTCCAAAAAAGCACGTTAATAAAACTTATTATGCAGAGGTTGAGGGAGAAATTAATAAAGATTGTCTTGAAAAATTCCGACAAGGAATTATAATTGTAGATAAAGACGGAAAAGAAATTAAACTTAAAAGCGCAGATTTAAAAATATTATCCTCCGAAGGGGGTATTTCAAAGGCGATTGTAACAATAAGCGAGGGAAAATTTCATCAAATTAAAAAAATGTTTTTATCTGTCGGCGGAAAAGTTGTTTTTCTTAAAAGAATAAAATTTGGAGATATAGAGCTTGATAATTCGCTTAAAGAAGGTGAATACAGGCCCTTTAATGAAAAAGAAATGGAGTTTGTTATAAAAATTTTAAAACGAAGGAAGGACTTAAAATGAAAAGGCTGTTAAAATGCTGTGTCGCTGTTTTATTGATGCCTATGATT
Organism: uncultured Clostridia bacterium; assembly: GCA_947630475.1. GTDB lineage: Bacteria > Bacillota > Clostridia > Lachnospirales > CAG-274 > CANRHR01. The sequence continues at coordinate 53,585 of CANRHR010000010.1, read as the reverse complement.
ACATCCAGCGTAATGGCGGAATATGACCTTGACGGGCATTGGGCAAGGGAAGCCATAGATGAGATGATTGACAAAGGCTACATCTCAGGCTACTCCGATGGAAGCATTAAGCCCGACAACTTTATAACAAGAGCTGAATTTATGTCTGCCGCAAACAAAATTTTTAATTTTACCCAAAAGCGCAGCATAAGCTTTAAGGATGTTAAAAAAAGCGATTGGTTTTACGATACTGTTGAAACGGCAGCCGAGGCGGGTTATATAAGCGGATACGAGGATAATACCATAAGGGCGGAAAATTATATAACCAAACAAGAGGCGGCTTTTATTGTAAATAAAATTATGGGATATAACGGCGAAAGCTCATATGCCGATAAATTCAGCGATGGAGCCGATATTGACAGTTGGGTTAAAGGCGCCGTTGGGGCGCTTGCAAAAAACGGCATAATAAACGGATATTCGGACGGCAGCTTTAAGGCTAAAAACAATATAACAAGAGCAGAGGCTTTTACGATTTTAAATAAGGCGCAGAGCCTAAAAAGATTGAATGAATCGGACAAATACATCGGCTACGCTCTGCCTAACGAGGTATCGAACTTTGAGCAGTGGAAAAAAGCCATTATGTATTCTATAGATAACCTTAATGAAAGTCTTGAGCTTAAAATCATAGGCTTTGACAATAATACTTACGACCTTGAAAAGCTCGGCATAGTTACCGTAGGAATCAAAGCGGAGGGAAGCTTGAAAAACGGGACAGCCACCGTTAAATACAGCTTTGATTACAGCGAAAATTTTAAAATGCTTCGGGCTGTTGAGGACGGCTCTCTCAGCTCGAAGCTTGACAAAAACCAAAAGGAAGCCGTTGATACTTTGCAAAGCATTAAAAACGAAATAATAAAGCCCGATATGAGCGATTACGAAAAAGAGCTTGCTATACACGATTATATTGTCTTAAATTATGAATATGACAACAGCGAAGAAAACAAAGGCAAATATAATGTTAAAGATTTTTTAAAAACAAAAAAAGGAGCCTGTGAAGCTTATGCATATAGCTTTGCGATAATCGGTAAGCTTGCGGGGCTTGACTGCGCAGTGATTTACGGAAGCCATGATGGCGTAAATCATGCATGGAACGCCGTTAAGCTCGACGGTGAGTACTATTATACAGACCCTACGTTTGACGATGGTGCAGAATCTGCACAAACAGTTATTTACAATTATTTTAACTTAAATGATGATTCACTGTCAAAAACACATATTTGGGATAAGGATAAAAACAACAATATAAAAGCTGACGGTGTAAAATACAATTATTTTATATACAACGGCTGTGAATTTGACAACATCGAGAATCTTAAAAATTATATCATTAACTGCATTTCACAAAATAAAAAAACAATATATTTTTGTTGTAAAAACTTTACAATAAATGAAAAAAGCATAAGAGATATATTGTTTGATATGCGCTCTGACGTATCGGGCTATAATCTTATAGGCAGCACAAATGAGGAAGGCGCATTTACTGTTATTGTAGAATACAGATAATGTTTATGTTTTCCTCGGCGAAAGTGAATTTCGCCTGCGGATTATAAGTCTGCGACGCTTTAAATTACTTGTTCAAAGTAGGGGCTTTTTGATAGTCTGAAAAATTTTAAAAAAATTTTATTTTGGGGGTTAAGTTTATTTTTATTGTGACGATATATAAAATGTAAGGTAAATTGAAAATTAAAATCAGACAGTTTTTATTCGTATTTTGACAACTTTATATTGATGAGCCTTAAGGCGTATGGCTAATTCGGTAATATCCTCTCCTGCTTTTTTGTAACAGGGTGGTTATTATATATATCGCAAATGGAGTTGCGAACAAAATTTAAGTCTATGGAGGGATTTATTATGAGCAGTTCAACAGTAATTAACACTAACGCAAGAGCTTTAAACTCAAACAGAAATTTAAGAGCAGTAGGAAGCAAGCAGGATAGGGCAAGCAGAAGATTATCTTCAGGTAAGAAAATCAACTCAGCAGCCGATGATGCAGCCGGCTTAGCTATCAGCGAAAAAATGAAGGCTCAGATCAGAGGTCTTGATATGGCTTCTAAAAATGCACAGGACGCTATGTCATTTATCCAGACAACTGAAGGTTATGTTGCCGAAGTTAACAATATGGTTACAAGAATCAGAGAGCTTGCAGTTCAGGCTTCTACAGACAGCAACGAATCAGCAGATAGAGAGAAGAGCCAAGAGGAAGTTGGCCAGCTTACGGCAGAAATTACAGCTTTGGCACAAAGAGCTCAGTTTAACAACATTAGTCTTAACCAAAGTAAAGATTTTGGTTTCCATATCGGCTCAAATCAAAATCAGGAAATCACAATAAAGCTTCAGGAATTTAGTGCTGATAAATTAGGTTTAGGTACTGCTACAGTAAAGGGTGCAAGAACCGTAGCTGATGGTCTTATTAAAACTTGTGATGATGCTCTTGGAACTATAACAAGCTACAGAGCTATCCTTGGTGCTGTTCAGAACAGGCTTGAATACACAAACAATGCCCTTGAAACAGCGAGTGAGAACTTAAGTCAAGCAAATTCAAGAATTGAAGATGCTGATATGGCTAAAGAAATGACTAACATGACTTCAGCTAACGTTATCAACCAGGCTGCTGTGGCTATGCTTGCTCAGGCTAACCAAGCTCCGCAGAGCGTTCTTCAGTTATTAAGCTAATTGTAAATTGTTATTGTTATAGCTTTAGATTACTGCCCACTAAACAGGTAATGCTGTTGGCATTATTTGTTAACTGCAACTGCTCCGCATATTATATGCGGAGCAGTTTTTTTATTATTATTGATTTTCAGCATAATAATCTGTTATGCCCAAATATACAGCCCAAGCTAAAGAGGCTTGATAATCATCATCCCTAAGCTTTTTATTTTCGTTTGGGTTTGATAAAAATCCACATTCAACTATAACGGCAGGAATATTTGTCTGCTTTAAAATATAATATTCTCCGTTTGCCTTTGCTATTCTTGTGTTTGTGCCGTCAAGCTCTCTTAAGCGCTGTTGTATAAAATCAGCTAATTTTTTGCTTGATTCGGAATCTTTATAATAAAAAACTTGGGCGCCTTTTACGCTTGCTTTTGGAAAATAGTTTTGATGTATGCTGATAAACATATCTGCATTGTCATTTAGGCTTAAATTTATTCTTTCTTTTAAATCGCCCCTCTTGTTTTTGGCAAGAGCCGAATCATCATCTCTTGTGGGAGTAACTATACATCCTCCTTGCTCAAGATAAGCCGTAAGTTTTTTGCTTATTTTAAGATTTATATCTTTTTCGTTTAAATCTCCCACTACCTTTCCCGGATCCCAGCCGCCGTGCCCTGCGTCTATTATTATGCTTTTTTGATTGACAGGCAGGGCGTTGGTTTGAACAGAATCCATAAAATAGCTTTTTGTCATTCCCGCTAAAATAATTGCAGAATAAAGTGCCGTAAGTATTTTAATTTTGTATTTTTCAAACCACTGCCTCAAAATGCATATCCCTCCTTAAATCTATTTTTAATTATCGGTTTTGTTTTTTTCGTCTTGCGGATTATTTTCAGGTGTTTTTAAAATATTGTTATTTTTTTCGGCTTTTAACAGGTTTATTTCCGCCTTAAGTTCTTTTATTTTTTTTGTTAAATTATTTTCAACCTTTAAAAGCTCTCTGTTTTTGGCCTGAAGAATGTTGTTAAGCTGAATAAGCTGTCTGTCTTTTTCGTTTGATTGTTTTTGGGCTATTTCAACTTGGTTTTTCATTCTCTCAAGCTGAATTAAAATGCCTTCATCCGTTTCTTTGTTTTGATTTGTTTCTTTTAAAGGCTCCGGCTTTTCAAAATAGTTTGCTTTATAAAATTGCTCGTAAATATCGGGTATAAAAACAGGCTCATAATTTTTTTTGTTGTCACAAAAAATTTCGTTTGTTAAAAGCGTTTCTTTGTTCATATTATCAAAGCCCAAATAATTAGCCTTACTCCAATTTACAGAATTGTATTTTTTATCTCTTACGGCTCTTTCAAATTCATTTCCTTCTGATTTGCTTATACAATAGAATAATTGTTTGTTTATTATCCATGAGGCATAAAGAATGTCTTTTGCAAAAAATATGCTGCATAAATTTATTGTCTGCCCCTCATAAAGCACAATGGGATTATTTAAGCCTTTTTCATCTTTTTTTCTGTAAATAAGCTGAGAAGAAAACATACTTTTAACTATATACAAAAAATGTATCCCCGATTCATCGGCTACGAATGAGCTGTCTGTAATTCTGTATCCTGTTTTGAAAAGAGAGATATAATCACTTCGCTTATCTGCATTTATTTCTCTGTATCCAAGCTGATTTTCCGAATTTCTTTTTTGATAAAAAACTATATAATGACTGTTTTTAATTTTTTGCATTTTAAATATACCTTCCGGAAGACTTAAGGCGGAATCTATAATTACGGCGGGGCTGTTTAAGCCTTTTGCTGCATTTTGAGCCATAATGTCACTTTTTTTATTTCCATGATCTATTATATAAATAAGCTCCATTTCTGTTTTATGTATTAAGGCGTAAAATAATATATTGTTTACGGATTCAATTTTACTTTTTAAAATTACTTTTTCATTCCATAGATTATCCTTGTTGTTAATAAGTATTATATCGCCTTGTAATCTCTGACAGAGCAAATATAAATCTCCTTCATCAGAAATATTTACAGAAAAATCTCCTCTTACGGATTTAGCCAAACAGCCTTTGTCCAGCCATTTATCAGCCGAATATTCTTTTAAAAAAATATTATTGTTTTCAAAGCAAAAGCTTATAATAATTCCGTTTTTATTTTTTACAATATAATTACCGTTCATAATTTCTCCTAAAATTTATTTATATAATTATATTTTAAAAGCTTATATTAAAGAACCGTGAGTAATTTTTTGGCATTAATCATAAAAAACAACGGCACAGACGGATTAAAAGTATTAAGATTTTTTAAGAAAATTTAAAACAGAATTTTAAGATTTTAGAAGTAAGATTGTATTACGATAATTAATAAATCATATTTATAACGGAGGATTTTACTTAAATGAAGAGAATGTTAAAATTTGCGGCTCTGTTTTTAAGCTGTATTGTTGCGCTGAGCGCCTGCGCAAAGTCGGCAAACAAAGCGCCGGGCGGCAGGCAGGGCGGTGCAATGCCTGCCATGGGCGGACAAAACCGACAGGGCGATATTACAGCCGTTGAAACAACATTAGCCGAAGTAAGCGACATAAGCAGCGAATATATGTATTCGGGAACGGTTCAGCCTAAAACACAGGTTGATGTAACAGCTTCCATAGGAGGTAAGGTAAAAACGGTAAATTTTGACGTGGGAGATGATGTTAAAAAGGGCGATGTGCTTTTTGCTATGGATACAGAGGATATACAAAACAGCATAAATGTAAGCGAAGCCAACTTAAAATCAGCCGAAGCAAATGTAAAATCGGCTCAAACAAATCTTGAGCTTGCAAACGGTGCTAATATGAAAAATCAGATAGAGAACGCCGCAAATTCAGTTAAAAACGCTCAAACATCTATTACAAATGCGGAAAATTCAGTTAAGGATGCTCAAACCTCGCTTGACAGCTCAAGAATAGCCTTAGAGAAAGCAAAAAATGATTATGAAACAGGGCAGACGCTGTTTAATGCCGGAGGTCTTTCACAAGAAAGCCTTGATGACTATAAAGATGCATATGATAAAGCTCAAAACAGCTATAATCAATCTGAAATTAACCTTGAAAAAGCGCAGACAAGCTATAAAAGTGCGCTTGATTCACTTGAGCAGGCTCAGACACAGTATGACATAACAGCAAACCAAACCCCGGCTGAAAACGAAAGAAAGGCGCAAGACAGCCTTGCCCAAGCTCAGGCATCAAAAGCGGCATCGGAGGCTCAGCTTGAAAACAGCAAAAAGTCACTTAAAGATGCGGTTGTGACAAGCCCTATTTCGGGAACAGTGTTGGAATGTAACGTAACGGAGGGCGCTGAAGTAAGCGGTACGCCTTTTATAATTATAGATCTTAACACTGTAAATGTAGAAGTAAATGTATCGGAGCAGATAATAAATTCAATTAAAGAGGGGGATAGTGTTAAGCTTAAGATAACAACATTATCCGATGAAATATTTAACGGAAGCATAACATCTATTGCACCAGGGGCAAACAATGACGGCACATATAATGTTAAGATAGAGATAAACAACAGTGACAGAAAGCTTAAATCGGGTATGTTTGCAGAGGTTTATTTTACAAAAGAGAAAAGCGACAGCTCTATAGTGCTTCCAAGGAGCGCCGTTATGAGCAAAGATGATGAATATTATGTATTTACCGTTGAAAACGGCACAGCAAAAAGGGCTGTTGTTAATGTTGGCATAGATAACGGAGATGAAATAGAAATAAAATCAGGAATAAACATAGGGGATACCGTTGTTGTGAAAGGGCAAAGCTATCTTAAAGACGGAGATCCCGTAAACGATGTTACAAACAGAATTTCCGAGCAGCAAGAGCAGCAAAACGGCGCCGATAATATACAGAAAAAAACAGGCGCCGAAATTAATAGCCAAAGATCGAAATAAATTTTAACAAGGAGTGACGAATATGATTTCTGATGTTTCGATAAGGCGTCCCGTAACAACAGTTATGGTTATTTTGATAATATTTCTTGCCGGCGTTATAGCATACCAAAACCTAGAGCTTGCATATATGCCAACAATGGATTCTCCTATGGCGGTTGTAAGCACAAGCTATAATGGCGCAGGCCCCGAAGAGATAGAAGAGCTTATAACAAAACCTATAGAACAGACTGTATCCACATTGACAGGAGTAGATACAATATCATCTACTTCCTCAACAGGCTCATCCATGGTTATGATAGAGTTTGTGGACGGTACGGATTTGGATCAAGCCACACAGGATCTCAGAGAAAAAATTGACCGTGTAAAGGGAAGGCTTCCCGATGATGCAAATGAGCCGTCAATTATGAAAATGGATATGAACTCTGAAAGCATATCGGTAGGTATTATAAGCGACAAATACAGTGATGTAGATACGCTTTATAATATGTGTGACGATAAGCTTACATCAAGATTTGAAAAAATTGAAGGCGTATCGTCGGTAAGCATAGGCGGAGGAAGCGAAGAAGAGGTAGAAATAACAATAAACCCCGAAAAGCTTCAGCAGTACGGTATTTCAATCTCAAATATCCGCCAAAAGCTTTCATCTGAAAATGCAAATACGCCTACGGGCGAAATATTGCAGGGCGATACCGATCTTCAGCTTAGAGCTGTCGGTGAATTTAAATCTCTTGAAGAAATAAAGCAGCTTGTTATAAGCACAAGCGGAGGAAATATTATACAGCTAAGCGATGTTGCCGATGTTAATAAGACGACAAAGGAAAAAGAAAATCTTTCGCTTATAAACGGCAAGCAGGGCGTTATGTATCAGCTTACAAAACAGTCCGATGCAAACATTGTAACTGTTACGGATAACATTATATCTGCAATAAATGAAATTAAAGCGGATTACCCCGAGCTTGATATACAAATGCTTACAACAACAGCCGATTATATAAAAACATCTGTCGACAATGTTGTTAAAACGGCGTTTCAAAGCGCATTGATTGCCGTGTTTGTATTGCTTGTGTTTTTAAGGGACCCAAGAACATCTGTAATAATAGGTATATCTATTCCTACATCTATCGTTGCGACATTTGCAATGATGTATCTTAAATCTATGACAATGAACACCATTTCAATGGGAGGTATAGTTATAGGCATAGGTATGCTTGTAGATAACTCGGTAGTTGTTCTGGAAAATATATTTACATACCATAAAAACGGCTTTTCACCTAAGGAAGCTGCTTCAAAGGGCGCCAATGAAGTTGCTATGGCTGTTACAGCCTCTACTCTTACCACAATTGCCGTGTTTGGCCCGCTGATTTTTGTATCCGGCATGATAGGCCAGCTTTTGCAGGATCTTGCTTATACAATATGTTTTGCGCTCTTGGCTTCTCTTGTTGTTTCACTTACATTTGTGCCTATGGCGTGTTCGGTGCTTTTAAGCAGACAGGATAAAAAGAAAGTTAAAAATAAAAAGAATAATATATTTACAAAGATAGGAAACGGGTGGCTGTTTGTGCTTGACAGCATAGACAATGGCTACCAAAGGCTTTTGAGAATAGCTCTTAAACATAGAATAAAGACAGTTGTTATTGTTATTATATTGTTTGCTGCAAGTCTTTCCACATTATCGTTTATGAATATGGATCTTATGTCAAGAACAGATGAAAGCGCTATGTCTGTATCCATAAGTATGCCTAACGGCACAAAATATGAGCTTAAAGAAGAGATGCTTTTTAAAGTTCTTGATACAATAGGAGAAATACCCGAAGCCGAAATGACTTTTGCAAGAGTAGGCGGAGGTGGCGGGGGAGGCCGTGGCGGCGGTTCCGCCTCTATAAATTACAACCTTGTGGATAAGGAAGAAAGATCGAGAAGTACAGATGAAATTGTGGCGGAAACAAAGCAAAAGGTTAAAAATATTGCAGGCGCCGAGATAGCAGTTTCGGCTTCATCAAATGCAATGGGCTCTATGGGCGGCGGCTCTGCGCTTTCTCTTAAAATCACAGGTGAAGAAACGGATACTTTAAAGGAAATAAGCGATGATCTTATTGATCTTATTTCTTCCATAGATGGAGCGACAGAAGTGGAAAGCTCACTTGATGATGCAGTTCCTGAGGGAAATATTGTTATAAACAGGGCAAAGGCGGCAAAATACGGCTTAAGCACATCCGATATCGCAAATACAGTAAGCACAGCCGTTTCGGGCTCGACGGCTACAACGTATAAAATAGACGGAACAGAGATAGATGTTGTTGTAAAATATCCGCAAGACAGGATAAAATATATAAACGATCTTAACAGTCTTAATATTACGACAGCTCAGGGCGCAGTTATACCTATAACGGAGGTTGCAGACCTTAATATGGGTGAAAGCGCTGTGTCTATAAATAGGGAAAATCAGCAAAGATATATTACCATAAGCGCAAAGTTTGACGGCGCAGCAACAAGCCAAGTGCAAAGCCTTGTTCAAGAAAAGCTTAATTCTTATGTATTTCCCGATAATTATGAGTATGAATTTGGCGGAAATATGCGTACAATGCAGGAGTCATTTACAAATCTGTTTTATGTTTTGCTGGTTGCAATTTTGCTTGTGTATATGATTATGGCATCACAGTTTGAGTCTTTAATATATCCATTTATTGTAATGTTTTCAATGCCGCTTGCGGTGACCGGCGGTATATTTGGCTTATTTATTACAGGTCAGTCCTTTACTGCGACATCATTTATGGGTATAATAATGCTTGTGGGCATGGTTGTTAACAATGCCATAGTTCTTGTGGATTATACAAACAGGCTTATTAAATTTAAAAATATGCAGTGTACAGAAGCTTTGCTTGAGGCTGGTCCTGCCAGATTAAGACCTATACTTATGACAACTCTTACAACCGTTATAGGGCTTGTGCCTATGGCAGTAGCGATATCATCGGGCATGGAAACTCAACAGCCGCTGGGTATAGTTGTTATATTTGGATTGAGCGTATCAACGCTTGTAACACTTGTGCTTATACCTGTGCTTTATTCAATTACAAACAGCATAAAAAACAGAATAAGAAAGCTTATAAAGCTTATCGGCAGAAATGCCTATGAAGATAATGACAAACAGGAGGATAATCGATGAAATATAAAAAAATAAGTGCATTTGCAGGATTTTGTCTTGCGGCTGTGATGTTTTTTTCGTCTATCGCATTTGCGAATGACAATGAAAGCCCTGATGATGGTATACTTACAGTTGAAGAGGCTTTGGAGCTTGCGATAAAAAACAGCAATGAGCTTAAAAACATAAGCGACAAACTTTATCTTGCCGAAGACGATGCAGAAGATGCCAATCATGATTTGTTTTATGCGACAGAGTTTAATGAAGTAAAATCGCTTTCCGTTCAGCTTAAAAATCTTAGAAACAGCATTGAAAATTATAAAACCTCTTCGGAGGTAGAAAAACAAAAGCTTGAACTTTCGGTAATTGAGCTTTTTACGGCAATAAAACAGGCGGAAAGCAGCTTGGAGCTTTTTGAAAAGCAGCTTGATATTTCTCAGCGTCAGCTTGAGCTTTCAAAGGTTAAGCTTGGCTTGGGTTTGATAACCGAAAATGAATACACAGACGAAAAAAACAATTATAATAAAATTAAAACACAGATGGAAACAACGAAAATTTCCGTTGATGAGGCATATACAGACCTTAATAAACTGCTTGGAAAAGATTTGGATGAAAAATATGAGCTTAAGCTTGATGTTGAATATAAGCCGTTTGAACCTGAACAGGAGCTTGAAACAAAGATACTTAAGTCTATATCTTCCGCCGCCGATATAAAGGCAAAGAAGGAAGCTGTTGAAGTTGCAAAATATGAAGTGGATGTTTATTCGGAGCTTTACAGCAACGACAAAAAAGAAAGCAAAATAAACAACTATAATCAAGCGTCAAGAAGCCTTGATGATGCCCAAACGGATATGAGGGTTAAAATAACAAACCTTTACAACAGCATATATACAATTGAAAACCAATATAAGGATAATACCGCCGAGCTTGAGCAGATGAAAAAGGAGCTTGAAATAAAAAAACTTAGCCTTTCCCTTGGAAAAATAACGCAGCTTGAGCTTGATAACTATGAATATAATATTGAAAATCTTGAAAATCAAATTCAAAATCAAATATATCAGCATGATATACTTGTAAGAGAATACGAAAATCCGGATCTTTTGTAACAGCCTAAAAATATTCACTCTCAAGTAAAATATTTTACTCGGGGGTGAATATTTTAGATTATTTTATATGGGAGGAATAGATATAAATATGGAAGAGAGCAGAAAAATATTGATAGCCGATGATAATTCGGAAATAAGGGAGGTTTTGCGTATTCTGCTTGAAAGCGAGGGTTATGAAGTGGAGGAAGCCGTTGACGGCGACGATGCGGTGGATAAAATAGATGAAAGCATAAGCCTTATAATATTGGATGTTATGATGCCTAATAAAAACGGATATAAAGCGTGTGTAGAAATAAGAGAAAAGACAATGGCGCCTATACTTTTTCTTACCGCCAAAACGGAAGATTCCGATAAAACTTTGGGATTTTCTTCCGGAGGAGATGACTACCTTGTTAAGCCGTTTTCTTATACAGAGATAATAGTTAGGGTAAAAGCTCTTCTTAGGCGATATTATGAATATGACACAGGCAGAAATTCACAAAATGTAAAAGATAAAACTCGTATTATTATAGGAGATCTCTATATAAACACTGAATATAATATGGTAAAGGTAGGTGAGAAAGAAATAGAACTTACGGATATTGAATATAACATTTTGCTTTTGATGGCAAAAAATCGAAAAAAAATATTTTCCGCACAAAATATTTATGAATCTGTTTGGAATGAACAATATTACTATACGGCAAATAATACAGTTATGGTACATATAAGAAAGCTTAGAACAAAAATAGAAAAGGATCCTCAAAATCCTAAGTATATAAAAACAGTGTGGGGAAGGGGATACAGAATTGAATAAAAGATTTTGGGAATCTAAGCTTGGCATTGAAATTATAATATCTGTAATTATTTCTCTTATTGTGAGTTTTTTGGTGTTTTTTTTGCTTGGATTTGCAGAAAGAACATTTTTTAGATATAACAGACATAATCATATTATATCAAAGGAATTTATAGAAGAAAATACAAAAAAAGAGGTTGATGAATTTCAGCGATACATCGAAGAAAACAAAGTTTTAACATCTGATGCAGATAAAATTTCAGAATGGGTTAGGGAAAAAAGAAATGTAATGATGAGAATTTATGATGGCGACAGATGTATTTTTGATTCTACAATTATAGATTTTATTCCTCAAAAAAAGGGCGGCGGCGAGCAGTATAATCATAACGACAGGCCAAGACAGAACATATATACAATAATATTTGCAGATAAAGCAGTAAGGATAGAGATGTTCTGTTTTTTTGAATATAGATTTTTTGTATATATGAATTATGTTAATATAAGTATTTCATTTATTTCATTTGTTGCTGTGCTTATGTATTTTATAAGGAAAATAACCTCATATATTTCAAAGCTGGAAAGAGATATAATGATACTTGAGGGCGGAGATTTGGATTACAGCGTAACTATAAAGGGAAATGATGAAATTACTTCTCTTGCCAAAAGTATAGAGTATATGCGTATATCATTTCTTGAAAGGCTCTCAGAGGAGGAAAAAGCAAGGAATGCAAACCATAAGCTGGTTACGGCTATGAGCCATGATTTGAGGACGCCTCTTACAGTGCTTATAGGACTGCTTGAAATACTTGACGGCGAAAAATATTCAAACGAAGTGCAGATGAAAAATTATATAAAAAAGAGCCTTGATAAATGTTATCAAATAAAAGAGATGTCCGATAAGATATTTGAATATTTTCTTGCTTTTGATGTGGATAATAATAAGCTTAATATTGAAACATTCGGAAAAGATGTTTTTAACGAGATGATAGGCGATTATGTATTTTCCTTAAATGAAAAGGGCTATATGGTGGATTATGATGCAATTGAAGAGGATATAAGCTGTGATGTTGATATAAACTATATTTACAGAGTGTTTGACAATATTTTTTCAAATTTTTTAAAATATGCCGATAAAGAAAAATGCATAAAGGTTTATTACAGGCTTGAAAATGATAAATTAAAATTTTTATTTGAAAACTATATCACAAAAAAAACGTATAATATAGAGAGTACAAATATAGGGCTTGAAACCTGCAAGAATATACTTTCGCAATTAAAAGGAAGTTTTGATTTTGACAGGATAGGAGATGTCTTTAGAGTGACGGTACAGCTTGAAAGAAAATAAGATAAAGTCATATTTCAAAGGCTTAACATAAGGAGGGATAAAGATGTCCGAATCGGAAGATAAAAGAATTTTAAAAATGCTTGAAGAAAACAAAATAAATGCCGCTGAAGCTCAGAAGCTTCTTGAGGCGTTGAGGAATAAAAAATCTTCGGCAAAAACCGAAAAAAGAGAAAGCAATTTTTCAATTAAAAATATAAATGGATTTATAAATTCATTAAGCATTAAAGCTGCTGCAATAAAAGAAAAAGCATCTCCTGCAATAAATGAAGTTTTTGGAAATGTTAAAGAAAAATCCACGGAATATATGGATATGATTTTTTCATCATTAGGGCATGAAAGCTCATCTTTAAAACCATCCTCTTTTAAAGAGTTTGATATTGAAGCCGAAAGCGGAGCCGATTTGTGTTTTAAGGTTAAAAACGGAGAATTAAATTTAATTGGCTATAATGGGAAAAAAATAAGCGGAAGAATTTATTTTAAATCTAAAAATTCATCACCGGAAATAGAAATTGTCAATTATAAAAACAGGATATCCGTAAAATATGATGACAGCGAATTTTCATCTGTTTATATAGACGCAATAATACCATATAATTGTTTTAACAGCATAGAGCTTTATAATTATAAAGGCAGCATTAAAGCAGACAATTTAAGCTGTAAAAATTTTAAAGCGGAAAATGAAAGCGGAAAAATTAAAACATCAAAAATTTTGGCTCAATGCGGAAAGATTGAGGCAGATAATTCCGATATATGCATGGATTTTAATTTATGCCCGGAAAATACAGATCAGCTTTGGAATATTGAAGCAAACAATACAAGTATTGAAATATATTCAGCCGAAAGGAAGAATGTTTATATTTCGGCAAATTCAATTTTGGGTGAAGTTGAATTTGATGACAAATCGTACGAAGCAGTATCCGGCAAAGGCAGTAATATCAGCCTGAAATCAAAAAACAAAGACAGCGAAATTTCAAATTTAAAGCTTGATATAAGCTCTTCAAACAATTATATCAAAATAAAATAAAAAGATGCGGAAATCGATTTTTAAAAATTGATTTCCGCAAGCGTTATTATTTTAATGCATCAAGTATTTCCATACCGTAAATAGCTTCAAAGTATACATCATTTTCTATAAAATAATTCCAAAGCTTAGCGCTGAAATCCTGAGATATAAGAGTAAGTTTTTCTGATGTTTCTAAGCTTAGCTCACCAAGCTTTTCGTTGCTTAAATTATCTTTTGTGCCTTTATTTATAATAGATATGATTTCATCGGCATAATCTTCAACCAAAGCTTGAATCTCTTTCATTGACTCGGGAGGATCTGCTCTTTTAAGATCCTCAAGGTTATCTATAACACTTTGATAATATTCAATTCCGCCACTTACGCCGACACTTGTACGTTCGGTTATTCCAAAAACATTTTTAAGCAAAGCATCATTTTTGTCATATGCAAAATTTTTAACATCTTCCGTTGTATCCTGAATCATAGATAAATAATTTTTTTCGGAGGTTTTCATAGTTCCTGCATTTACATCATTATTATCATCGTCTTCACTTACAGTATCTTCGGAATTAAGAAGCTCTTCGATAATATCCTTTTGGTTGATGTAAACAGTTCTGCTTGCGCTATCCCAGTTAACCTCAGCCCCTGTTGCTTCGGCAATTGCTCTTAATGGAGCCATAAAATAATCGTTTATAAGCTGTGGCTTAACATCGCTTGAAAGCACGGTTGTTTTGCCGTCTTTAGTTACGCTCATTTTCTCCGATGAAGCCTTTATAACAGTTCTGTTGTCGGATATTGTTGCAGTCTTTGTTGCGGCATCATAACTTACGGTATAGCCCATTGTGTCAAAGACGCCCCTTAACGGTACTAATGCTCTGTCATCTACAATGGCAGGCTGAGCAGAAGTAAATGTAACTGGCGTTGAGTTGTAAACAACATTTATTCCATCTGCAAATACTGTTGAGCTGTTAAGCAGAGCTATAGCTGCTGCCAATACTGAAAATTTTTTTAAATTCATTTTATTCCCTCCGTTTCGATAAATTAAATATTAGGAAAGCTCTTCCATTTGTATTAAAAGTTTTTCAAAAACCTTTAAAGCATTTTCTGTAGGCTCCGGAACAGACATATCAATGCCCGCAATTTTTAAAAGATTAATAGGATAATCGGATGAACCGCTTTTTAAAAATTTAATATAGTCTTCAGCTCCATTATCGTTAATGATTTTTTGTGAAAGGGCAACAGCGGCAGAATATCCCGTTGCATACTGATAAACGTAAAAAGCAGTATAAAAATGAGGTATTCTCATCCACTCGTAATTAATTTCATCATCAAGCTCTATATCATTGCCGTAATATTTAATATTAAGCTTTTTATAAATTTCCGTAAGGGTATCAAATGTCAAAGGCTCTCCTTTTTCGCATTTTTCATGGGCAATAAGCTCAAACTCTGCAAACATGGTTTGCCTGAAAAGTGTGCCTCTGAATTGTTCCATAAAATAATTTATAAGATACAGTCTTTGTTTTTCGTTTTCGGTTGTTTTAAGCAGATGTTCCATTAAAAGAGCTTCGTTTACAGTTGAAGCAACTTCAGCGACAAAAATTGTATAATCGCCGTATATATAAGGCTGGGATAGCCATGTATAATAACTGTGCATAGCATGCCCCATTTCATGAATAAGGGTAAACATTGAATTTATTGTATTGTCATAATTGAGAGAAACAAAAGGATGACTGCCATAAGCGCCCCATGAATAAGCTCCGCTTCTTTTTCCCTTATTTTCATAGATATCGACCCAACCGCTTTCAAGACCTTCTTTGAATATTTTTATATATTCTTTTCCCAAGGGCTTTACAGCCTCTGTTACAGTTTCTTTTGCCGATTCGTAATCCTTAAAGGTGTTGACATTGTCAACTATAGGAGTATACAAATCATAAAAATGAAGTTTATCAACGTCTAATCTCATTTTTCTTAGCCCTATATATCTGTGAAGAAGAGGGAGATATTTTTCGACTGTAACAATTAGGTTTTTATAAACACTTTCATTGATATTATTGGGTTCTAAAGCTGCGTTAAGAGAAGAAGAATAATTTCTTACTTTTGCATTAAAAACATCTTTTTTTACCGAAGATGAATATGTCGCCGATATTGTATTTTTATGGTTGTAAAAAGATTTGTAATAGGCTTTAAAAGCCGATTCTCTAAGCTTTCTGTCTGTACTTTCAAGATAAGAGCTATACTTTCCGTGGCTTAGAGTAAGCCTTTTATCATTTGAATCAACTGCATCGTCAAATGTTAAATCTGCATTTTCAAGCATAGAAAAAATATTTTCGGGCGCCTGAGCTATTTCATAAACCTGAGCCATAAGCTCTTCTTTTTCCGCCGAAAGAATATGTGCTTTGCTTTTTAAAATATCTTCAACATAATGAGTATATATGCTGCCCGAAACAGCATTAAGCAGCTCATTTTCATTAATTGATAAAAGCTCCGGCTCAATAAATGAAACGCTTGAGCTGTATAAAGTTATCAGAGAATCAGCCTTGTCTGAAAGACCTTGATAAAAAGTATCGGAGCTGTCCTCATATGCCCTAAGGTTTGCATAAACATATATTTTTTCAACCATATTGCCTATGTCATCTTTAAGCTTAAAAAGCTCAAGTACATTTTCAGCGCATAGCTTGCCTTTAAAAGCTGAAATTTCGCAAAGTCTTTGCGAAACGGCATCAAAATCCTTTTGCCAAAGGCTGTTGCTTTCATACAAATCGGTTATTTTCCATTTAAAATCATCACTGATTTCATTTCTTTCTTTAATTGACATACAAAATTTCCTTTCATAAAAATATAAGAGAGCTTCCCTGTAAGTTAATTATCCCATTTATATTATAGCATATTATCACAAAATTTAAAAGAAAATAAAAATTGCCGATTTGCTTGTATTTAAGTAAAAACACAGCAAATCGACAAACAGATCGAGAATAAAAATTATTCGCTTATTTTAGCGGCATTAACTTTAATGCCCACGCTCATTGTTGTTGCAATAACAACGCTTTTAATATACTGACCTTTTGCAGCGGCAGGTCTTGCCTTTATAATTGCACTCATAAGAGTTTGGAAATTATCAAACAATTTTTCAGAACCAAAAGAAACTTTGCCAACAGGAACATGGATAATATTTGTTTTATCAAGACGATATTCTATCTTACCTGCCTTAATTTCTTCAATAGCCTTTGCAACATCCATTGTAACAGTTCCTGCCTTAGGGTTAGGCATAAGACCTTTTGGACCTAAAACCCTACCAAGGCGACCAACAAGGCCCATCATATCGGGAGTAGCAACAACTACATCAAAATCAAACCAGTTTTCACCTTGGATTTTAGCAACCATATCCTCAGCTCCAACATAGTCTGCTCCTGCTTTTTCAGCCTCGGCAGCTCTGTCACCTTTGGCAAAAACCAAAACACGAACCTTTTTGCCTGTACCATGAGGCAATACAACAGCGCCTCTTACCTGTTGATCGGCGTGTCTGCTGTCAACACCCAAACGAATGTGAGCTTCAACGGTTTCATCAAACTTAGCCAAGCTTGTTTTTACAACCAAATCAACAGCTTCATTTGCATCATAAAGCTTTGTTTTATCAACAAGCTTTTCTTTTTCAAGATATTTTTTTCCTCTTTTCACAGATATTTCCTCCTTATGTGGTGTTATCGGGAGATGTTCCCTCCCACTTGATTAACCGAATTAGTCTTTAACAACAATACCCATACTTCTTGCAGTTCCGCTTATCATACTGATAGCGGCATCGATTGAAGCGGCATTTAAATCAGGCATTTTTAACTCAGCGATTTTTTTAACTTCGTCTTTTGAAATTGTAGCGACCTTTGTTTTATTAGGCGTTCCGGAGCCTGATTCAATTTTGCAGGCTTTCTTTAAAAGAACGGCTGCCGGAGGAGTTTTTGTTATAAATGTAAAGCTCTTATCCTGATAAACAGTTATAACAACGGGAACAACAAGCCCTGCATCTTTAGAAGTTCTCTCATTAAATTCTTTGCAGAAGCCCATAATATTAACACCGTGCTGACCAAGGGCAGGACCAACCGGCGGAGCAGGCGTAGCCTTACCTGCCGCAATCTGTAACTTAATATAACCTGTAATTTTTTTTGCCATTTAAAGGCACCTCCTATAATGTGGTAATTAGCGGGATTTTCCCTCCCACGGATAAACATGGCTAAAATATTACGCCATTAACTGTACCTGATTAAAATCCAATTCAACGGGTGTTTCTCTGCCAAAAAAGTCAACCGTAACAACAATTGTTTTTTTGTTTAAATTAACCTCCTTAACAATACCGCTGTTGTTAAGGAAAGGCCCTGCCGTTATAAGCACACTCTCGCCGACAGTTATGCCAAAGTTTGTTTCATGGGATTCAACGCCCATTGAAATCACTTCTTCATCTGTCAGGGGAACCGGCTTGGAGCCCGGGCCCACAAAGCTTGTAACGCCTCTTGTGTTTCTTACTACATACCATGTGTCATCATTCATTATCATTTTAACAAAAACATATGTTGGAAATATTTTTCTGCATACTATTTTTTTCTTTCCTGTTTTTGTTTCTTCTTCTCCCTCTTCAACCGGGATAACAACTTCTTGAATGACATCATGCATATTACGGTTTTCAACTATTTTTTCAATATTTGCCTTAACCTTATTTTCATAGCCGGAATAGGTATGTATAACATACCATTTCGCTTTTTCATCAGATGAAGATTTACCGTTGGCTGCGCTGTTAATTTCTTCAGACATAAATTTTTCTTCTTTTTCTTCAGACATAAAATCAACCTCGTTAATATACTATTTCAGCAAATCGATCATTTTATTGAGAATTAAGCCAAAAGCAGTATCATATCCGAAAATAATTACGCCTACAATAAGAGATAAAAATATAACGGTAACGGTTTCTTTAATCAAATCTTTTCTTGAAGGCCAAACTACTTTTTTAAACTCGGCTTTATAGATGCTAAAAAAACTGCCTGATTTTTTTTTATCGCTTTTTTTGTTTTTTGTTTTAGCTGGTTTTGAAGCTTCGTTATTGTTTGCGGTGTTGTCTTCCATACCGGTACATTTCTCCTTTCACAGTATTAAAAGAGAATTATTTGGTTTCTCTGTGCAGAGTATGCTTTCCGCAGAATTTACAATATTTTTTTGTTTCCATCCTGTCAGGATGAAGCTTTTTTTCTTTCATTGTATTGTAGTTTCTCTGCTTGCATTCTGTGCATGCCAAAGTGATTTTTGTTCTCAAATTTCCCACCTCTTTTGCTTTTAAAGTAAGTTTGATCTGATTGTAATTTTTTAAATCAGACCACAAAAAAAAGACGGCTTAACGTCTTATTCATAATAACACACCATAAAAAGTAAAGTCAATACCTTTTTTACAAAATTTTGAGATTGTAAATTATATATATTGTAATTCTGCAATGCTTTAACAAAATAATTTTATAAATTTATAGATTTTTATATTATTTTATTGTATAATTAACCTTAATTGTAAAATTATTCATGCTGCAATATTTTAAAAAATTAAAGCTTTGTTAATGATATTCGCACTCTGCTTATGTTTGCACTTATGACCAACTGATTATTTTATATCGGAAGGAGATTGCATTTTTGCCGATTATAAATAATATGGTACTTTTTCGGTTGGTTAAAATGATTTCATATGGAGGTAATTACCTGTGATTAAAGTCAAAGATACTAAAAATAAAGAAAAAAATATTAAAAAAAATTTTGCAATTAAATTGGGCGCTCTTGTTTTAATTTTGGCTGTTGGCTTTGGTATTATAGGAGGAAGCGTTTATTACAGCCGATATAAAGAAATGAAAGATATTGTTGATGTCGATACAATATATAATAATGTTTTTGTAGATGCAACAAATGTAGGAGGGCTTACAAAGGAGCAGGCTGTTAAACAGCTTCAAGAAAAGGCAAACTCTACTATTTATTCCAAAACAATCACTTTGGTTTGTGATGATGAAGAATATAAATTCACTTATTCCGATTTGGGGGTTCAGCTTAATATTGAAAAAGCCGTTGATGATGCTTACAATTATGCAAGAAGCGGAAGTATTTCAAAAAGATATAATATGATTACAGGCCTTGATAATCAAGCATATTATATAGAGTCGGAATACAGCTATGACGATGATAAAATTA
The DNA here is from genome assembly GCA_947630475.1 of uncultured Clostridia bacterium. Taxonomy (GTDB): domain Bacteria; phylum Bacillota; class Clostridia; order Lachnospirales; family CAG-274; genus CANRHR01. The sequence goes on along the minus strand of CANRHR010000010.1, from coordinate 33,399 downwards.
AGGAAGCTCTTAAATCTTTGGAAGAAAAAGTTTATAAAGCGCCCGTAAACGCTACTGTTAAAATGGTAAATTCCGAATTGGTTACTCAGCCGGGAGAGGTTGGGCATAAGCTTAATATCGATGCTACGGTTTCTTCTGTAAAAGAAACATTGAAAGTTAAAAATTACGATGAAGACAATGTATCAATTTATATTTTAACCGAAGAAATTCAGCCCGAATACAGTGAAGAAGATTTTGCAAATACTAAGGATATCATAGGAACATATTCAACAAAATATTCCGGAGGGGCTTCGGCAAGAGTTACAAATATGAAGGTTGCGGCTCAAAGGCTTAACGAAACTGTGCTTTATCCAGGAGAGGTGTTTTCTACAAATGCCTGCTTTGGCGAAAGCACGGAAGCCAACGGTTATAAGCCTGCCGGAACAATTTTAAACGGAAAGCTTGTTGATGAATACGGCGGAGGAGTATGTCAGGTTTCATCAACGCTTTATAATGCCGTTTTGTATGCTGAGCTTGACGTTGTCGAAAGACAAAATCATTCTATAAAGGTAGGTTATTTGGATTACGGCTTTGATGCCACTCTTGCAGGAGATTATATAGATTTTAAGTTTAAAAACAGTACACAATATCCTATTTATATTGCAGCATCGGTTGAATCAGGAAAGGTTGTATGCAGTATTTACGGAAAAGAAGACCGCCCCGAGGGCAGAAGCATTGAATTTGAAAATGAGCTTGTGGAAACTGTTTCTCCGGGGGCGGAAAAAATAACATATGACGACAGTCTTGAGGATGGAACGAGAAAAACTACAGTAAATGCCTTAAACGGATATAAATATAAGGTTTATAAATTGATTTATGAAAATGGAGAATTAACCGAAAAAACTCTTGTAAATGACAGCTATTATAAGCCAAGGGCGGCTGAAGTAACCGTCGGAACCAAAAAAGAAGAGGAAGAAACAGAAGAAACAACCGAAACTTCCGAAAGTACTGAAAGTACCGAAAATAATAACAGCAACAGTTCTTCCGATGAAGCAAACTCAGCATCCGTTGAGAATACCGAAGAGAATAATCAGTAATTGTAAAAAGGAGACAAAAATGAAAATCGGTAAAATACCTACTAAGCTTTTAGATGAAGTTATTATAAGTCCATCCAAAAGCGGCGTAAAAAGAAGTGAAATATTGTTAAGCCCTAATATAGGAGAAGATTGTGCAGCAATAGATTTTGGCGGTGAGATTTGCGCTGTTTCAACTGATCCCATAACAGGAACTTCGGATAACATAGGCAAGCTTGCTGTTAATGTCAACATAAACGATATTTCTTCATGCGGAGCAGAGCCTATAGGAATAATGGTTACTCTGCTTTTGCCGCCTGAATGTGACGAAGCCGAATTAAAAAAGATAGTTAAAGATATTTATGAGAGCGCTTCGCAAGAGGGGATTGCTGTTTTGGGGGGTCATACTGAAATTACCGATGCGGTTTTAAGGCCTGTTATTTCTTGTACAGCAATAGGAAAAACAAAAAACAGACGAATTATTTCTTCGGGCGGCGCCAAGGTTGGCGATTTGGTTATTATGACTAAATATGCCGGCATGGAGGGAACTGTAATTTTGGCAGGTCTTGATAAGCTTAAAGGAAAGATTGATTCTGATTTAATAAATAGGGCAAAGTCATTAAAAAACCAGCTTTCTGTTGTTAAAGAGGGGCAAATTGCGGCTGAGCTTGGCGTTATGTGTATGCATGATGTAACAGAGGGAGGTATTTTTGGCGCCTGTTATGAGATAGCTTACTGCTCAAAAACCGGCATAGAGATTGAAGCTGATAAAATACCTGTGCTTGATGAAACAAAGGCTATTTGCAAATTTTTAAACATAAATCCTTATAGATTGATTTCTAGCGGCTGTATGCTTATTAGCTGCCCAAACAGTAACAGTGAAAAAATTATAAATGAACTTGAAAAAAACGGAATTAAAGCTTCAGTTATAGGAAGAATAACTGATGGAGGAAAATATATTATTGAAAATAACAAAAGGATACCATTAAATGAGCCGGAGTCGGATGAATTGTATAAAGCATAATTATTTGCAAGCTTAGTAATTTGTTAAACTTTTGAAAAATTTTTCCGTATATTATTTATAGATATTCAAAAATATAAAATGGAGGTTTTGTTTATGAAAGAAGAAAGAGTAATGATTTTAAAAATGATTGAAGAGGGAAAAATAAGCGCTGATGACGGAGTTAAGCTTTTAAACGCCTTAAAAGGAGAAAACGGTAGTTTTAAAAAGAAAGATTTCGAAGAGAAATTTTCAAAAGCGGCAAAATCCTTAGATGCTTTTGCAAAGGATTTTAAAGGAAAAGTTGAAGAATTTGCAAAAGACGCAGAGCCAAAAGTTAAGGAAGCAAGTCAGGTTGTATGGGAAAAAACCGCATCTGCATTTGACGATCTGAGCAAAACAATAAAAAATATTTTTGAAACAAAGGATGAGAAAAAAAATAAAAACGATGACATTATCGATGATGAAAAAGATATAAACAAATCAGATGAAGCAGATGATTTTGAAATAGAAGTTGAAAATGCAGAAGAAAAATAATTTATTTTTTTAAAATTGTAAAAGCTCTGTTATATTTATGTGACAGAGCTTTTTGAGTTATATGTTTTTTTATTCTTAAATTGACAATAAACTGACAAAGTGTTAAAATTATTTAACCGGCAGGTAAATACCTGCCTCTTAAGCGGTGGGTATTTACCGTTGGTTATGATTACGCAGCATAAGCGCAGTATAAATATCATTGGCGCAATGATGCACAACAAATAAAAAATAGTCTTTAATTATCTGCATTTTATTATCAATAAAATATAGCTTTGAGGGTGGTTAGATGGAATTTATCAAAGGAGAAAAGCTTGTTTATGAATATACGGTATATGACGAGGAGAGTCAAAAAAATATAAAGCATAAGGCTATCGATTCTATGAATATTAAGATACCTAAAGGACAATTTGTTGCTGTTTTAGGGCATAACGGATCGGGAAAATCAACTCTTGCAAAGCATATAAACGCTCTTCTTATGCCTACAGGCGGTACGCTTTGGATAAAGGGGCTTGATACCTCAAAGGAGGAAAATATTTGGCAGGTAAGACAAAATGCAGGAATGGTCTTTCAAAATCCTGATAATCAGCTTATAGCAACTATAGTTGAGGAAGATGTTGCTTTTGGTCCGGAAAATATGGGTATCGAACCCGAAAAAATAAGAAAAAGAGTAGATGAAGCGATAGATTCCGTAAGAATGAATGAATATAAGGACAGTCCTCCTCATCAGCTTTCGGGAGGGCAAAAACAGAGGATAGCTATAGCAGGTATTCTTGCCATGAAACCTCAATGCATAGTTTTGGATGAACCTACAGCTATGCTTGACCCCGTTGGAAGAAGGGAAGTTATAGATACTGTCTTTAGGTTAAACAGACAGGAAGGCATTACAATTATTCTTATAACTCATTATATGGAAGAGGCTGTTAAGGCTGATAGAGTTATAGTGGTAGAAAAAGGCAAAATAGTTATGGATGACATACCTAAAAAAATTTTTAGAGAGGTTGAAAAGCTTCGCAGGCTTAAGCTTGATGTTCCTCAGGTGACTGAGCTTGCTTATATGCTTAAAAATAGAGGGGTTAATATAAGCGATGAAATATTAACAATAGAAGAAATGGGAGATGCTTTGCTGGAAATCGGATTTAACGAAAATGAAAATTTAAAAATTGAAGATAAAAGCTGTGAAATTTCCGATGAAAATATAATTGAAGTAAGGCATTTGACACATATTTACGCAGAAGAAACCGTATTTGAAAAAACAGCGTTAAATGATGTTAGCTTTAGTATAAAAAAAGGGGAATTTATAGGCCTTATAGGACATACCGGCTCAGGAAAAAGCACTCTTATCCAACATCTTAATGCTCTTGCAAAGCCAAGTGACGGAGATGTGCTTTTAAACGGAGAAAATATTTTTGCCGATAAAAGCAAGCTTAAAACAGTAAGACAAAAGGTTGGTCTTGTATTTCAGTATCCGGAGCATCAGATTTTTGAAACGACAATTTATAAAGATGTTGCTTTTGGGCCGCAAAATATGGGTCTTGATGCGAAAGAAGTTGACAAGAGGGTTAAAAAGGCTCTTGATGCGGTTGGATTGGGAAAGGAATATTACAATAAATCTCCTTTTGAGCTTTCCGGAGGACAAAAAAGAAGAGTGGCTATAGCCGGAATACTTGCAATGAAGCCGCAGGTGCTTGTGTTGGATGAGCCTACGGCAGGATTGGATCCTTACGGAAGAGATGAAATTTTAAATAATATAAAGAGAATGCATGATGAACTCAAATTAACGGTGATACTTGTTTCTCACAGTATGGAGGATATATCAAAACTTGCCGACAGGATTCTTGTTATGCATAAAGGAAGACTTAAATATTTTGACAAACCAAGGCAAATTTTTTCAAGAAGCGCATCTCTTGAGGAGATAGGCTTAAGCGCACCGCAAATCAGTCGATTGATGAATTATCTTATAGATAAGGGTATAGATCTTGATAAAGATATTTATACGGTTGAGGCGGCAGCGGATTATATTTTAAACAGATTAAAGCTTTGATTTGAGGTGCAAAAATGAATATAACAATAGGACAGTATTATCCCGTCAATTCTAAAATACACAAATTGGATCCACGAACAAAATTTATGGCTGTTATTTTGTTTATAATAGATGTTTTTATTATAAAAAGCTTTTGGGGCTATGCGGCTGCCGCTGTTTTTTTGGCTGCGGTTGTGGCTTTATCCAAGCTTCCTGTTAAGATGCTTTTTTCGGGGCTTAAAAACATTATTATTATTATTTTGTTTACAGTATGCTTAAATATGTTTTTTACACAGGGTGAAGTTGTTTTTTTTAAATGGGGAATAATACAAATAACCGATGCAGGTGTGATTTTGGCTTTAAGAATGGCTGTAAGGCTTATTCTTCTTATTGTCGGCTCATCTGTATTAACGCTTACAACATCGCCTATTCAGCTTACGGATGCTATAGAATATATGCTTAAGCCTTTTAAAAAAATAGGAGTTCCTTCACATGAAATAGCAATGATGATGACTATAGCTTTAAGATTTATTCCAACTCTTATAGAAGAGCTTGATAAAATAAAAAAAGCTCAGATGGCAAGAGGAGCTGATTTTGATACGGGAGGAATCATAAAAAAGGCGAAAAGTCTTATTCCTCTGCTTGTTCCGCTTTTTGTGTCATCTTTCAGGAGGGCTGACGAGCTTGCAATGGCTATGGAAGCAAGATGTTACAGAGGAGATATAAACAGAACAAGAATGAATCAGCTAAGATTTCAAAGGCAGGATTTCGTTGCCGCTGCGATTATTGTTGTTTTAAGCGTTGTATTGATTTTTGAAAGAATTTTTTTTGGTTTTTAACGGATAAGTAAATTCAATGTCTTTTAGGCGGCGGGCAATTCCGGGTTAATTTATGTTGGAGGTGCGGCAGTGAGGATCTTGCTTAAGGTTTTATACGATGGGACCAATTATTTCGGATGGCAGCGGCAAAATAATTTTATAACTGTTCAGCAGAAGCTTGAAGAGGCTCTTTCTGAGCTTTTTAAGAAAAGCATAGTTATAAGGGGAGCAAGCAGAACCGATACGGGGGTTCATGCTTTGGGGCAAAGGGCTGTTTTTGAGGTTGATACAACAATACCTGTAAATAAGATACCATATGCCGTTAACACGATGCTTCCGGAAGATATAAGGGTTACAGGAGCCGACTTGGTAAATGAAGATTTTCATCCTCAAAACAGTGTTTATAAAAAAACGTATGAATATAAAATATTAAATTCGGAATTTCCAAATCCAATGCTTAGAAATTATACCGCTTTTATACATAAAAAGCTTAATATTGAAAAAATGCGTGAAGCCTGCAAATATTTTTTGGGTGAGCATGATTTTAAAAGCTTTTGTGCATCGGGCTCAACTGCCAAAACAACAATAAGGACGATATTCGATTTAACTGTAAGTGAAAAAAGATCCGATGATACAATAAGCATAACGGTTACAGGAAGCGGCTTTTTATATAATATGGTTAGAATAATTGCGGGCACTATGGTTTATGTGGGAGAAAGCAAAATAAAACCCGATGATATTAAAGATATAATATTATCAAGAAATCGTGAAAGGGCAGGAAAAACTCTTCCCCCAAACGGACTGACACTTTTGGAAATATGTTATAAAAATTAGAGGTGTGTATTGTGAAAATTAAAAGAAGAAGATATAAAAAAAGATTATCAACAACTTCGCTTTTATTTATAGTTATAATTATCTGCGCTTTAATAATTTTAATTAATTTGGTCATAAGTTTTATATCAAGCATTGGTGACGGCGGAATTAATATCGATAAAAGAATGGACGAAGAATATGCCGATATTGTTTTGGTTATAAAAGAAAACTCCGGTCTTGTGGATATAGCAAAGCTTCTAAAGCAGAAAGGCGTCATAGATTCAAGCCTTGCGTTTTTAATTAAATGCAGAGAAGAAAATATAGGCTATAACTTTAATTACGGCGATTATGTATTAAACAATCAGATGACATTTGAAGAGGTTGTTGAAAAGCTTGAAGAGCCAAACACAAAAACCGAGCATATTACATTTACAATAAATGAAGGTATGACCCAAAGGGAAATAGCCGATAAGCTTGAGGAAGAAAACATTGTTAAGGCAAAGGATTTTATGAAGGCTTGTGATGAAAAAAGTTATGGATATTCTTTTACAAAGGATATAAAAAGAGATGAAAACCGCCTTGAGGGATATCTTTTCCCTGATACATATGATTTTAGTATGGATGCCGATTGCGATGAAATTATAAATAAACTTCTTTCAAGGTTTGATGAAATTTATACAGATGAATTAAAAACCAAAACAGAACAAATGGGTTTAAGTGTTGACGAGGTTGTTACAATTGCTTCTATAATAGAAAAGGAAATTAAATATCCGACAGAAAGAGAAACTGCGGCTTCGGTTATTTATAACAGACTTGAAAAAGGTATGAAGCTTCAGATGGATTCTACGGTACTTTATGCTATGGGAGAAAATAAAGACAGAGTACTTGAAAAAGACACCCAAATTGAAAGTGAATATAATACCTATTATGTGGATGGACTTCCCGCCGGGCCGATAGGAAACCCCGGAGAAGATTGTATAAGGGCTGTTTTATATCCTATAGATACGGATTATCTTTATTATGTTGTGCAGGATGATTCAACAGGTCAGCATTTTTTTACAGCCGATTATGATGAATTTTTAGCTGCAAAAGAAAAATATTTAAATAAGTTTGATTAAAAATATTACAGGAGATTATAATGAGTTTAATAGCCGATTATCTGAAAAAATATATAGATGAGCTTCAGCCGCTTTGTGATGGCGATATAGGGAAAATTCAAAAAGAAGCATACGAAAATAATGTGCCTATTATATCTAATGATGTCGTCAAGCTCTTAGGTTTTGTACTTAGCGTTGTCAAACCTAAGCGAATATTGGAAATAGGAACGGCAATAGGATTTAGCTCTTCATATATGAGCGATTATCTTGCCGAAGGAGGGCATATAACCACAATAGACAGATTTCCTGTTATGTTTGAGCAGGCTAAGGAAAATTTTAAACGACTTGAGCTTGAGGATAAAATTGAACTTATTGAAGCAGATGCAGGTAACATTCTGCCCAAGCTTGAGGGAGAATATGACGTTGTTTTTTTGGATGCGGCTAAAGGACAGTATATAAATTTTTTGCCTCATATATACAGACTGCTTAAGGTTGGAGGAATACTGATTGCTGACGATATTCTTCAGGACGGAGCGGTAGCTTTGGATATATCGGAAATAAAAAGACGCCAAAGAACAATTCATTGCAGAATGAATGATTTTTTATGGGAGATAACTCATAATCCTTGCCTTAAAACAACAATATTAACTGTTGGAGATGGTGTGGCTATGTGTCATAAGATTAAAAATACAGAGGGATTGATTTTAAATGAAAGAAAATAAAATTGAGCTTCTTGCCCCTGCGGGAGATTTGGAAAAACTTAAAATTGCCGTTCTCTATGGAGCAGATGCCGTTTATCTTGGAGGGACAAGCTTTTCCCTCAGAGCAAAGGCTAAAAATTTTACAATTGAAGAAATGGATAAAGGTGTAAAATTTGCTCACAATCATAACGCAAAGGTTTATGCAGCCTGCAATATTTTTGCCCATAATGAAGATTTTAAAGATATGGAAAAATATTTTAAGCAGCTTGAAGAAATAAATATTGACGCTGTTTTAATTGCCGATCCGGGAGTATTCAGCATTGCAAAAAAGGTTATACCGAATATAGATATTCATATCAGCACTCAAGCAAATAATACTAATTACAATACAGCTCTGTTTTGGCACAGCTTGGGAGCAAAGCGAATTGTTATGGCAAGAGAGCTTTCAATAAAAGAGATTGAAACAATAGCAAAAAACATACCAAAGGATTTGGAAATAGAAGCCTTTGTTCATGGCGCAATGTGCATTTCTTATTCAGGAAGATGCCTGTTAAGCAATTATTTAACCTCCAGAGATGCAAACAGAGGAGCATGCTCTCACCCGTGCCGCTGGAAATATCATATTTCGGAACAGACCAGAGAGGGTATTTATTTTCCGATAATAGAAGAAGAGAAAGGGACTTATATTTTTAATTCTAAGGATCTATGTATGATTGAGCATATACCGGATTTGGTAAAAGCAGGCATATACAGCTTTAAAATAGAAGGAAGAATAAAAACCTCTTATTATGTTGGCAATATAGTTAAGGCATACAGAGAGGCTATAGATGACTACATTAAAGATCCATCTGTTTATGAGAGCAAAAAAGACTATTATTTAAATGAGCTTAAAAAGGCAAGCTACAGAGGATTTACGACAGGCTTTTATTATGGAGCGCCGGGAGCTGATGAGCAAATTTATACTTCAAGTTCATATATAAGGAATTATGATTTTATAGCAATGGTTTTGGATTATGATGAAAAAAGCTCTATGGCTGTTATAGAGCAAAGAAATAAGTTTGTCGTAGGTGATGAAATTGAATTTTTAAAATCAAAAGGAGAGAATTTTAAACAAATTGTGACCGAGCTTTATGATCAAAATGATGTTCCGATAGAGCAGGCGCCGCATCCTCAGCAAATTTTAAAAATTAAAACAAATAAGCCTGTTTCCGCTTTTGATATGATTAGAAAATAAAAAAACTGTAAATTTGTGGCGAAAGCTTTATTTATATTTGCAGATATGTAGACAAAAAATGCACCAATTTGATTTTATAATCTTATGGTGTATTTTTTGCGAACAAAAATCATGAAGGATTATTTCTTCAGCCTTGACATTCAAAGCTCATACATTCAGTCTGACAGGATTCGCTGCAGTCGCATTTTTCTGTTCCCACAACAATATCTGAAAGCTTGCAGTACTCAGATGAATCATGATGCTTGCATGATGAAACTCTGCATTTAATTGATCTGTTTATATTGTTCATATTATCACCTCCCAAAAATATTGTTGCCATATATTCTTTTTTTATTCTGTAATAAATAAATATTATTATAAATTTTTTGAGGTAAAATAAATGAGATTTATTGATGGACATTGTGATACTATAACAACGGCAATAGCATCAAAGAGAGATTTATTTGAAAATGATCTTCATATTGATTTTAAAAGATTAAAAGAAACTGGCTGTATTTGTCAATTTTTTGCGATATGGCTAAAAAAGGAACAGTATAACCATGCATTTGAAAATACAAAAAAAGCTGTTAATTTTTTTGAAAAAAGCATTGAAAATTCTTTTGTAAAAAAAGTGTTGTCATACGATGAACTGATAAAAAATAAAAATAACGGTTTTGTAAATGCTATCATAAGTGTTGAAGGCGGAGAAGCGCTTGAGGGAAAACTTGAAAACATTGAAAAACTTTATAATTTAGGCGTAAGGCTTTTAACTCTTTGTTGGAATTATGAAAATGAGCTGGGTTTTGGAGCTTTAACAAAAATTAAAAAAGGGCTTAAAAGCTTTGGCATTGAAGCTGTAAAAAAAATGAATGAAATAAATATGATAATAGACGTTTCTCATCTTAACGAAAAAGGCTTTTGGGATGTATGCGAGTACAGCTTATCACCTTTTGCCGCAACTCATTCAAATGCTTTTGGCGTTTGTCCTAATTTAAGGAATTTAAATGATAACCAGCTTAGAGCAATAGCTCAAAAAAAAGGCATTGTAGGGCTTAATTTATATCCTCAATTTTTAAATGAAAGCGGCGAAGCCGATATAAATGATATACTTAAACATACAGAATATATTATAAGCCTTATAGGAGATGATTATATTACTCTTGGCTGTGACTTTGACGGTATAGATGAAACTGTGAAAAATATTTGCTCTGTTTCAGATTTAAATTATGTTTACAGCGTATTTGTAAAAAACTTCGGAAAACAAACAAGCGATAAAATATTTTTTAAAAATTATTTAAAATTTTTAAAAAGTGTTCTGTAATTTAAATAAACTATTTTTCTGCTTTGAGTATAATAATTATTAGCATATGTTTATGAGGTAAATTATGGAAGTTATAGTTAAGTATAACGGTGATATTTATTCGGCGGCGGAAGCGGTGGATGCTTTGGCTGAGCCATTGTATTCAAATTATGCAATTTTAACATTGGATTTTGATAAAATCGATACTTTAAAGCTTCTTCCTCAAATTGAATACATTGAACTTCCTAAAAATCTTAGCTTAATGGTAGATTTGGGACAAAAAGCAAGCTGTATTAACGAAGTAAAAAATCAGAATGAATATGCCCTTACGGGAAAAGGAGTAATTGTTGCAGTTATTGATTCGGGAATAGATTATACTCACAGTGATTTTAGAAACAAAGACGGAACAACAAGAATTTTATATATTTGGGACCAAACAATTGAGGGTATGCCTCCCAAAGGATTTTTGGGAGGAAGTGAATTTAATTCTCAAATGATAAACGATGCTCTCTTTTCAGACAATCCAAACAGCTTGGGAGTTACGGATTTTTTTAACCATGGTACCCATGTATGTCGGTTAAAATACAAAAATTTTAACTTTTTATTTTATAACTTGCTTTTGAATGATATAATATCGATAAAGTTTTATTATACAGTTGATGTCGTAAAATATTACAGAGATGTAACTTGTATAATTGAATAAATTGTAAAAAAAGTGTTGTCAATTATTAATACTAAGGCAATATTTTAATATAAAACTTTGTGTATTTAATATAGAAAAGATTGACAAAAATCAGATTATAATGTTATAATTATGTTTTTAATGGAGGGAGTAGGATTTTTATGCCTATACTCCTCTAAAATGCAGTTTATATAAGGGGATTTTCTATCATGGATAAAAAAATTTCTTTGGCAGTTATTAAAAGACTTCCAAGATATTACAGATATCTTGGAGATTTGCTTGACAATGGCATAACAAGGATTTCATCTAAGGATCTGAGTGTGAGGATGAATGTTACCGCCTCTCAAATAAGACAGGACCTTAATAATTTCGGCTGCTTCGGACAACAGGGCTATGGCTACAGTGTGGAATTTTTGTATACCGAAATAAAAAAAATTCTTGGCCTTGACAAAACCTATAATCTTATAATTATAGGCGCCGGCAACATAGGGCAGGCTCTTGCCAATTATGTCAATTTTCAAAAAAGAGGATTTAATTTTATCGGAATTTTTGATGTTAATCCAAGGCTTATAGGGCTTAATATAAGAGGACTTGAAATTATGGATATAGATAAGCTTGAGAAATTTTTATCGGTAAACAGCATAGATATAGCAGTTTTGACGCTTCCTAAAAATAATGCCGTTAAGGTTTGTCAAACCATAATAGAATGTGGGGTTAAGGGGATTTGGAATTTTTCTCATGTTGATCTTAAAACTCCGGATGATGTTATTGTGGAAAATGTTCATCTTACAGATAGTCTTATGACGCTTTCCTATAAGCTTAGCAGCGGAGATTTTAGTGATTTTTGATTTAGGCTGTGTTGATTTTTTTAAAAATATCTTTTAAAATTTAGTAATATGTGGTATAATAAGCAAGTTATAAATTTCAATTCATTTTTATGGGAGGTAAAAAAGTTGAAGAAATTTGTTTATATGTTTTCCGAGGGAAACGGAAATATGAGAGAGCTTCTTGGCGGAAAGGGTGCTAATCTTGCTGAAATGACAAATATCGGTTTGCCTGTTCCTCCGGGATTTACAGTTACAACAGAGGCTTGTACGGATTATAACAAAAATAACAAAGTTTTATCCGATGAGATTAAGCAGCAGGTTAATGAATGTCTTCGCAAGCTTGAAGATATGATGGAAAAAAAGCTTGGCGATACATCTAATCCTCTTTTGGTTTCCGTTCGTTCCGGAAGCAGGGCTTCAATGCCGGGCATGATGGATACTGTTCTTAACCTTGGCCTTAATGATGATGCCGTTAAAGGTCTTGCAAAGGGAACAAACAATGAAAGATTCGCTTATGATTCATACAGAAGATTTATTATGATGTTTGCCGATGTTGTTATCGGTGTTCCTAAGTCAAAATTTGAAAGATATCTTGACGATTATAAAGAAAAAAAGGGTGTTAAAGACGATACAGAGCTTGATGCTGAAGACTTTAAAAAGGTTGTTGAAGCATTTAAGGCTATTTACAAAGAGGATCAGGGAAAGGATTTCCCGAGTGATGCAAATGAGCAGCTTTATGAGGCTATTTGTGCCGTTTTCCGTTCTTGGGACAATCCTAGGGCTCATTATTACAGAAAAATGAATGATATACCTTATGACTGGGGAACAGCCGTAAATGTTCAGTCAATGGTATTTGGAAATATGGGCGATACATCAGGTACAGGCGTTGTATTTTCAAGAAATCCCGCTACAGGCGAAAATGTTATATTCGGTGAGTATATGATTAACGCTCAGGGTGAGGACGTTGTTGCCGGCGTAAGAACACCAAAGCCTTTTTCAGAGCTTAAAAATGATATGCCTGAGGTTCATGAGCAGTTTGTTAAATCAGCAAAGCTTCTTGAAAACCACTATAAAGATATGCAGGATATGGAAATAACTATTGAAAACAATAAGCTTTATTTCCTTCAAACAAGAAACGGAAAAAGAACTGCTCCGGCAGCTCTTAAAGTGGCAGTTGATATGGTTTCAGAGGGTCTTTTAACAGAAGAAGAAGCTCTTATGAAAGTTGAGCCAAAGCAGCTTGATCAGCTTCTTCATCCTACATTTGATGCTGAAATTCTTAAAAATACCAAGCCTGTAGGAAGCGCTCTTCCGGCTTCTCCGGGAGCGGCAGCGGGAAAGGTTTATTTCAGCGCAGAGGATGCAAAAGCTGCTGCTGCCCAAGGCGAAAGGGTTATACTTGTAAGGCTTGAAACTTCACCGGAAGATATTGAAGGAATGGCAGTTTCAGAAGGTATCTTAACTGTAAGAGGAGGTATGACTTCTCATGCAGCGGTTGTTGCCAGAGGAATGGGACGCTGCTGTGTTTCAGGCTGTGAAAGTATGAAGATCAATCCTCAGGAAAAATATTTTGAGCTTGGTGGAAAGACATTCAGAGAGGGAGATTATATTTCTTTGGATGGTTCAACAGGCAATATTTATGGTGAAGATATTAAAACTGTAAAAGCAAGTATTTCAGGTGATTTTGCCAAATTTATGGGCTGGGCGGACAAAGCAAGAAAGCTTGGCGTAAGAACAAATGCCGATACGCCGAGAGATGCTCAGGTTGCAGTTGACTTTGGCGCAGAGGGAATAGGTCTTATCAGAACAGAGCATATGTTCTTTGAGGAAGACAGAATTTCAAAAATGCGTTGTATGATTTTAAGTGACAGTGAAGAAGAAAGAAAGAAAAATATAGACGAGCTTCTTCCTTTGCAGAAATCAGATTTTATAGGAATTTATGAGGTTATGCAGGAAAGACCTGTTACAATACGTCTGCTTGATCCTCCTCTTCATGAATTTTTGCCCAATACAGATGCCGAATTTAAGGTTGTTGCTGATATGATGGGAAAAACAGTTGATGAGCTTAAGATTAAAGCAAAGGGTCTTCATGAAATTAATCCTATGATGGGACACAGAGGATGCCGTCTTGGAGTTTCTTATCCGGATCTTCCGGAAATGCAGACTAAGGCTATTATTGAGGCTGCAATAGAGGTTAAAAAGAACAAGGGTTACAACATTGTACCTGAAATTATGATCCCTCTTGTAGGCGAAATTAAAGAGCTTAAGTTTGTTAAAGATATTATTGTTAAAACTGCCGATAAAATTATAAGTGAGCAGGGAGTTTCTATCGAATATAAAATAGGAACAATGATTGAGGTTCCACGAGCTGCTCTTCTTGCAGATGAAATTGCCAAAGAAGCAGAATTTTTCTCATTTGGAACAAATGATCTTACTCAGCTTTGCTATGGATTATCAAGAGATGATGCCGGAAAAATCTTAAATGATTATATTGATAAGCATATTTATGAGGGAGATCCTACAGCTAAGCTTGATACAGAGGGTGTAGGTCAGCTTGTTAAAATAGCTGCTGAAAAGGGCAGAAAGACAAGAGAAAACATTAAGCTTGGAATATGCGGCGAGCATGGCGGCGATCCATCAAGTATTGCATTCTGCCATGAAGTGGGCTTGAATTATGTTTCATGCTCTCCTTACAGAGTACCTATTGCAAGACTTGCAGCAGCACAGGCAGCGATTAGCAACAAGAGGAATTAGACAACAATATATTTATTTCTGCACATTAACGGTAACGAGGGAAGATGTCAGAGCATTTATGGCTGAACGTCCTGAGTACACGAAAGCGAACAGATTTAAGGATATTGTGATAAAAGTCTATATATAAGTTCTGCAAGGGAAAGCAGAGTGTATAAAATACACTCAACGCTTTCCCTTGTTTGATGTTGAGAATAAGCTTTATTTAGGTTTGTTCCTTTTTATTAAAGGAGATAGTGTATAGTTGACAGCTGAAAGAAATGTATCCAGAGTTTTGAGTTGAAATAAGATAGTCTGTTTGGTATAATGAACCAAAAGATAAATACTAATTTTGAAAGGTGTGTTTATTATGAGAAAATGTATCCGATGTGGAGCGGAAATGGAAGAAGATTTTACTTTTACAGGAGGCGGAGGTAACGTAATACGACGTAAGGGTTTTAATTTAAAATCTGTTTACCCTAAGGCGGCAGTATGCTTTGAATGTGGTAAAGTATCAATTTATGTTGATGAAGAAAAACTTGAAAAATTAAAAAAATAAATATTTTTAATGAGCTTTAAAAATTAACGATATTTATACTTAACTTACGCCGGATATTCATAACCGGCGTATATTACTTTAACCTACTGTCAGAAGCCGTTGGTTATTAATATGTAGTGTAAGCGGAATAAGAACATTATTGATAAAAAGTTAAAATTGTTAAATTTATAAATACATAATAGAGGAAGATTTTTATGAATGTAGTAGAAATAGTATTTAGTCCTACCGGAGGCACTGAAAAAGTTTCTCATGTTTTAGGGACTCAATGGAATGAAAATACAACAAAAATAGATTTAAGTGATATAAATATTGATTTTGCAAAGTGTAAGATTACACAACAGGATATGATTATTGTTGCCATGCCGTCTTTTGGAGGGCGAGCGCCTGCCGCGGCTATTGAACGTTTGAAGCAAATAGATGGAAACGGAGCAAGATGTACTATTGTTTGTGTATATGGAAACAGAGCATATGATGATACACTTGTGGAAATGGAAGATGCTGCAAAAGAATGTGGATTCAAAATTATTGCGGCAGTAGCAGCTATAGCTCAACATTCCATTATTCCGCAGTATGCTGCAAACAGACCCGATGAATCAGATAAAAAACAACTGCAGCAATTTGCTCGACAGATTGCAAATAAATCAGATTCTGCTGTATCTATTCCCGGCAGCCATTCATATAAAAAGGCAGGAGCAGCCGGTCTTGTGCCAAAACCAAGCAAATCTTGTTCAAGATGTGGATTATGTGCGGAAAAATGTCCTGTACAGGCGATTGATTTCGATAAATTTATAGCGGATCCTAAAAAATGTATTTCTTGTATGCGTTGTATAAAGCTGTGTCCGGAAGATGCAAGAAAAATTAATGCTATGATGGTTTCAGCCGCTGCTTTGGCAATTAAAAAAGCCTGTTCAATTAGGAAAGAAAATGAATTGTTTCTATAAATAAATTTTGTAATCAAGGCTGAAAATTTTTAAATAACAGTAATGAAAATGTGCTGATAAGTGAATCCAAAAATATGTAGGTTGTTTATCAGTACACAGCATAAGAAGAGCATAAATATTATTAACTTGGGCAGATTTTTAGATATTGTTTAGATTTAGGCAATATACAAGTTATATGCGGAAGATAATAAAAATGGCTGATATTGGTTTTTTATAGAATAGATGTTAAAAAGGAATTAAACCTCCTATTGTAATAACGAAATCTGTATTGTATAATATAATAAAGTTAGTTTTTGTGGGAATCAGGCTAATAATATCGTGCTGCGCTTGGTTTGCAGCAGGGAGGGCTTAATGGCAAAGATAAAAATTGTTTTATTGACAGCTTTTCTGTTGGCGGTTATATTGCTTTCCGGATGCAGCGACAGCGCTAACAGGAAAACGATAAAGATAGCCGTTACAGGAAGTTCAAGTGTTTATTCAGAGTATTTTGAAAAAGGAATAAAAAAAGCTTATGAAAATGTATGCAATGAATACAAGGACAGCGGCTATGATATAAAGCTTGATTTTTATGACGATATGGATAATTACGAAATAGGAAATAAAATAACGGCAGAGCTTATAGCAGATGATGATTTGACGGCTATAATAGCATCGTCATCCCCTGATATATGCGATGATCAAATATTCCAAACAGATAAAGCAGGAAAAATACTTGTTTGTCCTCACTGGGTTTATGACAAAACTCTTGAGGAAAAAAACTACAAAAGGGTGTTTTGCTTAAATTACAGTTGTAGTGATACAGGGCTTGTTATGAAAAGAATGGCTGAATATTCTCCTGCAAAAAAGTGGGCGTTATGTTATTCCGACGATATGATAAGCAAAGATGAGATAGACTGTTTTTTTAGCCTCTCCGATTCTGATAAAATAAATATAGTGGACTCTGTGAAAATAGATTCATTAATATCTGATTTTGATGTTACTGTTGAAAGATGGAAGCTTCTTGGCGTAGAGGGAGTTGTGCTTATACCTTATGATGACGAGGGTTTTGAGCTTCTCTATAGGCTTAAAAGTATAATGCCTAATCTTTATGTTGTCAGTGACAGCAGTATGGATAACAGCGATGCTATGTTAGCGCATAAAGATGAATTTAATAATGTTTATATTGTCAGCAAATTTAATGTTGATGCTGCATATTCCGAAGGTTCCGAAGTTATCGAAGAAGGAGAATATTATGATACTTGGGAGATACATGGATATAATGCAGTCAGAATGATAATTGATACGGCAATTAAAAATGATACGGTTTCTTGCGATGAAATAGCCGAGATATTACATAAAAACGGATATTCGGGAGATCTTGAAAGATTTAAGTTTCAAGAAAACGGAAGAGCAATTTATAATGAATTTTATTGTGACAATTCGGAAAAAGAAGAAATAGTGGAATATGTTATCCGAACTGATAATAAAAAATCGGGGCAGGACATAGCAAATGGCAAGGTGGAGCCATATTTTCATATACCATGGGATTAAGAACTTCACACAAGGGGATATTATATGAAAGATATATTTCGCAAAAAAGCTGTTGACAGCTATAAGGAGCTTTTTTCGGCAGATGTACAGATAACAAGACTGTCAGTATCAAGTATGCTGCTTATACCGATATTTATCATAGGTCTTATTTTAACAGGTATTTGGTTTTTTTGGGGCAATATAACAACAACAGTCAATATAACAGGGGTAGTTTATCCCGCAGGTGGGATAAGGTATATAACCGCCCCCGAGGAAGGCATAATATCGGATATAAATATAGAAATCGGTGAAAAGCTAAAGGTTGGCGATATAACTGCCGTTATTCCAAATGAAGCTGTTTTAAAACAAATAGATGATGCGGCGGAAAATGAAGCGCTGGCGGAAAAATTAAGACAGGATTATTATGCTTCATCTATCATCACATCTAAATATAACGGAACGGTGATTTCTGCCGCAAGTGAAGGAACATACATAGAAAAAGGCGGTATTATAGCGGCTGTTGCAGCCGAGCATGAGGATAATAACCAAAGACAGATATTTGCGCTGATGCCGACAGATTTAAAAAATAATATATCAAAGGATTGTTCTGTTCAGGTTTCGCCTAATTATGCGCCAAGAGAAAAATTTGGATATATAAATGGATATGTTAAAGATATAGATGATATTATAATTACAAAAAGAGATGCCTTAAAAGAGCTTGATATTTACAATATACCGAGCCTTTTGGATGAAGATAAAACATATGCGGCAGTATACATAAATTTGATGCCTGACCCTGATGCGGAAAGCGGTTTGAGCTGGTCTGACAGCGGAAGCGGAGATATAGATGTAGGGCCGGGAACTGTATGCAGCAATTCAATAATTATTTCTTCGCAGTCTCCTTATAAATGGCTATTAGGGGGCGGAGATAAATGAAAAGGGTTAAAGTGCCGTTTGTGCTTCAGATGGAAAATGTTGAATGCGGAGCCGCCTGTTTGGCTATGATACTAAGATATTTTGGCAAAAAAGATATATCCCTGGAACAGTTGCGGGCAGACTGTAATGTATCCAGAGATGGCGTTACTGCCAAAGGTATAAAAAATGCTGCAAAGAAAAATGGTCTTGAATTTAAAGCTTTCAAAGCCGATACCGAAAGCGTAAAAAAAGTATCTTTGCCGGCTATAATACACTGGAATATGGAGCATTTTGTCGTACTCTGCGGTTTTGACAAAAATTGTTATTATATAAATGATCCGGCGTTTGGCAAATACAAGGTAAGCTGCAATGAATTTGACCGAAGCTTTACGGGCGTTGTGATGACATTTAAAAGATCGGACAACTTTGTATATGAAAAAAGCCATGGATACAGCGGTTTTACTCTTAACTGCATGAAGCGCTTTGTACCGGGTTTTGCATTTGTATCGTTTTTGATTATGGCAGTTACCATATTCGGTATGCTGATGCCGTTTTTTAATTCGGCATATATAGATAATATAATTTTAGCCAAAAGAGCAGATATTTTTCCTGTGCTTGTCGTTTTAATGACGGCATTTATACTGCTTTTATTTGCAGCTTCAGTTCTTTGTGAAAAGCTGAGTTATGAAATTCAAAGAGGTGTAAATATAAGCCTGAGCATAGGTTTTATGGAAAAATTGCTTAGGCTGCCCATTACGTTTTTTTCTCAAAGATCACCGGGAGAATTGGCGAACAGACAGCTTGGCAGCTTTGAAATGGCTCAGCTTGCCGTAAAGTATATATCTCCTGTTTTGTTTCAAGGAGTGCTTATAGTGCTTTACTGCATGGCGGCATTTACATTTGATGTTTACATAGCCTATGTGGGCATAGCTGCCGTTATAGTTAATATAGCTATTGTATTTTATATTTCGGGCAGATTTAACACTATATCGGCACTTTGCAGGAAAAACGAAGGGCTTTTCCAAGGCAGTACGGCATCAGCTGTTGATATGATAGAAACAATAAAGTCCTGCTCCTATGAAGATGCAATGTTTGCACGGATTGCAGGCATGGCGGCCCTTAATACGGAAATTTCTTCAAAAATGGATAAGCTTAATTTATATTTGTCATCAGCATTTTATTTTGTCAATTCGGCTGTTTCGGCGGCAATATTAACCATAGGCGCTTATGGAGTGCTTTCCGGCAGGTTTTCTGTGGGCGTTGTTGTTGGCATTATAGGTATGCTTTCGGTATTCCTTACGCCTCTCGGTTCGTTTATGAATTCTATTTCGGCAATATTCAGATTTAAAAGTATAATTGACAGAACAGATGATACAATGAAATATGCCGATGAAAAAATATTTCTGCCAAATACCGAAACGCAGACGAAAGAGATAAGCGGAAAATTGAGGGCTGAAAACGTTTGCTTTAACTATCCGGGCTCGGAGAACTATGCAGTAAGGAATATAAGCTTTACACTTGAAAATGGTAAAAGCATTGCTTTTACAGGTGCCAGCGGAAGCGGAAAATCAACTGTGGCAAAGCTTATAGCAGGGCTGTATGCCGAAACGAATGGGCATATATATTATGGCACGGCAGAAAAGAAAGAGCTTAAAAAGGAATATTTTTATTCTAAGATAGCTGTTGTCAGCCAAGCAGCTCAGATATATGATGGTACAGTTTTTGATAACATAACTATGTGGGACAGCACTGTTACTTACGAAGATGTTGTAGAAGCATGCAAAAAGGCATGTATTCACAATGATATAGTTTTGATGAAGAATGCTTATAATGAAAGGATAACCGAGGGCGGAAAAAATCTTTCCGGAGGACAGAGGCAGCGTATTTATATAGCAAGGGCAATAATAAGACACCCTGAGATACTTATTCTTGATGAAGCAACGAGTGCGCTGGATGCAAAGACAGAAAAAGAGGTAATTGAAAACATACTATTATTGGGAATAACTCTTGTAATTATTGCGCATAGGCTAAGCACAATAAGAAGCTGTGATGAGATACTTGTTTTTAAAGACGGAGAGATAGTAGAGCGGGGAGATCATATTTCCCTAACAAAGAGTATGGGTACATATTACAGGCTTGCTTCTGACAAGGGAGAGTGATGATATTGCTTGAAACGGAGCTTGAAGAGCTTAAGCTCAAACGCAGTGAAAACATTCATTCTGCTTATGTTAACATAATAAATTCGGATGCCGAAAGCTATAAAAATGAATTGGAAATAGTGCTTAGATATTATGGTATAAAATATTCAATTAAAGAAACTCGACTTGAAGCCCAGCTTAATGAAATAAAAAACAAATTTAATATAAGCTGTCGTGCCTTAACCCTTGGCGACAAATGGTATACAAATAATATGCTTCCTCTTCTTATAAAAAGGGGCGGAGAATTTAAGGCGGTGCTGCCGTCTTTTAACGGCAGATGCAGCTATTGCGATGGATACAGAAATATTAGGATAACTGATAAAAATGCAGGTGATTTTGATAATAAGGCTTTTTGTTTTTACAGGGGTTTTGAAAAGGAAAATTTAAGCAGGCTATCTGTTATAAAATATATGCTAAAGTGTATAACCCCAAGCCAATATGTTGTCCTTACAGCTTCTATGACAGCCGTTACACTATTTTCAACTGTGATGCCTCAGGCGCAGTATTATATATTTGAACATATGATCCCCAAGGGGACAAAAGGAGATGTTCTTCCTGTTGTATGTCTGCTTTTTGGCATAATACTTATATCTTTGGTGATGTATATATACAAAGGCATTGTTGCAGTTAATATACCTCTTTGTATAAATGCAAATTTACAGGGTGCGGTTATAGCAAGGCTTTTAAAGTTAAAGGCGGAGTTTTTCGCTTCGCAGAGATCGGGCAGTCTCAGCTCTGCAATTACAGATGTTTCTCGTTTGTCGGCGCTGTTTTCCCCCGAAAGTACAACTGCTTTTATGTCCTTTGTTCTTTCTGTTGTTTATGCGGTACAGATAAAGATTTTTGCCGGTGAATTTTTATCGTTTTTGTATATTGCTTTTGCCGTTGTGGCTGTACTTACGTTTTTAAACGCCTTTTTTATTAACAGATACAAAGCTAAGCTCTCTAATAAGACAGATGATATGACGGGTTTTGTATATGAAATGTTTTCGGGTATGGAGGATATAAAGCTGAATAATGCGGATACGACTATGTTTAAGCGTTGGAGCGATTTTTATTCCCAAACCCTTAAAGCGCAGAAAAAACCGATGTTTACAAAATATTATGCAGGGGTTTATACTATTGTTATATCGATATTTACCCTTTTTATTTTTAGGATAGGGATAAACACAGACGCTTCAACTGCGGAATTTATTGTATTTATGTCTTTATATGGTTTGTTTATAGGCTCTGTTGGAGGCATAGACATTGTATTTAATGCAGCGGCGGAGTTTAACTCAGCCTATGAAAGGCTTAAAGATTTTTTTAAGGCTAATACTGAGGAAGCCGAAAATAAACGGAATATATATGATTTTAAGGGAAATATAGAGTTTTCAAATGTTTCATTTAAATACCCTGGCAGTGACAGATACATACTTGAAAACATAAGCTTAAGCATAAAAAAAGGCCAAAAAGTGGGCATAACGGGCAGAAGCGGAAGCGGAAAATCAACGCTTATAAAACTGCTGTTGGGATTTGAGCAGCCCCAAATCGGCAGAATATTTATAGATAATATGGATCTTAATGAAGTGAATCTTTTAAACTATCGCAAGAGGCTGGGTGTAGTGCTTCAAAATTCAAAGCTTATACCTGCGGATATTTTTTTAAATATCACTTTTGCCGATCCTTACGCATCATATGACGATGTAATTAAAGTTATAGAGGAGGTAGGTTTGAAAGATGACATTGAAAAAATGCCAATGGGTTTGTATACCTTTGTATCCGATGATAATTTGACAATATCGGCGGGGCAGAAGCAAAGGATACTTCTTGCAAGAGCATTGCTTAAGAAACCTCATCTTCTTGTGCTTGATGAAGCAACAAATGCTCTTGATAATGTAACACAGGCTGCGGTTACACAATACTTGGAGAATTTAGAAACAACGGCTGTGATTATAGCTCACAGATTGTCAACAATAAAGAAATGTGATAATATTATTGTAATTGATGGCGGAAAAATAGCGGAACAGGGAAAATATGACGATTTGATCCAAAGAAGAGGTATATTTTACGATCTTGTAAAAAATCAAATGTTATAAATCCGGAAAGGCAGGGCAGTATATGTACAAAAAAATTTATAGGTTTATTGCGTTTTTAATGACATTTGTTTTTTTGTTGTCAAACATTACTTTTGCAGCGGAAGAAAATTATGTCTATGTGCCTGAAATTGAAATGGAGGATCTTGATATTGGGAGCAATCTTTTTTATCTTGCTTCAGCCGAAATTCAAATGGAAGAAAATTCGACTGATCATTACCTTGTAAAAATCGGCAGAACGGGAGATTTGTCAGAAGCTTCGGCAACAGTTAAGCTGAGCGATGTTACAGCCAAATATGGCAGGGATTACAAAGTATATCTTTACAACGGAAGTTTTTTTAATGAAGCCAAAAAGAATAAAAATTCTTCTGTTATGGATATGATTGAGGGGCAGGATTATAAAGAGTTTGATATAAATGATACCGAAGAACTTGTGGAGGAAATAGAAGACGGTGTCATTTCGGACGGCGCAATAGCCGCTGATATAGGAAAGGGAATTAATCGTGTGGTTGCTGAAAATAAAGCGGCAAAGGGAGAAAATAACAGCGATTATATCAAGGCTGAGGACAGTGTTGTAATGCTTGAGGCGCAGACGTATACAGCCGCAGAGGAGGAAAGCGCTGCCGAAACCACATCGGAAGAAGAAAGCATCGTCGAAGAAAGCGAAGAAACAGGCAATACAGAGGGGAATAAGCCTGATCTTAAAACTCTTGCGGGAGCAAGGCAGGCATTTACAGGCATTAAATCCGACAGAGTAAAACCAAAGGCATCAATGGATATAGTAGATCAATTTAATCAGCTTCGTGCGTATCAAGACGTTGCCGATACTATTTCCGATTCCATGGTGAATGCTTTTCTTAAGATTGATTTTGATGAAGGAGAAAATGAAAAATACATAGAAATTGTGCCTATAAACAACAGTGAAAGCGACAGCACAAGAATATTTAACATAACCATAGGCGATCCTACAGGAAATTATACCGTAAGCGCATATTCCACAGCAGTGGCAAAGATAGCCGATGATGAAGATATTGTAAGGGCTAAGGTAAGTTTGGGAGATGTAAGTATTAGCTCAGAAAACGGAGCAAAGTATGCAAATGTTGACATCTTAAGAGAGGGCGGTATAAATGACCTTGTTTCTGTTATGCTTAAAACCAGAAGCGCAACAGCAATGTCCGGCAGAGATTTTTCGCCCGTATCAGCCGAGGTGGTATTTCCTTTTGGCGTAACGGAAAGAACAGTTCAAGTGCCTGTAAATACAGATTATATACAAGATGAAGCTTATTTTGAGATGTATATAGATACACCTGTGAGCTGTGAAATAGAAGATAAGGATACCGTTAAAGTTGTGCTTGATCACTCTGAAAATTCTGAAAATTTAGAAGAATCAGCTAAAAATGCTAAAAATATATATAATGCTGATAATGACAGTATAATAGAGCCATATATGGATGATAATGACCGCAACAAAGAGATAAGGATATATTTTCCAAAAGTGTATACGGGCGACTCCAATACACGCTGTGAAGAAAAAAGCGGAGGATTTAAGGATAACTGCCAGCAGGAAGGGGACTATGGCTGGTATATACGCCCTACGGACAATAAAAAATGGGCAAGGGAAGAATTTGGCATAGATAACAAGTCCATAACAGAAAGATATGATATAGACGGCCTTACTTTCAGCTATAAGGGACATTATGCAGCTCATCCGCATGACGGCACTGCACGTGTAGGCTTTAGAATAACAGGCTATGACAGTAACGGCACTGCAACAGCAGCAAAATGTTATAATGACTGGCAGTTTACAGGCGGATCCGGAGGTTGGGACGAACATACCATATACACAAAAAATGGTAATGTAAGAGGTGTTCAAGTATATGCTGAGGACGATAACGGAAGCGGAAGAGATATTCAGGCTCATTTTAAAGACCTCTACCCAATCAAACGTCAGTTTAAGATAACTCTTGCTCCGGCGACGCAGATGAAGCTTAGAAATGCAGACGGCAAAATTACAAATGTACAGCCCTCGGCAGCTTTCGGCAACAAAATGACAGAACTTTTTGGCATTGATGCAAAAGATACGGATACTCTTGCATACAGAACATCAGGCGAGAAAATAACAGTTAATGTAGGCAACAATAATTATTTTAAGCTTAAGGGTATAGTTGCCGTTGACGCAAATGGCAACACAATGAAAATAGCTGATGCAAACGGCGGAAGCTCCGTTACATTCACGCTTGATAACAATCTTTTAAAAAAGCTTATTTACAGAAATAAAAAAGATAACTGGGATTTTGTTACCCTTACCGACAGAAAGCAGGGAGGAATGTATGGAAATATTACAATAAGGCCTGTTTTTGAATACATAGATAAACATGTATATGTTGAGAAAAATACACAGTTTGAAAATTTAGTCAGTGTTAATGTTTACAATAACTTTGGTTCTTTAAGCGTAAATAATAAAGAATATGTTCTTTCCGACAGTGAGTCATATATCGAAATATTTCCGGATGATGCGGTGGGAAAGGTATGGCACTATGGCGATGAATTTAATGTAAAAACAAACGAAAAGCACTCGGATATGGCTAAGGCGGCAGGAATAGGTTACAGAAGCGGCATCAACTATAATACAATGGGCGATGTCCGCACAGATATACGAAATTCTTCGGATTCATACAGCTTTACAAGAAATAACACCGATATACTTAAAAAAAATGATGCGGTGGCTTTTTACCCTCTGTATACGGAAAAACAGAATGGGCTTACTCTTGTTGTGAGAAAATCAGATATTGATAATCATATACTGGATACAAGTTATGGAATTTTAACGGGCTTTGATAAAAATAAGGCGTTAATAGAAACCCGAAACGAAAACGGCAAAAGCGAACAGTATTACCGTTTCCTGCTCACAACAGATGTAAAGGCAGGCACATATTATCAATATTCTGCCCGTGCGGTGGACGGCTATGCCATAAAGTGGACAGACGATTTAAGCAAAAATACATATAGCGGAAATACTATGTTTTATGTTCCGCAGACATTAAGTCAAGAAGAAAATGTTCTTGTACTTAGTGCAGAAAATAACAATGTAATATATGCAAAATTTAATGGAAGTACAAAGTATGACGTATATAATACATGGATTGGAGGAAGCAGCGGCATAGTAAGAGGGCTTCCTGATGCGGCTGTTACTGTGGGAAATGTAGGAGCAGTAACCGATACAAGCGGTAATTATATTACCTCTCAGGCAGGTGCATTTATAAACGGCACAAAGGTTATTCAGAGGATATCCTTTGATAACGATTTTAATTATGTTGAATATACTTTAAATACTTCAAACAAAAAAGTTGCAGTCTGCGCCGATGAAACTGTAAATTTGGAAAAAGTTGCATATAACGGCAGCGAAGGAAAATTTACGTCCTCATCTGAAGAAATGACCAAAGCTGTGTATACTGTAAATATGGGCAATTACACAGTAAAATCAACAAATTCGGGCGCAGGAATATCTGACGTTAATGTATATGAGGGCGACAGTACTTATCCTCTAACCAATTTTATAGATATAAACGACTCTGTTTATACATTCAAAGCTGATGTAAGGCAGAACAATGATGAACATATAAAGTCGCTTAAGTTTGTCATATGCGACCCATTAAGCCAAAAAACAAAATACGAGATACCTGCTCAATATCAATCAAGCACAGGGCAATGGGTGGCTTCAGAAAAGATGAATATTGCAATGAGCGGAACATATTCCCCGGGAGATATGGTTTATGCAGTTTTTTCCACTGATAAAAATGTTTCCGGCAGCGCAGGAGCATTGAAAGAATATTTGCCTGTTTATACAGGATACGACCTTATGCAGGGGGACAGCGCATATGATTCATATGAGCCGCAAAACTTTAATTTGCCTACAAATGCAAGCTTTTTCTCACTGCCTATGCTTGACAAGCTGGCAACGGGCTTTGATTTTCCATTTGTATCCATAGCTCTTGAGGCTCGCCCAACGGGAGAATACAGAGTTAAGATAGGAGCAAATATTACAGATATTATAGACGTTGCGGCTGATACGGAGCTGAACGTAAAAAAAGATGATGCAAACATGAACTACGCCCGAAACATAGATTGGAAGCACCCCATAGACGAGCTTAAAAGCAGAGCAAAGTTTGCTTGGGATTCCGTTTTCAAAAAGGGTCTTAAGGAAACTCCTCTTTTAAATGGCACAAGTACATCTATCGGACCTACTCAGTTTAGAGTTTCTATAGTTGTGGGCGGATATATAGATTTTGGAAAGGTTGGCACGGTATATAACGACACAACATACAGCGATTATATTGTTACAGGCGGCGGCGGATATATCGGCGTAATGCTTACATTTAAGAAAAATTTCTATTTTCTTATAGCAGGCACTGTGCCTGCCTATATAGGAGGAAGCGCATCGGGCACTCTTATAGGAAACATGGGAGCCACAAGAAAGAATGGAGCCCTTGTATCCCTAACATCAATGAAAACAAAACAGCTTGATATTGACGATGCATTGTCCTTTAACGGAAATCTTAACGCAAGTATGTCCGTTGGGCTTTATGCAGGCGTTGGTTTGTGTGATATATTGGGCGTAAGGGTAGAGGGCGATGTTGATTTAAGCCTTTTGTGGGAACCATTGGCAAAGCAGACCTATGCTATGAATGATGAGATTGACGAAATAATAGACAATGATTATTCCAAAGCTAAAATACATGAGCTTGGCTTTACGGCGGCATTTTCTTTGGGCGGCAAGGTGGATTTGCTTTTGTTTAGCATACCTGTTATGTATAAATTTAATCCTATACATTCGGGATTTAACAAAGATATACAAAATGCGCACCTGAGAAGACAGACCCCGCCTTCAGTAGATAAGGACGGCACAACAATTACTACAGATGCAATAGGTCATGTTGCAGAGGGCTGGTACTATATAAAGAATGTGCATAACGGCAAATATTTGCAGGTAAACGGAACGGAAATAGGGCTTGTTTCAAAAACAGAAAAGGAAGAGCCTAATATTAGGCTTTATATTGCCCCCGACAAAAGCGGAGATAATCTGGCGGTAATAAAAACAAGCTCCGACGGAAAATCAAAATACCTTTCAGCCAAGGCTAAAAGCACAGGCGCTCCCGATGCTGTATTTTCAGAAGAGCTTGATTCGGATAAAACCAACGCTTACAACAAGGTTTATATACAAGAGCCTAACTTAAATGATTTTAATATTATTTCAGCCTCTGAGGGCAGAAAGTGGTATCTTATGCTTGACTCAGGCGGCAAGGCAATATTTGGAGAAACATCTTCGCAAAACAGTCAGCTCTGGAGATTGGAGCCTGTAGATGAACCTATAACAAACGGCTTGTATTACATCAAGAATGACGGCATTGATAAATATATATCCGCATCGGGTGAAAAACCTGTCCTTGCAGAAAAAGCGGACGATAATTCACAAAAGTGGTATGTAAGCCAATCAGACGATTATATAACAATTAAAAATTTACAGACAGGAAAATTCCTTTATGTTGACAGTGATAGTACCGATGACGGAGTAGGAATAAGCATAAAGGAAGATGACGGCGGCAATGCCATATATTTTGATACCGAAAAGCTTACAGACGGAAGCTATAACATTACAACACGTTATAGTTTGGGAACAAGATATCTTACGCAAAGAGGTGAAGAAATTGTTTCAAACAGCCGTAATGATGCATATAATCAAAAGTGGAGCTTTATAACTGCGGAAGATCCCGTAAACGGCGAAACCGATGGGTCTAATAAAAATATATCAGTTATCTCTGCAGAGGGAGCAAGCCTGTTTACGCCGAAATACAGCGGCAATACCGATACTGTGGCATATGGTGACGATAACGAATATACAGACGACAAAGTATATTTGAGAAAGCGTACAACAGGAGATTCTCAATGGGTTGCAGACCAAGGAATTTCCGCATATTCCGGTTTCAGCCCGTCAAATGAAACTACACTTGTAGAAAACAGCTACGAAAGACCGGACTCTCAGATAGCCGATCTTGGCAGCGGCGATTATATGCTTGTATTTTTGGATACGGATTCTTCAAGAGGTGAGCTTGAAAGAAATGTTATGAAGTTTGCTACATACAGAAACGGTACATGGTCGCAGCCCACTGTTATCCAAAATGACGGCACAGCCGATTTTCAGCCGTTTGTAGCCGATGCAGGAGAAAACATAGCGCTGACATGGATGTCCAGTGATCCCAATGCGGAAAAAACAGGAGATCCAACGCAATATCTTACAACTATGGAGATATATGTTACTCTTATAAATAAGACTACAGGCGAAATAGGCGAAATAACAAGGCTTACTGCCGACTCAAACTATGACTATTCGCCAAAGGTAGTATATGACAGTGTTACAGGCGATATGGCGGTTTATTATATAAAAACTACTATAGGAAGTACGTTCCTTGAAACGGCAAATTCGTTTACAAATGACTGTTTGATAACGTATATGCTTTATGACAGCAGTATGGGCAAGTGGCTTACTGATTATTATTATCCCGAGGAGATATCGGATCCATCTGTTGCCGAAGAGCTTATACAAAACTGGGGAGGACAGAGATTTCTTCCTGCACCTATAGACGAATTTGGCATAAACGATCCTCTTATTGTTGATTTTACGTCTATAGGCTATAACGGTCTTGCTGTGTATGCTTATACTGTGGATAAGGATAACGACAGCAGCACAAATGAAGACAGAGATCTGTTTGTGCAGGTATATGACTTTACGACACATAAAAATCATCCTCCTATAAGGATAACAAATGACGGCGTTTCAGAAGACGGAACAGATACTTTGGAACATTCCGATACAATGCCCCAGTTTGTGAGGACGGCAGGCGGCAGCGGTGATACATATCTTTATTGGTTCAGAGATGATACAAGGCTTGCCAATATCGATATAAGTGATCTGGCGCATAACGGGCTTAATGATGACGGAAGTATAAGCGAGGATTATGAACTTTCATATGCAAATGTGTATGTGGAACTTCCGAAAGATATTAAGCAGGGAAGCAATGAAGCATATGCAACTATGTCTTACTACAAGGTATGTGTTGATAAAAATGATAATATCTATGTTATATGGGTAGATATGGACAGAGAAACTCAAAAGCAGGAAATTTTTGCAACTGCCCGCATTACCGATCCGGAAACAGGCGAAACCTCTTATGCAGATGCTTATCAGCTTACTCATTCGGGCAAACATAACGATGAACCGGCATTTCTGGTTGATGATGAAGGCAATATGATAATTGTTTCTACAAGGTATAACTCAAAAATGAAAGATGATCCGACAGATCCTCTTGAAATTACAGATACCGAGCTTGTGGCAACTGTTTTTGAACCTTTCGGTGAGTTGTATGTTCAAGATCTCGAGCTAAGCAATACGACGCCTGCTCAAGGAGATACGGTTACGGTAAAGGGAAAGCTTTACAACGGAGGACTTACGGCGGCAAAGGGATATACATTACAGTTAAGTGAAATTAAAGATGACGAGGTTATTAAAGACCTTGGCAGCATACAAAGCGATAACTGCATAAATGCGGGTGACTACGAGGAATTTAGCTATGATTGGATAGTATCATCAAATATAGATGGGGTAAGCCTTGGCATTTCGGCAACAGAGGGAGGTATGCCAAACTCTTCATTCGCCGAAACAGAAAAACTCAGAGTATCAGCAAATATTTATATAGATTCAGCTGAAATAACTCAGGAGGACGATGGCTTTTATCTTAGGGCTGCAGTTGTTAACAACGGCAATAAACCGACAGATGATACCGACAATATAAACGTTGTTTATTATCCTGATAAAGCGCCTGCGAAGCTGCTTGGCATAACCGATGAAAACTTTGCAAAGATACCGATAGGAGGAATAGCTCCGGGAGAAAGCAAAGATATTGAATTAAAAATTGAAAATATAAGCGGTGAAATGTTTAACGCTTACGGATATTTACCTGTGCTTACGGCTGTTACAAATGGGGATAATGAAATAATATCCAATGAAGAGGTTCTGTATATGATGATGAAAAAGCCCATTGATATTAAGGTAAATAACACAAAGCAGATTGTAATTAAAGAAGGCGAAGAAACAGACCTTACAATGTCATATGAGCCTGCGGAAAGATATGCAGATGTTTCACCTGTATATTACACAAAGAATGTAGGGATAGCGGCTGTTATCAATAATCAGCTTGTTGGTGTTTCGCCGGGAAGCACAGTGCTTGTTGCAAATGCTCAGCCATATGGAAGCAGTGCGGAAATCGAGGTAATTGTTTCACCGAATGAGAATACGCCGACCGAAACAGAAACTTCCACCGAAACAGTTACAGAAACAGAAACTGTTACCGAAATCGTTTCAGCATCGGATAATACAAGTGGCAAATCAAGCGGCGGCAGAAGCAGCGGAAATGCGGAAAAAGCTTCTGAAGAAGTTTCCGAAAAAGTTTCTGAGGATTCTTCTGAGCAAGTGGCGGACAATGCCGATAAGGGTGACAAATTTATTGATATTTCAAACCACTGGGGAAGAGATATTATAAATGCCATAGCAGAGAAAAATATTATCAAAGGTTATCCGGATAATACATTCCGTCCGGATAACAGCATTACAAGAGCTGAATTTTTAACTGTACTTTACAACAGCGGCCTTGCAGATACATCAGACAGTGATTATAATTTGACATTTACCGATATAT
This sequence comes from uncultured Clostridia bacterium, assembly GCA_947630475.1. Taxonomy (GTDB): domain Bacteria; phylum Bacillota; class Clostridia; order Lachnospirales; family CAG-274; genus CANRHR01. The sequence goes on along the minus strand of CANRHR010000010.1, from coordinate 1,662 downwards.
CAGAAAATGAATGGTATTATAATTATGTAAGATGGGGAGCTGCAAATAACCTTATTGTAGGGTATGAGGATAATACATTCAGAGGAAATGATACTATATCAAGGCAGGAAATGGCTGTTATTGTAAGTAAATTTATTGAGCTTGCAGATATTAAGTTTGATATGGGAGATACTCTTAAATTTGATGATGCAGAGGATATTTCTGAATGGGCTGAGGAGTATATAAATGCTGTTTCGGCTTATGGAATTGTAAAGGGAGATGACAAAAACAGATATCTTCCACACAAAGATTTGACAAGAGCCGAAGCATCTGTTATAATCAATCAATTAATAAAATAAAAAAATTATAAGAAAGGGAGAAAATGCTGTGAAAGATAAAGAAAAAAAAGTTGAGCTTGAAGAGATAGATGATAAAGAGCTTGAAAAAGTTGTAGGCGGAAGAAACCTTAATCCTCAAAGAGTTGACATTCATCCTTATGATGACGATGTTAAGGGCAGAATGTAGCGCATAAATTGTTTTGAAATAAGCCCCACCTTTGGTGGGGCTTATTTCTGAGTGTCGAAAAAGTCCATTCGGACTTTTTCGAGAGAAGCATAGGTATAGAGGGTTCGTTCCATCGGGATTAAAAATTCTTTGAAACTCACCTTTTTCCTCGGCGGAAGTAAATTCCGCCTGCGGATTAAAAGTCTGCGACGCTTTAAGTTACTTATTATAATTGACATAATAAAAACGCAGATAAATCAAAATTAAGATTTTTAGGGGAATGTTATGACAGAAAAAGAAAAAATGCTAAAAGGCGAATGGCACAATGCAAATTTTGATCCAAATTTGCTTGAAGAACGCAAAGAAGCCGAATTGCTTTGTTTTGAATTTAATATGTCCAAACCGGGAAGTAAGGAGCAAATTCTTGCTTTAAAGAAGCTGTTAGGTGTTGATATACCGAAAGAGCTTACTGTACTTGCGCCTGTTTATTTTGATTATGGCGCCAATACTCATTTTGGTGAAGGTACATTTGTAAATCATTGCTGTTATTTTATGGATGGCGGTTTAATTTATATCGGAAAGAATGTTTTTATCGGTCCTTTCTGCGGTTTCTACACTGCAAGCCACCCAATGAATTTTAAAGACAGGAATAAAGGACTGGAAAGAGCGCTTCCGATTCATATAGGGGATAACTGTTGGTTTGGTGCAAATGTATCTGTTTTGCAGGGCGTTACAATTGGGAATGGTTGTGTAATTGCTGCAGGGAGCGTAGTTACAAATGACTTGCCGGAAAACTGTTTAGCGGCAGGTGTTCCTGCTTCTGTAAAAAAATATATAGATCAATAAAAATTAATGTGAACAAATTAAGCCAAATTTTTCATAGAACGGAATCATTGGCGGGCTGTTGCCGATACCGACCTTTAAAACCGAATACTGTTATCGATGTTTTTCCGTTACAAATCATTGTTTTGTCAGAGCTTATTTCGTGATATATAAGCTCTGATGAAGTCTTAGCTTTAAACTTCAAATAAACTCCTGTTTTTGGAAACGTAAATATGTAAATATAACAAATTTTTAACATACTAAATAAGTACCCCACATAAATGATCTGACCCCAAAAAGTTAGACAAAAATATAAAAATAAATTTATGCAAAGCGACTAAGAATGATCTTGGTCGT
>CANRHR010000009.1 GCA_947630475.1 uncultured Clostridia bacterium | reverse complement strand
GCGGACCTTGCAACAACCTCATCAGCCAAATTCGTAAGGAGTGTTACATTTAATTTCTTTTGGTGATCGGTAAATTTGTCAAGCTCCTGCTTTAAAAATCCCTCTGCTTTTTGCCTGCTGTTTACGTCGCCAAGCATGATGTCGTTGGCGTCATCGGGGATAGCAGGGTCTTCGGCAATCACTTCGGTATCGTTAACTTGCGCTTTTTTGGAGCTTCTGCCGCCGCCACCGCCGGAGCTTTTTGATTCGCTCTCACTTTCGCCTTCGTTTTCCGAGTCTGTTATAATATTTCCATCATCATCAACAATATCCAAATTTGTATTTGTTGGCGGATTTGCCAATGAAGAAAGGAAATATCTTGCAAAATCTATAACTCTTTGGTGGAATGATTCATTATAAAGACCTTCTGTTCGGATTGACCAATTTTTAGTCTTTATATTATCCCTAACATAGTTGTAACACCATTCTGCGGCATATACATCTATTCTCCAAGTGTCTTCGTAACTTTGAATATCGGCATAATCCTTAAATCTGTCCAAATTGAAAGATATATTGCCGATTGAGGGAAGACCATCGGTAATCAGATATATTTCTACATTTTTATTTTTTCTGTTGGTGTTTATCATGTTTACAGCGTCTTGAAGCGCTTCTCCTATATCTGTGCTGCCTATGGCTTCAAGGTTGTCTACGAAAGACGATGCGTCTTTATAGCTGTTTGTAAATTTCAGCGTTGAGGTAAAAATACCCGAAAAAGGAATAACAGCAACTCTGGAGTCAGAATTTTTAAGTATATCTCTTATGTAATTTTTAACTCTTGTTTTCTCAAGTTCGAGCATATTTGCTGTAAGGCTTGTTGAAACATCAAAAAGCACAACAGCATCTGTTCCGGAGCCTGTAGGCTCAGGGGCAGGCTCGGCTTCATCAGAGGGGCTTTCCGTTGATGAAATTTCAGAGCTTTCCTCAGAAGATTCTTCGGAAGTATTTTCTGATGAACCATCGGAGCTTTCCTCAGATGTTGCTTCAGAGGTGTTTTCTGATGATGAATTATCATCACCGCCACCGCCGCTTGTTTCGCCTGCATTAAAATTAACCTGAACGGGGACATTGCTGTCTGTATAAGAGCCGATGCCGAGCTGACCATTGTAATTATTCCCCCAAGCCCAAACAGAGCCGTCTGATTTTACTGCCAAAGAATACGCTCCTCCAGCGCTGACAGAAACGACATCGGATAAAGTGGTAATCTGAACAGGAACGTTGCTGCTGGTATAAGAGCCGATGCCGAGCTGACCATTGTAATTATTCCCCCAAGCCCAAACAGAGCCGTCTGATTTTACTGCCAAAGAATGCGATCTTCCTGTGCTGACAGAAACTACATCAGATAAGTCTGTCACTTGAACAGGAACCTTGCTGTCTGTATTAGAGCCGATGCCGAGCTCTCCATATTCATTATCCCCCCAAGCCCAAACAGAGCCGTCAGATTTGAGAGCCAAAGAATGACATCCGCCGCCACTGATAGAAGCAACATCGGATAAAGTTTTTACCTTTACGGGTATATTTCTTCTGTCACCATTAGAGCCATTACCAAGCTGTCCAAAGGCATTCCAACCCCAAGCCCAAACAGTACCGTCAGATTTGAGAGCCAAAGAATGATAGCTGCCGGCACTTATAGAAATGACATCGGATAAAGTGGTCACCTGAACAGGAACATTGCTGTCGGTATAAGAGTAATCGACGAGCTTTCCGGTTGCATACCCCCAAGTCCAAACAGAACCATCATCTTTGAGAGCCAAAGAATAATCTTCGCCGGCACTTATAGAAATGACATCGGATAAAGTGGTAACCTGAAGAGGAACGTTGCTGTAGTAGGTATTAGAGCCGATACCGAGTTGTCCAGTTTCATTTTTTCCCCAAGCCCAAACAGAACCATCATCTTTGAGAGCCAAAGAATGATTTACGCCGGCACTTATAGAAATGACATCGGATAAAGTGGTAACCTGAAAAGGAACGTTGCTGTCGGGCTCAGAACCGATAGAGCCGAGGCCGAGATAATCATAGGAATTGTTCTTCCCCCAAGCCCAAACGGTACCGTCAGCTTTAAGAGCTAAAGAATGCTCTTCTCCTGCGCTAATCATCGGCTCTCCCGTCTGTCTTGTCGGCATAGGCAAAATATCGCCGTCCCCTTCGGCGCTTATTGCCATTGGGGTTGTTGTGTCATCGCCCTCGCTTAGGGTAACAGGCTCGTCTGTATCAAGCCATTGGTTAGCCCCGTCGGCAAAGACAATGTTTAGGTTTGTAAGCGCCATAATCAGCGCCATAACAAAGCCTATAAATCTTTTGTTTGTCATTTTTTTAATTCTCCTTTATTGTAATTTAAAAACAGTTTCTTCTGCCCTCCTTTATATTGGAATATTTATATAAACGGAGCGCTTTATATTATGTAAAATATTTATGCTTGTGCGCCCCGGTTATATCTTAATCAATCGCCCTAATAACTGCGTTTTTAGGGTCTGTAAGATAAATTCTTCCGCCGCTTACGGCTATATCCATAATATTGCTTGGCGCTATGGCAGCCTCTTTGGCAGGCCCGTTTACTGTCTGCGGGTCGGTTTCTGCGGTGAGCTTTCCGGCTAAGGTTTCGCTGTTTAAGGCAACGCCGCCGTTAACCGCTAATCTTCTTACAAGGTTGTAATCTACAATATATAGATAGCCGTCACTGTATTCCATAGCCTTTGGTTCGTAGAAGAATGTTTCTTCATTGCTTCCGTCCACAAATTTAGTTTGCTCATCAACTCCTGAACACAGCTTAAGCGTACCCTCCGGAACATTGTAATAATATATGCTGCCTTTAATTGTGTTGCCAAGATAGATATTGTCGCTGTCGTCTATCGCCATACAGCCAAAGCCGTCGTCTATCTCTTTTAGGTAATCAACATTTTGGGTTTGAATGTTAAGCCTGCCCAAATATGTTTTGCCAACGCCTACGTTGTTGAATATCAAATAAATATTTCCCTTGCTGTCTATTTGAAAGTCGTTTATTCTGCTGTAAAGCGCTTCTGTTAGGAATACGCCGTCCGCCGAACTTCCGCTCAGCTTTACTATGCCGTAATATTTTACGCCTTCTTCGTTTTCAAATGCATTTGTTAGAAAATATACATCGTTTCCATAGCATCTTGCGACACTGGAGGTTATGTATGACGGCTCAAACTCTACGGTTTCACTTTTGGAGTTTGATATTTTCCTTATAACTCCGCCGTCGGATATATATATTGTGCCGTCTGCCGCTATATCTATGCTCTCCGGCGAAAGGAGCTGCATTTTATCCAAATCTCCGTCATATCTTTGTTTTATTCCGTTTCCGCAGAATGTGGAAAGCATTTTGTTTCCTGCATAAGATATGCTTTCACTCAGCATAATCATAGCGGTTTTTGTAGATTGATCCCAACCTACTTTTGCACCAAAAGATTCAGCCATAGCCCTTAAGGGAAGATAAACCGAACCGTTTATATTTTTGGGCGCAGCATTTATTTCTTGAATGGAAGATTTGTTTTCATCGCTTCTTTCGAGTTTTGTTATTTTTGTATTATCTACTTGAAAAGAAACTATAGTGGTTAAATTTTTTATGTTTGCTGTTTTTGCAGCCTGAATCCATGTAACCTCACAGCCCATAGCTTCCGCAACGGGCCTTAACGGAACATAAACATTTCCGTTTAGCATAACGGGCTTTTGTTCTGATACTACCGGAGTGTTATTTACTAATACTGTTATTTCATCATCGGCATATGTATATATGTTTATACAAAGTATGAATATTAGTGTAAGAAATAGATTTATTAATTTTTTCATAAATTTTCCTCCTATGCAGTTGTTATTTATTATCAATCAAATCCTACATATATTTGAGGTGCTTCTTCCGGAACAACCGGCTCAGGCTCTTGTGCTGCCTGCGGCTCGGGTGTCGGCTCAGGCTCGGGAGCGGGCGTTGATGTTTGTGCCGCTTCCTGCGTTGTTTGTGCCTTTTGAGTACTCTGGCTCTTTTGTGTTGTTTGCGTTGCTTTTTGTGTTGTTTGAGCCTTTGGTTTAGATTGTGTCTGTTGTGTGGCTTTTGGCGCCGCTGTTTCCGGAGTTTCCTGAGGGGTTGTCTGAGTAGGTTCCTCAGATGAAGGCTCAGGCATTTTTTCCCTCGGCTGAATATAATTATCAAACTTTTTGGCAGCAAGCGTCTTTATAAATTTTGTATATTCCTCTTCGTTTACCTCGTCGGAGCCTACAAAATATTTATTTTCGGAATTTTCGCTTGTTTTGTATGCTAAACGGCTGTATTTAAGGGCATTGTCTTCAAGTTTCCATACTCCGTATTCTGTTTTTTGCTCATTTTTGTTTACAAAGCCTATGCCGTCATCACTGTCAAATATATATTTGTTTTCAAATGCATCTATATATGTTTGTATTGTTCCAAGCTTAACGGCGTTATCATCGGAAAAACGGTATACGTTTACGCCATAGCCCGTACTTCCCTCTCCGCCTATCAAAAGTTCGCTCAAGCCGTCTTTGTCTATGTCATAAATAAGATATGAGTAATAAGGATTATCGGCTGCGATTTTTTCGTATGAGGCTTTTGCAAGTGCATTTTTTGTATTAAGCTGCTCCTGCTTGATTTGCTCCTGTTGTTTTTTGATTTCCTCCTGCTGAAGCCTAAGGCTTTCGTTTTCTTGGGCGTTTTTGGCGGCTTTGTTTTTGTAAAGAGCAAATCCGCCTATGCCAATGCCCAAAACAGCGGCGCATATTAAAGCGGCGGCAAGTTTGTTTTTAAGCTTTGGCTGATTTTTTATTTCATAAGAAGCCGGAGCATAAGATTTTTCTCTGCTTTTTTCATCGGAAAAAGATGCCGAAGCTTCTTTAGGGGGGATCATAGGCATAATATGTGTTTCTGTATCCGCTATTGTAAGAGTTTCGCCCTCTCTGCCGGTGGAGATATATTTTATGCTTTTTATATCAGCAACATCTCCTTTGGGGTAGATAATTGAAGCCTCTTCTTCGTTATATAAAATCATCTCCAGAGCTTTTCTCATAACGGTAGGATTTTCATATCTGTCCTTAGGATTGTAGGCGCACGCTGTAAGCACGATTTCTGCAAGTCTTCCGTCTGCGTTTATGGGTTTTTCAAAAGCTTCTCCGCTCATTCTTTTAACAAGAGCCGCTTCTCTGTTGCTGTGCGTTATTGGGTTAGGGTAGGGCGGCATAAAAGGTGTTCTGTTGTTGTTAAGCAGCCTATACATTACAATACCTAAAGAATAAATATCTACCGTAGAGCCATAAGGTTCACCCTTATATACCTCAGGCGCTATGTATGTAAATGTTCCCTTTTTTGAAAGAGCGGAAGAGGTTTTTTCAATTTGTCTTGCAATGCCGAAATCACCCAGCTTAAATTGACCTGTGGCTGAAACAAATATATTTTCGGGCTTTATATCTCTGTGAATGATGTTGTATTTTTGGCAAATTTCCAAGGCCTTGCATATATCTATGCCAAGCTGGATAACATCTTTTTTTCGTATGTTGTTTTTTGATATATGATCTATCAGGCTTGTTAAAAGCTCCATTCTGATAAATATATCCCATTCTATTTTGCCCTTTGCTTTTACTACTTTGTGATCTTCATAGCTTACAATATTGCTGTTGCCCTTAAGCTTTGACATAAGAACAAATTCTTTTACAATGTCTTCCACAAAGTTTTCGTAATATCTTTCAACCTCTTTTTCCGTCATGCCGTCCGCTAATATGCTTTTAATTTCGGCCGGGCTTTGAGGAACTCTTATATGTTTTAATGCGGCAATGTATTTATTTCCAAATTCTTCTCTTTCTATGCGAAAAACCTTTCCAAAGCCGCCTTCGCCGACAAGCTCTTTTATATACCAACTGTCCCACAGCGGTTCAAATTGTTTTAAGTCATCCATATAAATTACCTCCCTTAAGATAGCCTTATTTGCCGCAAAGCCTGTTTATGCTGCGCTTTAATTTTTCAAATATATTTTTTTCTTTTGAGGCGTAAATTACAATAATTGTTATGTTATCCTTAGAGCCTGCGCTTACAGCCGAGTTAAAAAGTCTTTGGCATACAGATTCTTTGGGTGAGGATAAAATTATTTTTTTTATTTCGTCATCATCGAGGTTTGTAAGCCCATCGGAGCAGAGAAGAAATATATCGCCGTCTTCTATTAATTCGGTTTCGCCGATATGAGGATTTATTTTTATATTGTCTTCATCCGCCCCAAGGCATTGCGAAAGAGTATTTTTGTATTTGCTTTTTTCAGCCTGTTCTTTTGTTATTACACCTGCCGAGAGCAAAGCCTGAAGCGACGTATGATCAACGCTTAGCCGGATTATTTCTTTGTTTCTTATAACATATGCTCTGCTGTCGCCTATGTTTGAGCAGCTGAAACATTCATTATAAACAGATATTATAACAGCGGTTGTACCCGACGTTTTTGTGGGATAATTTTTATTTGCGCCGCATATATTTTTGTTTGCCTCGGCATAATAGCCGTCTGTTGTATTGAGAGAGGCGAGAGTTTTGGCGGCGATATATGAAGCAAGCTCTCCGTTTTCCTCCCCTCCAAGGCCGTCAAAAACAGCAAAAAGCTGTGGTTTTTTATCTGTAAGAACAGCTTCATAAGCTTCATCTGTATGTATTTTTTCGGCATAATAATTATTAAAATAAAAATTATCCTCGTTGTTGGTTCTTATATTAAGAAAAGTTGCACAAAAGCAGTGCAGATTAAGCATTTATATCACCTCCAAAATATGATAAAAAGATACTATGTTTTGTTGTTTTTATATGCCGTATTATGTTTAAAAATAATGTTATTGATATTGAATTTTAAAGACTAAGTAAGTCCACGAAGCCATCGGTTATGAGTATGAATATCATTGACTAATATCTGTTAAAAAATAAATCCCAAAAATTAACATATTCGTCTGCTCTGCAAATATTTTGCATATAAAGTGTCAATAAAAGGGATAAAGTAATTACAACAGTATTTTTAAAATTCAATTTTATCATCTCCTAAGTTAATTGTTAGCAGCTCTCGCATTTAAGGCGAGGCGAGATTAATACATTCGGAGGAAGAAGAGCAAATTTTGGCGATAGAAAAATTGCGTGCTAAATCAGTCGGTTTAGTATACGGCGAAGGCAGCCGCCGCATTTAATGCGGCGGTTGTTGTTTATTGGCTTAATGCTATTTATTACGCATAAAAGCCTGCGTCATAAACACAGAGATAATAACCAGAACTATTATCAAACTCTATTTTTAAATTAAGGACGCCGGTAACATCAATATTAAAGGGTGACGGCTGAACACCTGCCGTCATTATAGGCGAGGTATAAAGAAGCTTTCCATCTCCGTAAACCCTCATAATTTTTTCACCTTTATCATCTCTTCTGGAATAGGGCAAGCCTACTGTTCCCGAAAATTTTCTGTATTTTCCATTAAGAAGATATTCTGTTGAACCGCCCCTTTTTAATGTTATGCCGCTTGAATGCACGGTTCCTACATTGTCTTTTCCGCTGTCATATAAAGAGTTATCAAGGCCCATATCGGAAGTAAAATAATCCAAATCCTCAAGCAAAACCGTAGGCTGTCCGGTTGTTGCCGGCTGTATGCCTATATATATGGAAGAGCTTGCCCCGTCCCAGTTTACGGCTTTTTTAAATGCATCGCCGATAGCCCTTACAGGCAAATATGTTGTTCCGTTATAAATAAATGCTTCGCTGTCGCCGGTATTAACTAAGTTTCCGTCTGAATAAATTTTTATATCTCTGAATGTAACCTCTATAAGCTCGTTTGCGCTCTTAGCCAATGCGGGGGGGGGTAATGCTTCCTAAAATAAATGCACTTATAAATACTAATCCTGTTGTTTTTAAATTAAAATTTTTCATAGTTATAATCTCCTTTAATATTTTTAATTATTAGCCTGTGAAACACTGTGTCCAATAGTATCCATATTCAGAATCGCTGTTGAAAGCCAAGCCAACGCCAAGTTTTCTAAGATCCGGGTTTAGAATATTTTTTCTATGCCCTTCGGAATTCATCCATTGGTTCATAACCGCTTCTGCTGTAGAAGAGCCTGCCGCTATGTTTTCGGCTCCGGTTGATTTAATTCCTATGCCTGCTGCGTCGATTCTGTCTGAAAAAGAGCCACCGTTTAAATCTGTGTGGCTGAAATAGTCGTTTTCCGCCATATCGGCGCTGTGAGCCCTTGCCACATCGGCAAGCTCGTCGCTCCATTCAAGCGGAGATGCTCCTGCTTTGCTTCTTTCCTCATTAACAAGATTAAATACTTCCTTTTCGAGGTCGGCTATAGAACCTGCATCAGGGCCTGTTTCTTCGGCATTGTCATCATCAATCTCAAATTCATATACTTCATTGTTGCCGCCTTCGTTTAAAAGATCGAGTATTTCTTTTTCAATCTCGTCCAACGTATTGTCGTCAAGCTCTGTATCATAAGTATTATCATCGGAAAGGTCAACATCATTTTTATATTGATTTGGCTCGTATGATTCTATTTTTCCGCTTCCGTCGTTTGACATACTGAATTTATTTTTTTCGCCGCCTGACGATGAATTAGATGAACTTGATGAATTACCGCTGAGCTTTGGCGTTTCGGTTTTTTCTTTAGATGAATCAAGGCTGTTGTTTGATTCCTTAGCTGGCTTTTTTGATGAAGCTTGTTTTATGTAAACTCTTTTTTCATCGCTGTTCCATTCAATTTCATAGTCGGGCAGAAGCTCTACTATCGACCTTAACGGAAGATAAAAGCTGCCGTTAATTATCCGCTGAGGAACATCGGGTACTACCTCTTTTCCGTTTGCTGTGAAAGTTTTTTCACCGTTTTTTATGGTTATTGTTGTATTTCCGTCTGAAAGAGATGCTTTTTTCTCCGCATTATCCCATTCAACGTTAAAATTGAGGTTTTCAAAAACTCCCCTTACCGGAACAAGCGCTCTGTTATCAACAATTATTGCCTGCGCATCTATTTTTTTGTTATTTATTATGATTGGCGAGCCAAAAACATTGGCACTTAAAAGCGCTGTGAGAATAACAGAGGCTATAATTTGTTTTTTCATTGTTTTCACCTTCTTTTATGTTTTTAATTTATTGAGCTTTCACCCTCTTTAAATGTAAATTAAAATTTTCGGAATGTTATTATGTAAAACTTACTTCGCCAAGACAGCCGTAATAATCTCCTTCAAGAAAAACTATTTTTAACTGAGTGACACCCGTCACATTTATGGTAAAGTTTTGGGGAAGCTCTCCGCCTTTGCACTCCAGTGTTTTAAGAAGCCTGCCGTCTCCGTAAATAAGAATAGTGGGATTACATTGAGAATAACCATCTAAAACGCCGTAAACTCCTGACATCCATGAGAAATTTCCGTCAAGATTATAATAAGCATAATCTTCATCACTCACACCATCTCCCCATACGCTGTTGTAATAATTCTTTCCTCCCATTGTAGCAGTGCCGTGCTTTGCGCCATTTGTTTCATAAGCTGTTACCTGCTGTCCCAAATAATTTGTTACGCCGCTTTTTCCTATAAAAACTGTGTTTGATGAGCTGTCCCATGTAACCTCTTTTCCAATGGCTTCGCTTATTGCACGAACGGGAAGATAAGTTGTTCCGTTGTATACAAAAGGTTCTATCTGTTTGTCGGCTGAATCTTTTGGGGTCATTTCAACGCCGTCAACACATATTTTTATATCCCTGTAAGTGACTTCTATAAGCTCCTTTGCGCTTTTAGCCAATGCGGGGGGGGGGTAATCCCGGCTAAAATGAGAGTAGTTAAAGATACTAAACAAGCTGCTTTAAAATTATTTTTTTTCATAATAATAACACTCCTTTTTGATTATTGATTTTGTTAACCTATAAAAATGCTTATATAGGTTTTGGCGGATATATCTATTTAATTTGGGGTTAAAAAAATTTTATTATCACCATCTCCTTTTGCTATTATTTTAACTATTTGTAAATTTGCCTATTAACCCCATAATAGTACTACTATTTTATAAGTTTTTATTTTTTATTACAATAAATCCTGACAAAAGGTAGATTTTTAAGGATAACTTGCATTTGAGAAACTGTCGTTTATCCGAACAATAAGAAACCACCTCCGTATATAAAGCGAAAGGTGGTAAATAATTTTGTTGTTTATAAATGATTAATAAAAAATACTTAAAGCTGTTTTTACCAGCACTCCCATAAAAATTGCAATGCCAAAAGGGAAATATTTGTCTGAATCAGTATTGGAATTTATATAGGGCGAAAGCTTTTTTGTATAAAATAAATTTTTAAGATATTCAAATAAATATTTAAAGTTTTTTTTCAGACATTTGTGTTTAACAGCATATATTAGCGCCATTATACCTCCGCAAATTATGCTTGCCTCCATACATTCAATCATATTATCGGTGCCAAGCACGGCACCTAAAGCCATATAAAGCTTAATATCGCCTGCTTTCAGCATTTTAAGCATATAAAACGGAAGGCATATAAAAAATGCCAAACCAAAGGCTATAACGGATGATTTAATTCCTATATCGTTAAAAATTAAATTTGAAATAATACCTATTAATGCAGCGCTTACAGTTAGTTTATTCTTTATTTTTCGGGTTTTGTAATCGCTGTATGCGGCAATTGCTGAAACAATTGCCGCAAAAATCATTCTTAAAAAGTACATTTTATCACCTGTTAAATTAAATATACCTTTATCTTTATATCTGCAAGATAAAGAGTTTCGCCTGAATTTATAGCGACCATCTCATCTTTATTTATCTTTTTTCGGTTTTCTCCTATATAGGTTCCGTTTAGCGAGCATATATCTCTTACATAAAGAGTTTTGTCTTTATATGTAATTTCAGCATGGATTTTGCCTACCATAAGACTTTTTAGCTGAAGATTAACTTGAGATTTGAGTCTGCCTATTACTGTTCTTTCTTGTTTAATTATAAATTTTTCTGTTATATTACCTTCTTTGTCATAAACTTCTATATATCCTAAAGGAGAATCTTTAGGCATAAAAGCGGTTTGCTCTGCCTCTTTATTTTGGAATATCTTAGCAGAAGTATCAAGTACGGTTTTTTCATAATCAATTTTTGATTCGTTAATAAAGCTTTCTTTATTTTGCATATCAGAAGATAGATTATTTTTTTGCGATGTTTGAGGTATTTCCGGCTTTTCTAAAGGAGGAATATCCTTATGTATCCTTGGTTTAGAAGCAGGTATTTCTGGAATTTTTTCTTTTTTAGGCATATTTGTTGGTTTTTCTTTGTTGGCAGTATTCTTTTTTTCATTTACTGTTTTTTCTTTTTTAGCTTTTTCTTTCTTTAATTTTTTTTCTTTGGGTTTAGCTGTCTTGTTTTTAAGGAAAATTTCCTTTGCAAAAATAGCATCGATTACAAGAATCAATATTATCAATGCCGCAAGCTTGGTTTGTTCAATCCCTAAGAGAGCAATTTTTACAACCGCTGCGGCAATTAAAATTTGGACTGCTATAAATACAGTTGTTTTTATTGATGAATTGCTGTTTTCTTTTTGGTCAGAGTTTTCGCTTTTTTCGGTTTTTTTGATACTTGGCTTTTTAGGTGCATTGGCAGATGCATTATTTTTGCCTATTGTCGGCTTTTTGGGGACAGAATTATCCGAAAAAGAAGGCTCATTGCCAGATTTTTTACCGAAAGATGGTTTAAAAAAAGGCTTTGAAGATGATTCGGCTTCATCATTTGCATTATTATCGGAGGCTTCCATTTCGGTCTTTATTTTACCTAAAATTGATTTGTCATCATATTTGCTTATTATTTTATTAATGTCGTTTATATTTTTTGCAAAATTTACAGTGTTTAAAAATTCCTGTGCAAAATCGTCATACTTGTCATAATAGAAAAGCTCAAAAACTTCTGAAATAAATTCTATTATTTGCTTATCATTCAAATCATCATATTCGGTTGGAATATGTATATATTTAAAGCCTTGAGAAGATTCATCAAAATAGACATAATGACAATCCGTAAGTATTCCTCCTGATGAAAGAAGATAATCCTCAAGTTCATCAAGCATATATAAAAAGTTCTTTACAAAAACAACAAAATCTGACGTATTCATTTTAGAAACGGAAAATTTTTCATATAAAGATTCCATATTTTTTGCATCATAATACAGATAGGCACTTTCCTCAGTCTGCATAAATTTTGTTGAAAGAAGACAGCTTATATCATCGTTATTAAGTATCATTTTAAGCTGACTTTCTTTTATTTCACTGTTGTTTATCCTGACGGATAAATTTCTTTTATTATTTGAATATTCTTCTTTAATTCTAAATTTGTTTTTCATAAAAATGCACCGCCTTTAAAAATTTATGGTATTTAGCAAAACAGCTAAAAATATAAATGGTATAAATGGCAGCTCTGTTTTAAGAGCAGCCTTTTTAAAAATCATAAGCGCTACGCCGCAAAGCATAGCTGTCAGCAGAGCTGCAAACATTATGCTGAAAATATGAGGATAACCAAGAGCAAAGGCCATTGCTGAAATAACCTCAACATCGCCTTTGCCTATATTTGTTTTGCCTATCTTGTAAACGACAATAAGCACACAAGTTAAAATAAAGCCTGTAATTACATTGTTTAAAATTTTGCAGTATGGGTTTATGAGCATCATAACTGCACACACCAAAAACAAAATGTATATTCCTATTGAGTAAACAGCTTTTTGTTTTATATCCCACATAGAAAGAACTGCTAATATAAGCTGCATGGCTGTAAGTGTAATTAAAAACACAGCAGACATATTTTTAATAAAAACTTCGGCATAGCATACTAATGCAAAAATTATGGCAATAGGCACAAATAAGATCATTTTGTTTATAAGCCTTATTTTTTTGTTAGCAGCGGCTAAGCCTAATGTTAAAATAATTGTAAAAAAAATTACAGATGTATATTTCATAAAACCTCCATATAAAATATAAAAATTAATTGCTCTTGCCTGCGTCTTCATCAGGTTTACATACCTTACAGGGCTTATATCCCTGACCTCTGGCGGCGGAAACAGTACAGGAAAGTTTACTGCTGCTGCGAGATAAGGTTATACAATCTATTTTATGATATTTTTTACCTTTGCCGGAAGCTGTATAATAAACTAATTTGTTTCCGAACAAATTAAGAGGTATTCCTTCTCTTTTTGAAGGAGTTAAATGATTGCCGCCTTTAAGCCATGCCTTTTCAACAGCCAAGCTTTTTAGCTTAACATCATATGCAGGGAAAAACGGTATGGCAATTCTATAATCGTATTCAACAAGAAGTATGACATCATCTTTGTTCAAATCACTTTCATTAAGCCCCGTCAGCTCACAAATTTTTTCTTTGCTGCTTTCGTTTTCAAACTCGGTTTTAGACATTGGAAAAGAAAAAAATTTAATCGAAACATTTTCTTTATTTATTGGAACCAGAGTTTCATCAAGCAGATTAAGATAAACCTGTGCAGCAAACTTAGTTTGTTCGTTTTGTTTAAATGTTACAAGATTATTTATAAGAATCTTTATTAAATTGTTTTTCATACTGTTGATTATATCTAATGCATCTTGTATATTGCCAAAACTTACGCTATTTCCTAACGCCTTTTCCAAAAGCGAGGGCGATTTGCTGCCATCTGAGGCAAGATTTACAAGTTTTTCGGATGTAATATCAACAGAAAAACTTTCTACAGTATCATCTATCATATCGTTTACATATGAAATAGGGTAAGACATACCGGCTATTTTTTTTACAGCTTCGCTTGTAACATCATTAATAGTGATGTATACCATAGAAAGCTTAACCATTGACAACAGTATAAACATAAAGCATATAAAAACAGTAAAAGAAATAGTTGCCTCAATAGCCAGAGAGCCTTTTTTTGTTTTATGCATTTGCGTTCACCCCCTAAAATCCATAGGTTATGGAGCTTGTAACTCTATACTTGCCATCATGTATAGATCCGAAATTAACAAAATCCGGCATAAGCAGAGGAATAAAGAATAAATTTACATCAACCTCACTTTTTGCTTTAATTTGAGTATAGTAGTTGCTTAGAGAATTAGCGCCTACTCCGCTTGAGCTGTTTTTTAACGTTGAATCTATACATCTTCTGAGAGCGCCTTCGCCGCCGTCATCATTTATTTTTAAAAGAAGGAGTATTCTTAAATGATCAGAGTATGACAAAACTTTATATCTGCTAAGTGACGGACATATAGCTATAAGACCTTTATCAGGATCGCTGCTGTTAGGATTAAAATCCAAAAGCATATTTGCCATATCAAGTGCAGTTTGTGTAAGACCTCTTACAACAGCGCTTATTGTTTTTACGATTAATTCGCCGGGGGTCGTTAACCAATAATTAACGGCATTTATTACAAATCTCATAAATGCTACAGCGGCTATTGAAGCGCTTATATTTGCAAGCTGTGATTTTTGGCCGTATATTATGTATTCAACTTCGGCATAATTAAAATAATGGTTTCTGTCGGTTTGAGAGGTTATGTATGTACATTTATTCATAACATAATCTACAAAGTAAAATTTATCTTCCGGATGCTGCAAAACATTTGCCATATTTTTAAAATAATCGTAAAGTCTGTTAAAAATTGTTATTTTGCTGCCTTCATAACTTTCAGCCTGAACACTTGCTGCGGATGGAAGTTCTTTATTAAGATTTTTAAGAAGCTCGGTTACTTTATCTATAGCAGAATTAATTTTATCGGTAAGCTCGCTTATATCAAGGCTGTCATCTTCTTCTCCGGCTTCTTCACAGGCAGTACCTGCAAAATCCGGTATATCACTTACACCTGCTTTTTCTTGGGTATTTATGTTTGATAATTTGTCAACCTCAGCATTATAATCGTTTGCCAAGCCTTCGGCTTCAACTTTTTTGTTATAAGCGGAGATAATTTCTGATGAATGACTGACAACCCATTCCTTAAATTTAAAATCATCTGATTCAATTTCATTTTCAAGGTTTTCTTTTATTTTTTTTGTATTATTCAAAGCTTTTTTATAATAATCAAGATCATTTTTAGCTTTATTGTAATTAGAATCTGCCGCGTTAAAAGAATATTCATAAGGTACATCAAAATCATCCAGATTTCGATGATGGTACTTATCATTAGCAGCTTTTATGGTTTCAAATTTACCGGGATTATTTTCTATTGCTTCTTCAACATAGTATATATCAGTTTTTAAACCGTTATCATTAAGATATTTTTTCATTTCTTTTATTTCATCTCTTAATTTATCAAGAAACTCTTTTTGTTCATTTCTATCCTTTTCCAAGGCGGGAAGTTCATTTTCAAGCTCTGCTATAGAAGATTCATAATATATTATATCATCGTTTTTAGATTTCAAATCTTTTTTTGTATCTTCTATGTATTTTTTAAGTTCGTCAATTTTACCTGCTCTTCCGTATGGTATAGCTTCCTTTGCCATTTTTTTTATTCCATCGTTTTTCATAGCATTGTTAATATTATTAAACATTGTGTTAAAATCGTCTTTTGCGGCGTTATATTCATTAGCTTTATTTTTAATTGTATTTAATTGAGAGTTTACTTCATTTTGAATCTCGTTTTCAATTTTGCTTTTTGAAGCATCAGCTTTATTTTTTGCATTATCTTCTTCAGATATTTCTTTATCTATTTTTGCCTGCGTATCAGCATCTACAGCAGGGTTGTCGTAGTCCAATACTCCATCATCGGTTTCTATGGAGCCGCTGAATGTGTCTTTTGTAGTGTTATTAACCTCTTCGCTTTTTTTATGATAATCATCTATACTTGTTTTGTAGTTTTCAAGCTTATTTTTAGAATCATCTAAGCTTTTATTTATGTCATTTTTCATATTTTCTATTTTGGAAGTATCTATATTTGTAAGAGTGCCGTTAGATTCTTCTGTCTTTGTATGCTTTGCATTTTTGCATTGATTTTTAAAATCTTTTGGTATATTTCCAATATCATTGAATTTATTTTTCAGATTATTTACCTGACCGTTTATTAAGCCTTCAATATCAAAATCTGCAGCGTTATTCTTTCCAAATATAGCCTTAAATTTATCAATAACGCCAAGAGTAAGGCTTACGGGGGCACGATATTTTGAATATTCGTTAATTTTATCGCTGAATACTCTGCTGTCGTTTAAAGGCTTTTGACATTCGACGGAAGTTTGCACTATATCATAATCTATAATATTTGCTTTATTTTCGTTATTTTCAGTATTAAGGTTAATTTTTAGATATTTATCGAAGTTCTCCTTTGCATTATCGTTTTCTATAGCAAAAAGACCCCAGTCGCTTACCAGATCTTCACTGTAATCGGCAAGAACAGAGCGTGCGGCGGATTCTGTAGCTGTTCTTACTCTGTTTTTTGCCGTAAGTATTCTTGTAAGATCTACAAAAACACCCCCAAAGGTTACAGTTGCCAAAGTTATTATTATAAGAAAAATGCTTATGCCGGCTTTATGCTTTTTCATTGGATTCTCTCCTTTATATTATTATTGTGTTTTATTCATTATTTTGCCAAGACTTCCCTTTACCTTGTCTATTATTGAGCAAGCAAGCTCATAGGCATAATCTGCGTTTCTTATAAATTCATCGGGGTCATAAAGGCTTGATGTACTTTGTGCCTTTAAAGACATATCTCCGTCATTAAAATATTTAAGAACAGCTTCAAACGGTACGCTTACATTTTGTTTAACATTTACAGTTATACTGCTTCCAAGCAAGTTTGAGTTAAAACTTACATGAACGTCTGCTGAATTTCCAAAAATAGAGAGAGAGCTTATTATTTTTTCAGTTTCGTTTTTAATTGCATTTGTTTTGTTTGAATCACCGGAAAGATGACGCAAATTGTAGTATATATCCGGTTTGCCGTTTTTAAGATTTTTTTGACCAACGCTTCCGGTTATAAAATCTGTTTGGTTTGTTTCATAATCCCAAAGCATAGCCCCTCTTGAAGCTCCGTATGAGGCGGCATAAACCAAAACAACATGCTGATATAAAAGCTGAAAAGCAAACAAAACAGCGCAAAGCAGTATTAATATTGTGGGCATAACTATTGTTGCCTCTAATGTAAAAGCAGCTTTTTTTACTTTTTTATCCATTTTTAATACCTCCCGAAAAAAGATATACAAGCACAGCTTCACATTGAGCTGTGCTTGTATATCTTCTCCTCAAAAAAGAGGAGAAGACAGAGAATATTGTTAAGAATTTTATTATTCCAGAGGATTTTGAAATGCACTATCCATTAATCTAGTTGCAAACTGTGTAATTTTATCTTTAAATAATATTGCGATAGCCACCAAAACAGCAATTATAATAACTATCTCAATAGTGCCCATGGCATCCTCTTCCTGCCAAAATCCCTTTAAAAAATTTAACATAGCTTAAACCTCCTTTCTGTTTTGTTTATTTATGGTGCATAAAGTGTATAATCAAGAATCGAACAAAAAGTTCAACTCAGACTATCGATAAAATTTTAATTGAACCTTTTTGTCAAAATTTATATTCCCTGCATACTAAGTATTGCAGGCAGAACAACTACCATAATGATGCCTATAAGCATAATAGCCATAGGCAGCATAAGCTTGCTTGTGGCTTTTTCGCCCTGTTGCCTTGCTGCCGATTTTCTAAGCTCCCAACATTCGTCAGCCTGTTCTCTAAGGGCGGGTACAACTTGTGCTCCGCCTTTTTTAAGATTTAAAACTATAATGGAAACACATTTTATTACTTCTTTTATTTTGCATCGTCTGGCAAATTCTTCATAAGCCGCAGCTTCAGTTTTTCCTGCTCTTATTTCCGCCATAGTTATGCTCAGTTCATTGTATAGGGGAGTATCTTTTTTGTTGTCATCAACTATTTTTTCCCAAGCCTTACTTATTGTAAGCCCTGCGTTTACAAGCAGCAGAAGCTTATTTATAAATTCGGGAAAGTCTATCTGTATCGCCAGCCTTTTATCCTGTATTTTGTCGTTTAAGTTTTTATCCATAAGCAAGGGCATAAAAACAGCCGCCACAAATGCTACAGCAAAAAACAGCTTAACACTGTCGCCATCGTTTTTAAGACAGCACACTCCACTTAGCAGCATACATAATGTAAAAGAAATTAAAGAAGAAAAATATTTGCCTGCAGTATGTATTTCGTAATAATATTCAGCATATTTTGCAGTATATATCTCAGCTATGTTTCTTTTTATATTTTCGGTATACCTTCGGTAAGGTTCTGAGGCTTTTGATGGAATAAATTTTTTAAACGGTATAAAATCACTTAAATATAAGCCTATCGGAAGATAATCCTTAAGCTTAAATTTATTTTTATCAAGGGGTTTAATATACTCATCATAAACTCCTTTAGATTTTGTATATGCGTATAAAAGCAGTAATCCGGAAAAGCCCAAAAATATTAAATTTAAAATTTTTACTGCCAAAAAGGCTGTTTTCATAAACATAAGCTACACCTCAATATCCACAATTTTTTCAGAAATTAAAAATGCTATCGTAAATAAAGCTATTGCTATAGTCATAACAATGTTTCCTGTAATTGTTGTAAAAACAGGCTCCATAAATTCCGGAGAGGACAAAGACAGCATAAGCACCATAAATATAGGCATAACAGCCATAATTCTGCTTTCAAATTTTTTTCCTGTTATAGTAGTTTCTATTTCTCTTTTTGTTTCTATCTTATCCCCTATAACTTGAGAGGTATTTCTTACAACATCAGCCAAATTTCCGCCTGTTCTTTTGCAGACTCTTATAACATCGGCAAAATTTTCTATGTCATCTATATGTGATCGGCAGGAAAATTCATCGAGGGCTTGTTCTACAGGTTCGTTCATTTCTATTTTGCGTACAATAAATGTTGTTTCTATCATAATAGGGGTTTCGGGGTTAGGATAAATTATAGCCAAATCTTTTAATGCATCTTTAAAAGCCATCTCAAGTGAACGCCCTGCCTCCATAGATGATGAAACGGAATAAAGCAGATCTCTAAATTGTATTGTAAGAGCATTTTTCCTTTTTTTAATGATTGCGCTTGTTCTTATTTTTGGGTATTTAAATGCAAACAGGCTTAAAAGAGCAGCTAATATCGGGTTATGATAAAAAATCATACCAACTGCAAAAATAACTGCCGCAGCAAATATAATATTAAGTATATTTTCTTTTTTACTCATTATATAAATATTATAATCAATTACACCGGACTGCTGCTGTTCCCACTGGAGCGCCCTCAATTCTTTTTGAGCTTTTTTATCTGCTTTTGTTTTAGCCATAGCTGCCGCCTCCTATACTTTGTCGGATAAGCCTGCCATTTTAAATTTAAATGTATTTATCATAGGGTTATCTGTTCTTTTAAGGCTTCCGATTATTTTTTTATTTTCATCCTCGCCAAGCTCTACAAATTTGTAAAGAGGATTCATTTTTATTTCTCCATTTTCATAATTAAGCACTTCACTTATTTCCATTGTTCTTCTGGATTTATCTCTTAGCCTTGAAAGCTGTATTATTATATCAACAGCAGAGGCTATTTGATGTCTTATTGCATCAAGAGGCATATTTGCCCCTGTTAATACCATGGTTTCAAGTCTGCTGAGCATATCGGCGCTTGAGTTTGCGTGCCCTGTAGATAGAGAACCATCATGGCCTGTATTCATGGCTTGAAGCATATCCAATGCTTCCGCTCCTCTTACTTCTCCAACAACTATGCGCTCCGGGCGCATTCTAAGGGAAGATTTTATAAGATCTCTCATGGTTATTTCACCTTTTCCCTCTGTGTTGGCATTTCTTGTTTCAAGTCTTACAAGATTTTCAACGCCTTTTATCTGAAGCTCGGCAGAATCTTCTATTGTTATTACACGTTCATCTTTTGGTATAAAGTTTGACAATGCATTTAAAAATGTTGTTTTTCCGGAGCCTGTGCCTCCGCTTATAAAAATATTATATTTGGCCTTTACCATGCGCTCTAAAAATTCAGCTACCTCATAGGTTATTGATTTATAAGCTATAAGCTGCTTAATCGTCATAGGGTCTTCAGGAAATTTTCTTATTGTAACCGTAGGCCCGTCAAGGGCAATCGGAGGAAGAACGACATTTACTCTTGAACCGTCCTTAAGTCTTGCGTCAACTATGGGAGAGGATTCGTTTACTATTCTGTTTACCCTAGAAACTATGTTTTGTATAACATTTTCAAGGCTTGCAGTGCTTGAAAACGATGTAGGCATTTTAAATAAACGTCCTGATTTTTCAACAAAGATATTATTAGGCCCATTTATCATAATTTCTGTTATTGTAGGGTCGTCTACAAGCGGCTGAAGTGCATCAAGACCTCTCATGGAATTAAAAACATTGTTAAACAAAGCTTTTTTTTCTTCTATGTCTAGGTAATCCACGGCAGATTTTTCTGCTATAACCCTGTATATGATTTCCTTTACTTCATCATCGTCTATATCTCTTGTAAGGTCCATAAGTTCAGCAACGTTTACCTTTATTGAATAAACCAATTCATTAATATCGGCTCTCATAAAATCCTCCGTTCTAAAGTTGTCTTATGATAGGTTCTAAATCCTCAAAGCCCACTCCGTAATTTTTAAGAGCGGCCTTAATGTTTTTATAGGCTTCTCTGTAAGGAATTTTTATAACATCGTTGTTTAAGCCAACATCATCAGACATATTTTCAACAAAAATTGTATTTGCTAAAATAGATGATTCATACTTTAATTTTTTCATCTCTTGCATAAAAATTTCTGTTTTTTTAATTGAAAGCTCATGATTTAAATAAGGGAATATAATTTTTCTGCATCTTTTTAAAATATCAAATACTCTTTTATTAAATTCACCTAAAAAATCTATTATTACATAGTCAAATTCATCCAAACATTCCGCTGCATCTAATATGCTCATTATTTCATCATCAGTCATCTGAGCATATTCACTGCTGCTTTCAGCCGGATTTATGTAATAGATTTTGCTTGCTTGATTTTGAACTGTATTTGATAAAATTTTTGCAGCGATACCATTTTTATTCATTCTTGCTGTAAGGAAAATTTCAGTCATATTATTTATACTGTCATTATTAAAAATACCTGCCATAGAGGATATTCTTTCAAAATTTAAATACAAAACATTGGCGCCGCCTAAAGCAAGGTTTTTTGCAAGAAGAACAGATAATGTAGTTTTGCCGCTTCCTCCAACTGGAGAATATATGGCAATTATCTTTTTTTCTTCATTTTTAGATAATATATAGCTGCTGTCACCTGTATTTTCAGAGTATATAAAGAGGATTTCTTTTACAAATTTATCAATTTTTTGATATTTTTTTATTGAAAAAAATCCTTCGCTTTCATGCTCTGAACTTTCATACATAAATATTTTAACAGCATTAATATCCATAGATTTAATTTCTTCTAGATAGTCTTGAGAAAATAATAAAATATCCTGCTTTGTATTTTCTATAAACTGTTTAAATTTTTCTAAATCTGAAAACGAAGAAACTGTAAATTTATCAGTTTTATTTATCAAATAATTTGAGGTTCTTTCCAAAAAGTTATGGTCACTGTCTAAAATAACAATACTGAGTTTTGACATAAAAATACTCCTTTTTAGCCTTTAAATAATGTATAGGATAACGATAAGCAATAGTAAGTACCCATGTCTTAGGGAGGGTACTTACTTGTTGATTAAATTTTTGCTGTAAAGTTGCAAATAATGATATTTTTTACATAAAATATCATTATTATTTTATAAGTTTTTATTTTTTATTACAACAAATCCTGACAAAAGGTAGATTTTTAAGGATAACTTGCATTTTAGAAATTTTAATTTTAATTTGACAAAAATTTTTTAAATAATTCAATATTTTATTTTTATGGCTGTTTTAAAGGGTTTGGAAAAAAATTGTAAAATTTTATAAATATAAGTATTAATTTTTGTATTGACATAATATCTTATTATGTTATAATAATTAATTGATTGTAATTAAGCCGGTATATAAAATCAGTGCGATATATCTGTAAAAACTATGAAGGCGAGAGTAAGCTTTGCTGTTTATAAAGAGAGAAAAGGCCATCGGCTGAGAGCCTTTTTATGATAAAGCATTGCCGAAGTTCACGCCCGAGTTTATTTTCTGAAAATATGCTAGCATATAATTAGGAAAATACGTTTAAAGTGCGTTAAGCTTATCAAGAGCATGGTTTTATCTGTGAATTTGGGTGGTACCGCGAAATTTAGCTTTCGTCCCTTCTTGGGCGAAAGCTTTTTTAACGTCCGGCTTAAATAAAAATAAAATGCTATTGTAGTTTTGTGCCGCAAAACTGATTTAAAGGCTAAATTTGAATATCCGATTAACAGAAAGGGGTTGTTATAATGAAGCAAAAACTTAGCCAAATTAAAGATTTGGCAATGGAAAGCCTTAATAAGGCTGAAGAGCTTAAGGATATTGACGAATTAAAGGTGCGTTTTTTAGGCAAAAAGGGCGAGCTTACTAAAATTTTAAAGGGTATGTCCTCTCTCAGCGCCGAGCAAAGGCCCGAGATAGGAAAGCTTGCAAATGAGGTAAGATCTGCCATAGAAGATAAGCTTGCAGAAGCAAAAAACAATCTTATGCAAAAAGAGCAGCAGATTAAGCTTAAGGCGGAATCTATAGATGTTACAATGCCGGGAAGAATTAATTGTATTGGGCATAAACATCCTATGACAATAGTTATAGATAACATTAAGGATATATTTATAGGCATGGGTTACGAGATTGCTCAGGGGCCTGAGGTTGAAACCGCATATTATAATTTTGAGGCATTGAATATACCCGAAAATCATCCTGCAAGAGATGAACAGGATACATTTTATATAAAGTCTGCGGCGGATCTTCTCTTAAGGACCCAAACATCTCCTGTGCAGGTAAGAGTTATGCAGCAGGGCAAGCTTCCTATTAAAATTATAGCGCCCGGCAGAGTTTACAGGGCCGATGAAGTTGATGCAACTCATTCTCCTATTTTTCATCAGCTTGAGGGGCTTGTTATAGATAAGGGAATAACTATGGGAGATTTAAAAGGCGCTTTGGCTGTTTTTGCGAAAGAGCTGTTTGGAGAAAATACAAAGGTACGCTTTAGGCCACATCATTTTCCTTTTACAGAGCCAAGCGCAGAAATGGATGCCTCATGCTTTGCCTGTGGCGGAAAGGGCTGCCGAGTTTGCAAAGACAGCGGCTGGATTGAAGTTTTAGGCTGTGGAATGGTTCACCCCAAGGTTCTTGAAATGGCAGGCATTGATTCTGAAATATACAGCGGCTTTGCCTTTGGCATGGGGCTTGAAAGAGTTACTATGCAGAAATATTCGATAACGGATTTAAGACTTCTTTTTGAAAATGACATTAAATTTTTAAATCAATTTTAACGATTAAGTAAGTTCCCGCCTATTATATGGCGTGTACTTGCCGTGGTTATGAGTATGCAGAGTAAGCGAAAATACAATATCATCGACTCAGCGTTTGCTTAAATTAAGGAGGTTTTATATAATGAATTTACCTATGAGTTGGCTCGCCGAATATGTTGATTTGAATTGCACGGTTAAAGAGTTTACAGATAAAATAACCCTTTCGGGTTCAAAGGTGGAATCTGTTGAAAATAAAGGCGATTGTATCAGCAAAGTTGTAGTAGGAAAAGTGCTTGAGATTGAAAAACATCCCGATGCGGATAAGCTGGTTGTTGTTCAGCTTGATGTAGGACAGGCGGAGCCTATTCAGATTGTAACGGGGGCGGATAATCTTTTTGTAGGAGCATATGTGCCGGTGGCGCTTGACGGAGCCCACCTTGCAGGCAATGTTAAAATAAAAAAAGGAAAGTTAAGAGGCGTTGTTTCAAACGGAATGATGTGTTCTATAGAAGAGCTTGGCTTTACAAGAAACGATTATCCGGAAGCGCCCGAAAACGGAATTTATATTTTTGATAAGCAATATCCAACAGGCTCCGATGTAAAAGAAATACTCCAGATAGATGACCCTGTCGTTGAGTTTGAAATCACCTCAAACAGACCGGACTGCTTCAGCATTATAGGCCTTGCAAGAGAGGCGGCGGCAACGTTTGCAAAGCCTTTAAAATATCCTCAAATAACGCTTAAGGAAACAGCAGAAGGAAATATTGAGGATATGATAAGCGTAGAAATACAAAATCCTAAGCTTTGCCCAAGATATATAGCCAGGGTTGTTAAAAATGTTAAAATAGGACCTTCGCCGCTTTGGCTCAGGCACAGGCTGACAGCTTCGGGGGTAAGACCTATTAATAATATTGTGGATATTACAAATTACGTTATGCTTGAGTTGGGTCAGCCTATGCATGCTTTTGATATAGATACTATATCCGGCAGGAAAATTATAGTAAGAAATGCTGTGCAGGGAGAAAAAATAACTACTCTTGACGGAAATTTAAGACAGCTTGATCCGTCTATGCTTGTTATAGCCGATACTGATAAAGCTGTAGCATTGGCAGGAGTTATGGGCGGTGAAAATTCTATGGTAAGCCCTGATGCACAGGCAATATTGTTTGAATCGGCAAACTTTAATGGGCCTAATGTCAGGATAACCGCCAAAAAGGTAGGCTTAAGAACAGATGCTTCGGCAAAATACGAAAAGGGCCTTGATCCAAATCTCGCTTTGGAGGCGGTAAACAGAGCTGTTCAGTTGGTTGAGGAGCTTGGCTGCGGCGAGGTTGTAAAGTCAATGGTGGATTGTTATCCTCAGAAAAGAGAAAAGTGGCAGATAAATTACAGCAGCGATAAAATAAATTCGCTTTTGGGAACAAATATTTCTTCTCAGGAAATGATTGATTTGTTAGGGCGTTTGGAAATAGAGGCTGACGGAGAAAAGGCAATTATTCCGACTTTTAGGCCGGATCTTGAAACTCAGGCTGATTTGGCGGAGGAAATTGCCCGTCTGTACGGATATGACAATATAGAAACAACACTTTCCAGCGGAACGCCTACGGTGGGAAAGAAAACCAAAAGGCAAATTATTGAGGATAAAATTATAAATACAATGACAGCATTCGGTCTTTGCGAAGCTATGAATTTTTCTTTTGAAAGCCCTAAGGTTTTTGATAAACTTAATATACGAAAAGACAGCAATTTAAGAAACACCGTTACAATTTCAAATCCTTTGGGAGAAGATTTCAGCATTATGAGGACGACAACTCTTAATGGTATGCTCAGCTCACTTTCAACAAATTATAACAGAAGAAATGCGCAGGCAGGTCTTTTTGAGATAGGAAAGATCTATATTCCAAAGCAGCTTCCGTTAACGGAGCTTCCGGATGAAAAATCTGTTTTAACAATAGGTATGTATGGAAAAGTGGATTTTTATGATATTAAAGGCATGATCCAAGAGTTGTGCGCTGTTTTGGAAATTGATTCAAAGCTTGATTTTGAGCCAAAGACAGATGTTGAGTTTATGCACCCCGGAAGATGCGCCGAGGTTTTGATAAACGGAGAATATGCAGGTGTTATAGGAGAAATTCACCCATCTGTTTCGAATAATTATGCGATAGGCACAAGAGTTTATGCCGCTGTTATTAATATTGACAGCCTTGCGGACAATGCGGATTTTGAAAAAACCTATAAGCCTCTTCCTAAGTTTCCTGCTGTCAGCAGAGATATTGCTATGCTTGTTAAGGATGAAATTAATGTTAAGGAAATTGAAAGCATAATTAAGCAAATGGGCGGAAAGCTTGTAGAGAGCATAAAGCTTTTTGATGTTTATAAAGGAAAACAAATTCAGCAAAATTATAAGTCTGTTGCTTATAATATAACATTTAGGGCAGATCATACATTAACAGATGAAGAGGTTAATTTGCCTATGAAAAAAATTGTTAAAACTCTTGAGGAAAAGCTTTCTGTTCAGCTTAGGGATAAATAAATTTTTGATTCTTGCCGCTGTGCTTGTTTTAAAACAGGCGCAGCGGCAATTTTTATTATCTGTTATTTTGAAGAAAAATATCAAAATTAGAAATACTAATTTGATTGAAAAAATGCATATATTAATGTAATATAAAAAAGTGATACAAATATATTTTTTATTTTTTAAAGTAATATACGGAGGTTATTATGAATATAAACTGCAAACAGCTTAAAAATATTTTATGCGTTGATATAAGCGGAGAGATAGATCATCATTATACGGAGGAAATAAGAGAATATATAGATTCGAAGTTAAGACAAACAAACTGTATTCATATATTATTCAATTTTTCTGATGTGAGCTTTATGGACAGCTCCGGAATAGGAATGCTTATAGGAAGATATAAAAACGCAAGCATGAACGGCGGAAAAGTTGTTGTGTTTTCTGTTAATGAAGCCTTAAAAAGGATATTTGAAATTTCGGGGTTATATAAGATTATCACTGTAAAAGACAATATAAATGAAAGTTTGAAATATCTTGAAAGCTGAGGTGAAGAAGATGAATTATGATAATGAAATGCAGATAAAATTCAAGTCTGTTTCGGAAAATGAAGCCTTGGCAAGAACCTGCGCCGCAGCTTTTATACTGCCGCTTAATCCTACCGTATCCGACCTAAACGATGTAAAAACGGCAGTTTGTGAAGCTGTTACAAATGCTGTTATACATGGTTATGAAAATATGACAGGTTTTATTGAGATGAGAATTAAAACAGCCGACAGGACTGTATACATAGAAATAGAGGATAAGGGCGCCGGCATTGATGACATTAAAAAGGCTATGACAGCGCTTTATACCTCTAAGCCGGAGGAAGAGCGCTCGGGAATGGGCTTTACGGTTATGGAAACTTTTATGGACAGCATAGAGGTTATTTCCGAAAAAGGCAAGGGAACTACAGTAAAAATGAGCAAAAAAATTTCTTAATCTTGACAGGGGTGATAAAATGAACAGAACCCTTGAGCTTATAAAACAGGCTCAAAACGGCGATAAAGAAGCGGAAGAAACTATTTTGGAAGAAAATAAAGGCTTGATTTGGAGCATAGTAAAACGTTTTGCAAACAGAGGCTATGATTGCGAAGATCTGTTTCAGATAGGAGCAATCGGCTTGATTAAGTGCATAAAAAAATTTGATTTGTCATTTGAAGTAAAATTTTCAACCTATGCGGTGCCTATGATAATGGGAGAGATAAAGAGATTTTTAAGGGATAACGGCATAATAAAGGTTTCACGTCCGCTTAAAGAGCTTGCCTCAAAGGCAAGATATATGCAGGAGCATTTGACAAAGCTTAACGGGTGCGAGCCAAGCGTTTATGAAATTGCCGAAGCTCTCGGGGCGGATGAATCCGATTTGATTATTGCAATGGACGCTGACAGAGAGGTTGAAAGTCTGTACAGTACGGTTTATCAAAGCGACGGAAATCCTATTTTTTTAATTGATAAGCTTGAAATTAAAGATGATGAAAATGAAAAAATAATAAATAATATAGTCTTAAAGCAGTTTATAGATAAATTGGAGCCAAGAGATAAAGAAATAATAATGCTTAGATATTTTTCCGACAAAACACAAACAGAGGTGGCTAAAAAAATAGGAGTTTCACAGGTTCAAATATCACGAATAGAGAAGAAAATATTAAAAAAACTAAGAGAACAATTATTATAAATATCAAAAAATCAGCTTTAATCAAGGATATTTGTACTTTTTTATATTATGAAGTATCGTAGTACGAATATCATTGGCATATATGTAATAAGCAAATTTTCTTGTTTGATCGATAAAATTTTTTAAAAGGTATAAAATTTATCTTGTTTTATGCCTTTTTTTGTGGAAAAATATAAGTAGAAGAATTTAGGACTAAATATATATGTCCAATTCATTTTTATAACCAACTAAGCTTACCTTGGTATTTGGCATAAAGAAATACTTAGGTTTAAAAAAACGTTGGTTATGAGTGGTTTTGGTTGGCAAAACTGCAAACATTATTGACATATAATATTAAGAAGGTGATTTAATGAGCTGTAAAACCGTAGCGGTTATCGATATTGCCTCAAACGAGCTGAGGCTTAAAATAGCCGAAAGAAAAAAAGATAAAATTCATAATATCGAAGCCATAGCTTATCCTCTAAGTTTGGGAAAAGATACATTTCATGCCGGAAAAATAAGTTTTGAAAAAATGGAAAAAACATCTTCCGTTATAAAGGGCTTTCAAAATGTTATGAAAGAATATGCTGTCGAAAAGGTAAGAGCCATCGCAACCACTGCCATAAGAGAGGCAGGAAATAAAGAATACATATTAGATCAGATAAAAATAAAAACAGGCATCGATTTAGAGGTAATGGATGACAGCGTGGAAAAAAACTATGTAAATAAAATAACATTAAGCCAGCTTTCGGATGAATATAAGCAGTCTTCACTGCTTGTGCATTTAGGCTCAGGAAATATTGCGGTTTCTGTTGTTGAAAATTCCCTTATAAAAAGTATGCAGAATATTAAAATAGGCGCTCTTCGCTTAAGCAATCTTTTTGAAGGGGTTTTGGATAATTCTTTTGAGTATCCCAATATAATAAAAGAATATCTTCAGGGTTTTATTGAAGCAATGGAACATTCAATACCCAAAAATATTAAAAATTTTATTATAACAGGTACGGAAATTAAATTTATATGTGAGCTTTGCAACGGAGAAACAACAGATAATTCAACCATGATAATAACAAGAGAAGCATTTATAAAGCTTTATAAAGAAATAAAATCTCTTACTCCATCTCAGTTGGCAAATAAATTTAACATAACCCTTGAAAGAGCTGATGTTCTTTTACCTGTTTTGATTGTTTACAACAGGCTTTTAAAATATACAAAGGCTGAAAGCATATTATCTCCGGGAGTGTCGTTAAGTGACGGCGTAATATATGAGCTTCTTCTTCCCGAAAACTGGAAAAAAATTTCTGATGAATATGATATAAGCTCCTTGACTTCCGCTAAGGAAATTGCTCAAAAATTTGATTTGGATATAAATCATACAGAGAGAGTGTCGAATTTTGCCCTTAAGATTTTTGATAAATTAAAAAAGCTTCACGGATTGGGAAAACGTGAAAGGCTTCTTCTTAATCTTTCTTCAACGCTGCATAATGTAGGGAAGTTTATAAATGTTAAGCAGCATTATATTCATTCTTACGAAATAATAAGAGCATTGGATCTTGTTGGGCTAAACCAAAGAGAATGTCTGCTTGTTGCCGTTATATCTCTTTTTCACAGCAGATTGACCCCAAGTATGGATAGGGCTGAATACGCAGCGCTTACCCCGGAGGAAAGAGTTTTAACCTCAAAACTGTGCGCTATTCTGCGTTTGGCGGATTCTCTTAACAGAAGCCATGATTTTAAATTTGACGATATAGATGTAAGGCTTAACTCTAATGAACTTATAATAACTGTTGTAACCAATAAAGATATAGAGCTTGAAATGTGGGCTTTTGCATCAAAGGCAAAGCTTTTTGAAGATGTATACGGAATTAAAGCCGTTTTGAAAAAAAGGAGAGTGATATAAATGGATGATGCTATCAATTTGGAAAGACCCGATTTATATGTAAACAGAGAGTTAAGCTGGCTTGAATTTAATTACAGGGTATTGGAGGAGGCTCTTGATAAATCGAACCCAATTCTTGAAAGGCTGAATTTTTTAGCGATAACGGCGTCGAATATGGATGAATTTTTTATGGTAAGGGTATCGGGGCTTATGGATCAGGTTTTTGCAGGCTCAAATAAGAAAGATCCGTCCGGCCTTACTCCAAATCAACAGCTTAAAAGCATATCCGAAAAGGTGCACGATATGGTAAAAAAGCAGTATGCCTGTCTTAACAGGAGCCTTCTTCCCGCTTTGGAGGAGGAAGGAATAAGCTTTATTAAATACAATGAGCTTAATAAAGAGCAAAAGGATTTTATAAAAGTATATTATAATTCAACTATATTTCCTATTATAACGCCTATGGCTATTGATCAAAGCCGTCCTTTTCCTCTGGTGGCAAACAAGAGTCTTAATCTTATAGTTGAAATGGATACCGAATCTCCTACTTATGCCGTTGTTCAGATACCGTCTGTTATTCCGAGAATAACTGAGCTGCCATCAAGCGACGGCAAAAGACAGTTTATATTCCTTGAGGAAATTATCACTCATTTTATAGATAAGCTCTTTACAGGCTATAAGGTAAAATCGGCGTATAATTTTAGAATAACAAGAAATTCCGATCTCAATATTGATGAAGATGACAGCCATGATTTGCTTATAGAAATAGAAGAATCAATTAAAAAAAGAAAATGGGGCGATCCTGTTCGTCTTGAAATTCAAAAGGGAATTTGTCAGGCATCTTATGATTTCCTTAAAGAAAAGCTTGAGCTTGGCGAGGAGGATATATATGTTATAAACGGCATAATAGATCTTACAAGCTGGTTTAGTGTGGCAGGCCTTAAGGGCTGTGATCATTTGAGAAACAAACCTCTTACTCCTTTAAGCGTACCGGAGTTTGCGGATTGTGACATATATGAAGCGATAAGAAAAAAGGATATAATTGTGCATCATCCTTATGACAGCTTTGATTGTGTGGTAAATTTTGTAAAAACCTCCGCAAACGATCCTCAAGTATTGGCGATTAAACAGACGTTGTATAGGGTTTCGGGCAACTCTCCGATTATTTCGGCTTTGGTGCAGGCGGCTGAAAACGGAAAACAGGTAACGGTTTTGGTTGAATTAAAAGCACGTTTTGATGAAGAAAATAATATAAACTGGGCAAGACAGCTTGAAAAAGCGGGCTGTCATGTTGTATATGGCCTTGTGGGGCTAAAAACGCACTGCAAGCTTTGCCTTGTGGTAAGAAAAGAAGAGGACGGAATACATCGCTATTGCCATTTGGGAACGGGAAATTATAACGATAAAACAGCAAAGATATATACGGATATAGGTCTTTTTACAGCAAAGGAAAGTTATGGTTCCGATGTTTCGGCTCTTTTCAATGTATTGACTGGATACTGTCAAAATACCGAGTATAATAAAATTGCCGTTGCTCCCACGGGGCTTAGGACTATGTTTATTAAGATGATTAAAAACGAAGAAAAAAATGCTTTGCAGGGAAAACCGGCAAAGATTATTGCAAAATTTAATTCTCTTGTAGACTGTAATATTATACAGGCGCTTTACAGCGCTTCTATTGCCGGCGTCGAAATCAAGCTGATAGTAAGGGGAATATGCTGCCTTAAACCGGGAATTAAAAATCTTAGCGAAAATATTACCGTATATAGTATAGTTGACAGATTTCTTGAACATAGCCGTATTTATTATTTCCAAAACGATAATTCTCCTGTAATATATTTATCAAGCGCCGATTGGATGCCCAGAAATCTTGACAGAAGGGTTGAGGTTGCTTTTATTGTGGATGATGAGGATGTTAAGAAAAGAGTAATGCAGATATTAAACGTTACCTTGTCGGATACTGTTAAAATTAGAGTAGAACAGAGTGACGGAACCTACAAGCGTATTGATAAAAGAGGAAAGGAAACTGTTCATTCTCAGCTTAAATTTTATGAGATCAGCCTTAAAAGAGCAGAGGCTTTGAGATTAAACAAAACTCAGGATATTTTCACACCGGTTTATCATAAGGATGAAGAATAGCAAAATAGGCTTTTGAGAATTTTTAAAGACTGCTTGTTCTTTTGCAAAAGAGCAGGCAGTCTTTGTTTTTCTTTTTTATTTTCCTTTGACTTAAATTAAATTAATGTTATAATAAAATGGAATAATAGATTATATTTTGCATTGAAATTTAAAAGAACTGGAGTGATAAACTTGTCAGATAAAAAATGCCCCATAGGAGGAAAAGGCATAGGCGGTCAGGCGGTTATAGAGGGGGTTATGATGAGGGGCAAAAGAATGTACGCCTTGGCTGTAAGAAATACTCAAAGCAGGAAGATAGAAATATTTGAAAAGGATATTGTTCCTGCTTCGGATAAGCTTAAGCTTTTGGGCTGGCCTATTATAAGAGGAGTTGTTTCTTTTATTGACAGCCTTGTTGTGGGTATGAAGGTTATAACAAAATCCGCCGAGATGTCCGGGCTTGATGATCTTTCCGAAGAGGAAAGCCAAAGCAAATTTGATAAATGGCTTGAAGAAAAATTTGGCGATAAGCTTGCGGATTATTTAATTTATTTCAGCGTTTTTATAGCCATTATTTTATCCGTAGCCCTTTTTATGGTTTTGCCGGTATGGTTAAGCTCTATTATAAACAGATTCTTTAAGGCTGATACATGGGCGCTGGGAATAATAGAGGGCTTTGTCAGAATATTTATATTTCTTTTTTATATTTTTTTGACAGCACAGCTTAAGGACGTTAAAAGAGTTTTTATGTATCACGGAGCAGAGCACAAAACCATAAATTGTTTTGAAAGTGATGATGAGCTTACGGTTGAAAATGTCAAAAAGCATACAAGGCTTCATAAAAGATGCGGCACAAGCTTTCTTATAATAGTAATGCTTGTAAGTATGGTTGTTTTTTTGTTTTTAAGAACGGATATATTATATTTAAGAATTATATCAAGGGTTCTTCTTGTGCCTGTTGTGGCAGGCTTAAGCTATGAAATAATAAAATGGGCAGGAAGAAATGATAATATTATTGTTAAAATTGTAAGTGCGCCGGGTTTGGCTTTGCAGCTTATAACAACTAAAGAGCCGGATGATGAAATGATTGAAGTAGCTATAGAATCATTAAAAACAGTGCTTAAAAAGGAGCCGGAAGAAAAAGGTGAGAATATAAAATGACTGTCGCCGAGGCTTTAAAATATGGTATACAGCGTCTTAAAAATGCAAATATAGATTCATATTTTATTGATTGCGAGCTGATTTTATCAGAGGCTTCAGGTTTGAAAAAAACAGAACTTTTTATTAATGACAGCCGAAAACTTAGCGAAAGCGAAGAACGCTGTTTTGAAAGTCTTTTAAAAAGAAGAGAAAATAACGAACCTATAGCTTATATTCTTGGCAGGAAGGAATTTATGGGGCTTATGTTTAAGGTAAATAATTTTACCCTTATCCCTAGGTGCGATACGGAGGTTCTTGTTGAAAAGGTAATTGAAGAGTCCCAAAAAAAATCTTTAAAAAGCTTTTTGGATATAGGAACAGGCTCGGGCGCAATAGCTGTTTCTTTGGCAAAATATATAAATAACGCAGTTTTTGATGCCTGTGATATTTCTCAGCAGGCATTGGAAACCGCCAAAGAAAATGCTTGTATTAATGGCGTTGCTGACAGAATTAATTTTGTCAGAAGCAATATTTACGATGGCATCGATAACAAAAAATATGATGCTGTTATATCAAATCCGCCGTATATAAAAACAAGAGATATATATTCGCTTGATAAAAATGTAAGATGCTTTGAGCCTTTTGCCGCACTTAACGGAGGAGAAGACGGTCTTTCTTTTTACAGGAAAATAACCGAAGGCGCTGTGCAAAGGCTTAAAAACTTGGGTATGATTTTTTTTGAAATCGGTTTCGATCAAGGCTTTGAGGTATGTGAAATATTGGGAAAAAACGGTTTTGAAAATATTTGTGTTTTGAAAGATCTTGCAGGCCTTGACAGGGTGGTATATGCTGTCAAGCCCGACAATATATCATTGACTTAAATATAAAGCATAAAGCTTGCAAATTTGGAGGATTAAAAATGTTTGACAGACTTGAAGATATTGAAAAAAGATTTTTGGATATATCCGATAAAATTAACGATCCGGATATTATAGCCGATAATGCTCAATGGAGAAAACTTATGAAAGAGCATAGCGACATGAGCGCTATTGTTGAAAAGTACAGAGAATATAAAGATGTTAAAAAGGCAATATCCGAAGCAAAAGAAATGCTTGGCGAAAGTCTTGATGAAGAAATGAAGCTTTTGGTTAAGGAGGAGCTTAGTGAAAAAAGTGAAAAACTTCAAATTATCGAAAATGAATTAAAGCTTCTGCTTCTCCCAAAGGATCCGAATGATGAAAAAAATGTTATAATTGAAATAAGAGGCGGAGCAGGAGGAGATGAATCCGCAATTTTTGCCGGAGATCTTTTTAGAATGTATGGCAAATATGCAGAAAATAAGGGCTGGAAAGTTGAGCTTATGAACACAAATCCGAGTGATGCGGGAGGTTTTAAGGAGATTGTATTTATGATTTCCGGCTCGGGCGCTTATTCAAGATTTAAATATGAAAGCGGAGTACACAGAGTACAAAGAGTGCCGGCAACCGAATCAAAAGGCAGAATACATACATCTACAGTAACTGTAGCTGTATTGCCGGAAGTTGAGGAGGTGGATGTTAAGCTGGATATGAATGATTGTAAATTTGATGTTTTCAGAGCATCCGGAAACGGCGGTCAGTGTGTTAATACAACTGATTCGGCTGTTCGTCTTACTCATATTCCGACAGGGATAGTTATCTCATGCCAAGATGAAAAAAGTCAGCTCAAAAATAAAGAAAAAGCTCTTAAGGTGCTTATGAGCAAGCTTTATGAGCTTGAAACGGAAAAGCAGCATGATGAAATTGCCTCTGAAAGAAAAAGTCAGGTTGGAAGGGGCAACAGAAACGAAAAAATAAGAACCTATAATTATCCTCAAGGACGAGTTACCGACCATAGAGTAAATCTTACTTTACAAAAAATCGACTCTATAATTAACGGCGATCTTGATGAAATTATAGATACTCTTATTACAGCCGAACAGGCGGAAAAACTTAAAACAGGTGAAGATTAAAAAGATTAAAAAGGAGGTTGTTTTATGCTTAAAGAAGCAACGGCAATTATTATCAGCGCTTTAACAATGGCACTTTCAGGCTGCGGCGAAGAAAATGCGCTTGATAAGCCGCTGGATGAAATCTCATCACAAGAATTATCACAAGAGGCATCTCAGGAACAGACAAGCGATGATAAAGATTACTCAGAGAGTACGGAAGAATCTGAAGAAGAAACAACAGAAGCAACGGAAATTATAGTTGATGCAAAAGGTTTATCAAATGAGAAGCTCGGTTGGTATTTTAATCCCAATGATGAGCACATAAAGCCTACCGCATCAGAAAAGGTGGATTTAAATAAATATAATGCTTATTATGTGGGAACAACAGATGACAAAGTTATTTATCTTACATTTGATGAAGGTTATGAAAACGGATATTCATCAAAAATACTTGATGTTCTTAAAGAAAAGAATGTACCTGCAGCTTTTTTTGTTACAAAATCCTATATAGAAAGTAATCAGGATTTAATCAAGAGAATGGTTGACGAAGGTCATGTTGTGGGCAATCATTCGGTAAGACATTTAAGCTCACCCGATTTAACCGATGATGAATTGAGAAAAGAGATTAAGGATACGGCTGATTATTTTAAAGAGGTTACGGGTAAGGATATGCCTAAGGTATTCAGACCGCCTATGGGAGAATACAGTGAAAGGACCCTTGCCGTAACACAGGGTCTTGGTTACAAAACTATATTTTGGAGTTTTGCTTATCGTGATTGGCTCACTGATGATCAGCCCGGAAAGGAAGCTGCTTACAATACTGTTATGAAAAGATATCATAACGGCTGCATAACTCTTCTTCATGCCGTAAGCCAATCCAATACCGAGGCTTTGCCCGATATTATAGACAGCTTAAGAGAGTTGGGATATGAGTTTAAAAGCCTTGATGAGATAAAATAAAATTTTAAATTAAAGCTTTTGTTTATCGACTGAATAAGACCATCGCCTAATAAGCGGCATGCTTACTTGTCGTTTAAATAATCAGATTAATTTTTTAAGCTTTATCAAATCTTCTTCATAAACATTTTTAAGAGCTCTGTTATAAATTATTGATGCAGGGTGATACAAAGGGAAAATCTTAAGCATATCATTTTGAGTAATTTTTCCGTGATAATCGCCTATAACGGCGCTGCTTTTATTCAATACCGCTCTTAGAGCGGTATTGCCTAATGTAACAACAATATTCGGCGCCACCTTATTTATTTCATCTATAAGATATGGAATAAAAAAATCAAGCTCTTCTTTATTTGGCGCACGATTAATAGGCTTGCCTGTTTTAGGGCTTAATTTAAATGGCCTTATCTTTACAACATTTGATATAAATATATCTTCTCTTTTTAGAGCCAATATTTTAAGAAATTCGTTAAGATTTTTCCCTGCGCTGCCTACAAACGGTTTGCCTTGCTTTTCCTCTTCACCGCCGGGGGCTTCGCCTATAAGCATTATTTCTGAGTTTATTAAGCCTTCTCCCAAAACAATTTTTCTATTCGGAAATTTGTTTTGGCTTTTTTTTATCATGTCATTGTATAAATCAGTCAGCATTTTGTTTTCCTCTTTTTCTTTCTATAAATAAATATAGTGATGAAGATATAAGGCCTCCTATAAATCCGCCTATATGACCAAAGTTATCTATGTTTGGCGACATAAAGCCAACCCCAAAGCCCAAAATAATCATAATAGCTATCATATAAAGATCTATGCCTGCCATGGATTTTTTCTTAAAAAATGTATAGCTTAAAACAGATGCATTAAGCCCAAAAACAGCTCCGCTTGCCCCTGCGGATACGGTTGAGGTTAAAAAGGTGCTGAATAATGAGCAAATTAATCCGGAGAAAATATAAATAATTAAATAAGGAATTTTTCCGTAATATCTTTCAACCCTTATCCCGAGTATAAGCAAAGAAAAGCAGTTTGATGTTAAATGAATTAGGCCTATATGAATAAACATTGCGCTTAGCAGCCTAAAATACTCTTTTTTGTTTATTATAAGCTCCGGAACGATAGCCCCAAATTTTATAAGATTATAAATATTTTCGCTTCCTCCGTAAAGCTCCATTATAAAGAAAATTATGATATTAATTAATATTAATGACAGAGTTAATGTTATTTTTTCACTTTTAATATATGATTTTTTATTTTCGTTATTATTTTTTAGGGCCTGTGAAAGATTGTCAAATTCAGCCGAACCGCTTTCAAAGCTCTTTTTTATGGCTTTCTCTATTCCATATATTTTATTTGGCTGACTGCCTTTAATTATAAGTTTTTGACTTTCTTCATCGACTATCCATTTTATATTCATAAATTCGTTATTTGCGCTAAAATCGTCTTTTTCACAAATAAACAAAACTTCATTTGTTATATTCTCTTTATTTCCTATAAAAATAAAAACGGAAACGGCGTTTCTTATATTGTATCTTTCTGATGTTAATCTGCTGTTTGTTTTGAATGACTCTATAATAGGGCTTATATCGCTTTTTAATGCGCCAAGCCTGATTATATATATAAAATTAAAAACGCTTCCGATTTGTTTAAACATAGCTGAAAATCGGCTTTTTTCGTTTATTTCACTGCCGTCACAGCAGCTTTTTATTATATAATATTCATCTTCAAGAAGATTTTTTATTAGATTTTTATAAAAGTTTAAATCCATAGCTTTATCCTTTTCTTATGCTGCATATTCATAACCAATTTAACCGACTACGACTCTTAGGCTTCGTCAGAAGCCGTCGGTTATAGTACATAGCATAGCGGAGTACAAATATTATTGATTTTATTATATATCTATATATCAGCAGAAAAATTTACTTCATTTATATTGTAAAATTTATTATAACATTCTTTAAAATAAGCGTCAATGCCTGTAAATGCATTGAGATTTTATAAACGAAAATCTATAATATGTTGACTAAATTTGAATCAAATGATAAAATTATGCTGTCTAAGGATAGTTTTTGTTTTATTGGAGGATTTTTACTATGAAAAATATTATTTATAAAATTATTTCAGCTTCTTTATCGGCTTTTATTCTTATGTCAGCATTAACTCTCGATTCATTCGGATATGAGTTTGAATATATAAATTATCATTGGGCAAGGGATGATATTCAAAAGCTTGCCGATGCAGGTATTTTTACGGGGATTACTCAAAGCCGCTTTGAACCTGATGTATACGTTACAAGAGGCATGGTTGCGGTAACTGTATGCCGTATGCTTAATGTGGATCCGGAAGACCGAGTAGCCTTTTTTAAAGATGTTGACAACAATAGATATTATGCTCCGTACATAGCTTGGGCATATGAAAAAAATATTTTAACGGGTTACAGCGATATGACTTTTAGAGCGGAAGCTCCTGTTACACGTCAGGAAATGTTTTGCATAATGCAAAGAGTTATAGGTTATGGTAAGACTAATTTTGATTTTTCTTCTGATTTTGAGCTTAAGTATTCCGATACAGATCAAATTTCCGATTATGCGCTTAATGCCGTAAGATTTTTATCAGATAAGGGTTATATACACGGTGATGATAAAAATATGATTAACCCCGCCGCCAACATTACAAGAGCTGAGTTTTCTTCTCTTGCGGCAAAGGTTATGGGCTTAAGTGAAACTCAAAGACCGTTATTTAATGAAGCCTTAGAGAAAGAAACTTCAAATAATAAAGAAACAAATGATAATAACAATAATAATGACAATAACAACGTTAATAAAGAACAGCCCGACAGCAACGAGCTTCAAAAGGCAAAGGATGCTTTTAAAAATGGCAAAAAGGTTTCATTAAGTTATAAGGATAATAACGGAGATACTCTTACGGTTATTTATTCTAAAAAAAATGAATACAATGTATGCTATATTAAATTTAACGGCGGAACAGAAATTTATATTGAAGATGAATCAAAAACCGTATACGAAAACAACAAAGGACGTCTTATAACATATATAAATGTTTTGGACAGCTTTGACAACAATGCAGGCTCTGTTTTTGATTCTGATTTTGGAGGACTTGGTTTTATCAATTCATATATATCAAATATTAAGCTTAACAATGTTCCTGAGATTAGCTATGATTTTTCATTCGCTCAGCCAAGCTTTTTAACAAAGCTTAAGTCTGTCGGCGAAAGTGATTCTAAGCTTTTTACGGTTGAAAATAAGCAAAAGAATTATTCCGAAACATTCAGCGTAAATAAAGACAGCATTGTTATGGTTTTAGGCGACAATTATAAGCTTTTTACCGATACGGAATGTGAAAATGAATTTAAAAGCTCCGACTTTATAGGAAACAATAAATCAGTTACTTTGTATGTAAATGAAATAACGGAAAATTAAGATTATAAAAAATATTTTTGCTTGACTATAAATCAGCAATTAAAAATTTATATATTGAGGAGGAAAAACACTATGGAAAGAATAAGCGGTGTTTTGGCGCATCCAACTTCTATGCCGTCAAAATATGGAATAGGCGATTTAGGAAAGGGCAGTTATGATTTTGTCGATTTCCTTTCAAGAAGCAACCAAAGTATTTGGCAGGTGCTTCCGCTTGGGCCGACAAGTTTTGGAGATTCGCCTTATCAAAGTTTTTCTACTTTCGCAGGAAATCCTGTTTTAATCAGCCCTGATATTCTTAAGAAAAAAGGATTTATTAAAGAAAGCGATTTGGAAGATATTCCATCTTTTTCTGAAGAAAAAGTTGAATACGGAAAGGTTATAGAATTTAAAAATAATATTTTAAGGAAAGCATTTAAGGGCTTTAAAAGCAAAAGAGAAAAAAAGCTTAAGGAAGGATTTAAAAATTTTAAAGAAGAAAACAAAAATTGGCTTGAGGATTATTGTCTTTTTGTTTCAATAAAAAATTATTATATAAACGAAAGAAAAAATCAATTTGAGCCTGCCGAACTTAAGGCTTACAGAAAAGCAAATTTAAAGACTATGACAGAAGATGCTGTTTTAGACTGCTTTTACGGAGCGTGCTTTAACAGTTGGGAAAGCGACATAGCAAAGCATAAAAAATCTGCGGTTGCAAAATGGAAAAATAAACTTAAAGATGAAGTGGAATTTTACGAATTTTGTCAGTTTGAATTTTTTAGCCAATGGCACGAACTTAAAAATTATGCCAATGAGAGAGGAATTAAAATTATAGGCGATATTCCTATTTTTGTTGCAGCTGACAGCGCTGATGTTTGGAGCAGAGGAGAACTGTTTTGCCTTAATTCAAAGGGCTATCCCACAGAGGTTGCCGGTGTTCCGCCGGATTATTTCTCACAGACCGGTCAGCTTTGGGGAAATCCTTTATATGCTTGGCAGGAGCATGAAAAGGAGGATTATAAATGGTGGATCGACAGGGTTCGTTTTATGCTTAATATAGTTGATATATTAAGAATAGATCACTTCAGAGCATTTGAAAGCTATTGGGCAATTCCTTACGGAGAAAAAACCGCTGTTAACGGAGAATGGAAAAAAGGCCCGGGAAGAAAAATTTTTGATAAAATTAAAGAAAGCTTAGGCGAACTTTCAATTATAGCCGAAGATTTAGGAGACTTAAATGAAGAGGTGCATCAGCTTAGAAATGAGCTTGGGCTTGCCGGAATGAAGATTCTTCAATTCGCTTTTGGCGATACAAGTAAAAATGCATATCTTCCGCATAATTACACAAACTCAAATTTTGTTGTTTATACAGGGACTCACGACAATGATACAACAGTAGGCTGGTATAATGAGCTTGATGAAAAATCAAAGGATTATATAAGACGTTATTTAAATATTTCCGGTGAGGATATAGCATGGGATATGATAAGGCTTGCCTTTTCTTCAACAGCCGACTATGCCGTAATTCCTGTACAGGATTTGTTAAAGCTTGATACTTCAGCCAGAATGAATACTCCGGGGGTTGCCGATGGAAATTGGCAGTTTAGGATGAAAGAAGGCTCAATAAACGAAGGTATTGAAAACGGCTTATTATACTTAAATGAGCTTTATAACAGAAATGAATCTATGAAGTTTGTAAATCTTGATAAAAATTTAAAAAAATAAACGATTTTTAACAAAGCCATTCTTTTTTAGATGAGTGCTGCTTTAAAAGCAGCCGAAATACTTGCAAAAGACCCGAAAACGCAGGAAAGAATATTGTTGTTCTTCTTCCTGATTCCGGCGACAGATATCTTTCAACACAGTTATTCAGCAATTAAAAAATTACGGCTGCCGCTTATAATTTTTGGCGGCAGCCGTATTATAAAAAACTTATTCCACATATTATATAAAATTTTTTTTCGGTTTATTAAAATTTAAGAAAGCATTCCTTTTATAACTTCTATTCCCTTTTTTAGCTGAACATCATTTTCTTCGGTTAAATTTTTAAAATCAAAATCTTTATCAAATTCAACCTTATAATCCGGTTCAATTCCTATTCCGTCGATGCATACTCCGCTTGGGGTATAATATTTTGCAACTGTAAGCTTCATGCCGCTTCCATCGCCAAGCTTAAATATTGTTTGAACAACGCCTTTGCCAAATGTTTTTGTTCCGACAAGCTTTCCTGCCCCCATATCCTTAACAGCCCCCGAAAGGACCTCTGAGGCAGAAGCGCTGTTTTCATTAACAAGTATGACCAAAGGCTTTGAAAAGCAATCTTCATCGGAATATAGATATTTTTTTTCGCCGTTTTTATCTTCGGTATATGTTATATAGCCTTTTGGAACGAGTTTGTCTGTTATTTCCGTTACAACGTTTAAAAGCCCTCCGGGATTATCTCTCAAATCTATAATAAGCGCTTTCATGCCGTCATTTGTAAGTGAATTAAAGGCATTATCAAATTGTTTTGCCGTAACTGCTTCAAATTTGCTTATCATAATATAACCTATATTATCTTCAAGCATTTTATGTGAAACCGTAGGCACATCTATTTTGTTTTTATCTATTTTAATTTCTATTTCTTTATTTTCACTTTCTCTATATACTGTAATTGTTGTATGCATATTTTTTTCATCTTTTATTTTTTTTATTATTTCATTGTAATTATCCGCGGTAACGGAAACAGAATCCACAGCTTTTATAAAATCTCCTGCTTTTATGCCGCCTGCCTGTGCGGGAGAGTCTTCAAAAACATACAAAACACGAAGTTCATTTTCAACTGCTCTTATAATAACGCCTATGCCTACATATGTACCGTTAGTGCTGTCCATAAAATCTTTAAATTGCTCTTCAGTCATATAATATGAATATTTATCGTTGAGAGAGGCTACTATTCCGGAATATATTCCCTCTTCGAGCATTTCGGGCTTATATTCGTTTGCGTAATTTTTATCGATTGTTTTTATAATTTTAGATATTTTATAATTTGTTGACATCTCTTTTTTTATAAACCTGTAATATAAATTTGTACATAAATTAAAAATAAGAAAAAAAATTAGAGAAATTAAAATACCGCTTAATACGCCCTTTTTATAGCTGCTATTTTTTTTGGCACAATTTTCTTCTCTGCTTGTATCCATAAAAGATTCTCCTTAATGTCATATACATATATTTTATTATCAAATGCAGTATTAAATAACTGTTTTTGCCCATTTATTTTTTAATACTCTGGGAAGACATATAAATATTTTGGCTGCTTCTTCTAGATAGACAAGGCAAAATGTTATATATATTGGCAGGTGCAGAAAATAAGAGCCTAAAAATGCCATAGGTATGCCTATAAACCATACGGTTAAAAGATCGGCAAAAAGGCAAAATTTTGTATCTGCGCCGCTTCTGAGAACACCTATTATTGCGGCAAAATTAAAGCTTTTTAAAGATATTCCTATACTTACCATATATAGCATAAGTTTGCAGTATTTTTTTACAATATCGT
The DNA here is from genome assembly GCA_947630475.1 of uncultured Clostridia bacterium. Lineage (GTDB taxonomy): Bacteria > Bacillota > Clostridia > Lachnospirales > CAG-274 > CANRHR01. Next base: position 55,323 of record CANRHR010000009.1, on the reverse strand, counting down.
TTACATCAAACAAAGAGATAATAAAATTTGATAAAAGCATAAGCACAATGCCCATGAAAGCGCCGGTCAAAACAGAAATAACAAGGCACTTTCTTGAATAATATATTGCTTTTTTAAAATCCTTTGCGCCAAGGGTGTTTGTGATCATAATTGCACAGCCGGAGCCTATTCCCATACCGACAACAACGAAAAGATTTTGAATTGTTGAAACAATCTGTATAGCTGCCTGCGCATTTGTTCCGCTGTATTTATACGCAATATTATATACGGTTGTGCCAAGCGCCCACGCAAATTCATTTAAAATAACAGGCACCGCTGCCGCTAAAAACCACCTAAGATATTTAAAATCAAATGAAAAATAATTTTTAATTTTTGTTAAAACGGGTATTTTAAATCTTAATATAAAAAATATGATGCATAAAAGCTCTATGGTTCTTGCGCATACTGTGCCGTAAGCAGCGCCTGTAACCCCTAATTTAAACACAAATATAAACAAATAATTAAAAGCTATGTTGCTCATAAGAGATATAAATGTAGTTATCATAGGAAAGTATGTTTTTCCTATAACCTTAAGTGAATTGTTAAGGGTTAGTATTATTGACATAAAAAAATAGCTTATCCCCACAACCTTAAGATAATTTACGCCAATTTTAATAACCTCTTCATCTTTTGAATATATTCCCATAATTGTTTTTGGAATTATATTTGCGCAAACAAAAAAAATGAATGAACAAAAAAGACAAAGCATAAAGCTTATACCCATTATTTTATGTATATTTTTTATATCTCCCTTTCCCCAGTATTGACCCATAAAAATAGCGGCGCCGCTGTTTATGCCAAAGCTAAGCAGATTAAAAAGAAAAAAAATCTGATTGGCAAGACCTACCGCCGCAACGGGCTGTTCGCCTAATCTTCCAATCATAAAAGTATCCATCATATTTACCGAAGAATTTAAAAATTCTTGAAGCACTATGGGCAGTGCGATAAAGATAAGTTTAGTGTAAAATATTTTGTTTTTTCGATTAAACATTTTTTTATTCCTTTGCAGTTTGTTTTAACCAACAAGTAAGCTCCTGCCTGTTAGGAGGATACTTATTGTTGGTTATAAGCATGCAGCGTAAGCGGAATACGAATATCCTTTGATGTACGCTCTGTTTTTTCATAATCATATTATACACTATACTGTTAAATTTGTAATGTCAAATTAAAAAATTTTTATCATTAAAGATAAAAAATCATTAAAATTGGCGGCTGAATGTTTGCCTTAAGCTTTTCTTTCAAAAATTTTTGCTGCCAAGACAGTCATATCATCGTTTATCTTTCCGTTTGAATTTTCTGAGGCAATCTTTAATATTTCATTTGCAATTTCACCGGCAGAGGAGGAAGATGTATTTTCTAAAATTGAAATTATAAAGCTTTCTTTATTTTCCGTGTTTGGCGATGAATCTAAAACTCCGTCGCTTACCATAACAATAATATCCGAATCGGAAAGCTTTTTTATTGATGTTTCCGGCTCAACGGCAGCCAGTATTCCTACGGGAAGAGAGCTGCTTTTAATTATTTCTGTAACTGCGTTTCGTTTTATAAATGATGTTGCGGCGCCTATTTTTATAAATTCCGCTTCACCTTTGCGCAGATCTATTGTACATACATCCAAAGTTGAAAAGCTTTCTCTTGAAGATTTTAAAATTAATACGGAATTTATCATATTTACGGTTGTTTGCTTGCTGAATCCGGCTCCTATAAAATCTTCAAAAAGCTCCAATGCGGCGGCTGATTCCTTTTGTGCCTGTATGCCGGAGCCCATTGCGTCTGATAATGCCAAAAGATACCTGCCATCGGGCAGAGGAATAAAAGCTGTGCAGTCGCCGGATTTTGGGCTTCCGTCTTTTTTTATTCCGGCTACGGCAGGTGTAATGCCAAATCTTTTTTCTTCCTCAAGACGAAGAGTGCATATGTATTGTCGGTTTTCCTTGGAGGTTATGCATTGAGAGTATTCTTTACAAAATCTTTTTTTTAATACCGAATTTAAAATAGGAATAATTGTTTTTTCGCATTTTTTGCATCCGTAGCAGGGGGAATGTTTTATTATTATTTCATTTTGATTGAATTTGTTTTCGGATACAATGACATTTTTTGCATAAATGCCTTTTTCTTCAAGAGCAATACGCACCCTTTCGCTTAATCTGCTTTTATAGCTTAATCCTAAGGAAAGCTCATCTGAAAGCTGATTTATTATTGACGATACACCGTTTAACTGCTGACTGACAAGCTCTCTGCTTTCGTTGAGCTTGTTTTGCCAAGCCATATTTGTTTTGTGAATTTCATACATTCTGTTTATTGTTGATATAAATTTATCCTTTTGTATGCAGGAGTTAATAAAGCTGTCACCTATGTCATCTTCATTGGCAAAGCCTTTTTGCTCACATACAGAAAGTATTGAAAAAATTGTTTGGTAGGTAGAATAAAAATTATTTTCCCAACAAAAGTTTTTCATACTGCATTTTATGCAAAGCTGCGCCGCAACATCGTCTATAATTGAAGAAACCTCTTTTTTTTCTGCAATTGTCCTTTTTTTTGATAAATCTGAAAGGGTTTTTGAAAGCTTTGCAAATGATGATGAAAAATTATCTAATCTGTTTATCGTTACGGCCTTTAATTCTGATATGTATTCATCGGCATTTGTGGGAGCTTTTGTCATATTTTCAAGTTTTTTGACGGGAACAAGCATAAAAATCAATACCGCCGTTAAAAAGGCATAAATATTTTCACTTATCAATAACGATTTTTTTAAATAAATAGTTAATATAAGACATATAAAGCTGTAAACGGCGGCAAAAAAAATCTTTTTAAGATTCTTATTTACAGATGAAAAAATTGCAGCGCATGAAAATATGCACATTAACTCAAAAGGACAGTATGAAGATACAGCCATAATCAATGTTATCATAGCCGAAGCAGCCGCTCCGGCAGAGCCGCCGTAAACATAGGTTATTATAATCGATATTGCAGAGCAAAGCATAATGCTTACAGATATGCCGCTTAGGCTTAAATCCGATGCTCCTGCAATAACAGAGCCCGCAATTAGGCTTATGCTTATTATATCTTCTCTATCGGGCATAGAGGCAATAAGCAGATTTTTTTTGGAAATAATATTTACCCCCTTATCCAAAACCATAGCGATGGAAAACGTTAAAATACTTTCAAGCACCGCAAGTATGGTATAATAAAGAGAAAAGCTGTTTATGGCGGCAAAAATAAGGGCGGAGATTAAAATAATAATCGCCGATGCCGCAGATTTAAAAGTTAAGCCTTTTTCTCTTTTTGATGTTGGCACAGCTATGTTAATTATAAGCATAACAGCCATAAATATCATATATTTTATAAAACAATTTATATCAGATTTTGTTAAAAGACCTATAAAAGAGAATAAAACACTTATGTAAAAATTTGCGCCCGAAAAGCACATACAGCCCATAAAAGCGGGAACAATGGGATTTAAGCTTTGAAATATAACAACTCGTCCCATAAAAAATGAAATAAATGCCAGAAGCGCTTTGTTAAGAATTAACGGCGTAAATGCCGGTTTGGATTTTATTATACGCTTTGCTGTTGATCTGTCCATTTAATATTCCTCCTTATTATATATTTAAACATATTATATAAAAAAGAATTTATAAGTTTTGTCGGTTTTATGCTCTGCATGATTAAAAAATCACCTCTTGTTTTGACAAAAAATTAAAATATTTATGATATTTGTACTCCGCTGTGCTGAGTATTCATAACCGACGGTTTCTGACGAAGCAGCTTAAAATAAAAATTTTAAAAATTTAAATTTAATGAACCTTTTTTATCTAAGCGTCCTCTTATTTATAGGTGCACCTAAAGGAGGAATAAAAATTGAATGAATCCGAAATCATAAAACAAATTAAAAGCGGCAATGAAAAAGCTTTTGACGAGCTTTTTAACAGCTATAAAAATATTGCCCTAAGAACGGCATATCTTATAACCGGAAATTTATGTACGGCGGAGGATGCAGTTCAGGAAACCTTTATACAATGTTATTTTAATATAAATTCGCTGAAAAACTCTCAAAGCTTTAAGCCGTGGTTTTATAAAATTTTAACAAGAACATCATGGAGCTGCGCAAAAAAAGATAAAAAAGTAACCCCCGTTGAAAATATTTATGAAAGGTTTGATGCCCAAAGCATAGATAAATCAATAAAGGATTATTTAAAAAATGAGGAATATGAAATTATTTATTCCGAGATTGAAAAACTTGATATAAAATTAAAAACAACTGTTATTTTGTTTTATTTTAATGATTTATCGATAAAGGAAATATCAAAAACTTTAGGCTGTATTGAGGGAACGGTTAAATCAAGGCTTCATAGGGCAAGAGCAATTTTAAAAGAAAGCTTAATTAATTTTTATGATATTGGAGGAGGTTCAAAAAATGAAACAATCAGAATATGAAAAAATAGATAAGAAAATAAAAAAAGCTTTGCACAGCAAAACAGATAATGTATTTGCATCTGATGATATGCTTGAAGAAATTAAAGAAAAAATATATTTAAAAAATTCAAATTATGGAGGATTTAATATGAAAAAGAAAATTATTGCAGTTTCAGCCATATGCGTTTTATGCTTTGCAACATTAACTTGTATTGCGGCTTCATCAAGGGTTGACAGATGGGTATCTCATTCTTATCATACTGATGATATAAATGAATTTCCGTCAGAGGCTCAAATTGAAAAAGAAGCCGGCTTTTGCCCGAAATATGTTAAAAATTTATCGGATAAATACAGCTTCGATAAAGTTAGCTTTGCAGAATCAACAGGAGAAGACGCCAGCGGAGAAAAGGTTGTGGAAACAAAAGAGGTTATATTCAGATATGCGGATAAAAACGGAAATAAAAATAATTCCATATCCCTGTTTTGCAACAATATAGATAAAGCATATACGGAAAGCTTTGATTCCGATAAATACGAAAAAAGCGAATATAATGCAATAGAGCTTAATTATTCTTGGTCTTTGATGAAATGCTTCCCTCCGGATTGTGAAGAGAAGAACATAGAAAATATGCTGACAGATGAAGAAAAAAAGCTTAAGGACGAGGGAAGATTGGATATTTCCTACGGCACAAAGGAAATTGAAACCGATAAGCTTCAGTCTTTAATTTGGTACGACGGAAATGTGCAGTATAATATTTTGGCATTTAACACCGATCTTGATAAAGAAGAAATGATTAATATGGCAAAAACAGTAATTGACGCATAAAATCGCCGTATTAAGCAGGCGGATTAAATCCAATTACAAAGCTTTGAAAAAATAATCAGCTTTTGTAAAATATTTAAAATATTGATTAATTAGGTATTGCAAAATTTAAGGTTTAATGCTAAAATATAATAAGCTTGATGCTGATGATTGAAGAGTGGGTTTTGACCCACTCTTGTTTTATATTGAAAGGAAGGATGCTATGCAGGCTAAAGAAATTGTTAAAAGGGTTGAGGAAATAATTACTCCCTTTATTGAAGAAAACGGCTTTGAGCTTGTTGAGGTGGAGTTTGTAAAAGAGGCGTCTGTTTATTATTTGAGAATTTATGCCGATAAAACGGGAGGCTTCTCTATTGATGACTGTGAGCTTTTAAGCCGTTTTGCAGAAAAAAAGATTGATGCCGAGGATTTTATTGAGCCTGCCTACATCCTTGAGGTAAGCTCGCCGGGTATTGACAGAGCCTTGAAAAAGGATTTTGAATATGAAAAATATAAGGGCAGAAACGTTGATGTAAAGCTTTATAAGCCTGTTGACGGAATAAAGCAGTTCAGCGGGAGCCTTAAAGGGCTTATTGACGGCAAGATTGTAATTTTTTTGCAGGATGGAGAAGAGCTAAGCTTTGATAAAAAAGACGTTTCTGTTTGCAGATTGTCAGTTGAGCTTTAAAACAAGAGCTTATTTGGCTGAAGGTTTAGGAGGATATAATAAAAAATGGATAGCAAAGAGCTGCTTAACGCTTTAAGATCTATTGAAAAAGAAAAGGGTATTGATAAAGAGATAATATTTACAGCTATTGAAAATGCTTTGGTTTCAGCCTGTAAAAAAAATTTTGGAACTTCTCAGAATATTAAAGTTGATATTAACCGCCAAAGCGGAGATATTTCCGTTTTTGCGCTTAAAGAGGTAGTTGAGCAGGAGGAAAATGAGCAAAATCAAATATCGCTTGAAAAGGCAAGGCAATTGGATCCATCTTATGTATTGGGTGATAGTGTGCCGTTTCCTATTGTTTTAAAGGATTTAAACAGAATTTCAGCTCAGGCCGCTAAGCAGGTTGTCGTTCAAAAATTCAGAGAGGCGGAAAGAGAAAAGCTTTATAATGAATTTATAACAAAGCAAAGAGATATAGATACGGGAATAGTTCAGAGAACAGAGCATAAGAATGTTATTGTTTCGCTTGGAAGGCTTGATGCAGTTCTTCCTTTTAAAGAGCAGATACCGGGAGAGAAGTATAATTTTAACGACAGAATAAAGGTTTATATTCTTGAAGTTAAGCAGACAACAAAAGGCCCTCAGGTTACTGTGTCAAGAACTCACTACGAGCTTGTAAAAAGACTTTTTGAGCTTGAGGTTCCGGAGGTTTTTGACGGAACTGTAGAAATTAAAAACATCTCAAGAGAGGCAGGCTCCAGAACAAAAATGGCCGTTTATTCCAAAAATCCCGATGTAGACCCTGTTGGGGCTTGCGTAGGGCAAAACGGAAGCAGAGTAAATGTTATTGTAAATGAGCTTGAGGGAGAAAAAATTGATATTATAGAGTGGAATCAGGATCCGAGAAAATTTATTACTCAGGCGCTTAAGCCATCTAAGGTTATTGCAGTTGAGCTTAGCGAAAATGAAAATGAGCAGAGCGCAAGGGTAGTTGTTCCAAATAATCAGCTTTCACTTGCGATAGGCAGAGAAGGTCAGAATGTAAGGCTTGCCGCAAGGCTTACAGGCTGGAAGATCGATATTAAAAGCGAAGCTCAAGCCAGAGCGACAAATTTTATTGATTTTTCCGATGAAGAGGTTTTTATTAAAGAAAAAGAAAATAATAATGAAGAAACCGATTATGCTTTTGATGATTACAACGGACAGCAGCAGGCAGGAGAGAATATATTATGAAGCAAAGAAAAATTCCCCTTAGAAAATGCACGGGCTGTCAGGAAATGAAAAATAAAAAAGAGCTTATTCGTATTGTAAGAAATGAAAACGGAGAGTTTTCAATTGATGCTACAGGCAAAAAATCCGGAAGAGGAGCTTATATTTGCAAAAATCTTGATTGCCTTGAAAGAGCGCATAAATCCAAAGGCTTGGAACATTCTTTTAAAAGCCCTGTGCCAAAAGAAGTTTATGAAAAATTAAAAGGTGAGTTGTTAAACTGTAATGAATAAAAAATTTTTATCTATGCTTTCATTGTGCCAAAGAGCAGGAGAGCTTGTTTCGGGAGAGCTTTCGGCGGAAAAGGCGCTTAGAGCATCCAGGGCATATTTAATTATAATTGCACAGGATGCGGCGAATAATACAAAAGAAAAATTTAAAAAAAAGGCTTTTTATTATAATGTACCCACTGCCGTATGTTCGGATATGCAGAAACTCGGACATTCTATCGGTAAGGATTGCAGAGCTGTTATAGCTGTATGCAATGCAAATTTTGCCGAAAAAATAAAAGAACTTATAGATGTGGATTGTTTTATTTAAAAGGCTTAGTAAGAAGCCGTCTGTTATTAGTACGAAGCATAGCGTAAGTACAAATATCATTTACTAACTGATTTATATTTTACATTTTAAAGCAGACTTTATTAAGGAGGTGCGGCGATTGGCTAAAACAAGAGTACACGAATTGGCTAAAACCCTCGGCATTAACAGCAAAAAGCTTATAGAAAGGCTTAAGGAGCTTGGCGTTGAGGTTAAAACACATATGAGCGCAATAGATGATGAAATTGTAAATACCGTTTTAGAGCTTTATACATCGGAGGAAAGTACATCTTCCGAACCTGATAAAGTAAAAGCCGAATCGGATAAAAGCCCTAAAAAAGACGAAAAGCAAAATGTCAGTGAAAATAAAACAAAAAAAGACAATAATAAACTGGACGATAAAGGCGCAAGTTCAGAAATCGGTGAAGAAAAGCCTGCACAGCAGGGATTGACAGAGGGTAAAAAGAAAAATAAAAAAGGAAAGAAAAATAAAAATAAATTTGAAAAATCGGAGAAAGAAGTGGCTGATATTAATAAATTAGAAGAGCAGGACGATATTAAAACAATACAGTTGGGCAAAACGGTTACGGTTAAGGAGCTTGCCGAAAAGCTTGAAAAAAATACCTCCGAAATTATGACACGCCTGATGAAAAGCGGTATTATGGCAAGTATAAATCAGGAGATAGAGTATGCTATTGCGGCTGCCCTTTGTGAAGATTTTGATGTTATAGCCGAGCAGGCGCAGGAAATAGATCTGCTTGAGGAAGCATTTAAGGAAGAAGAAGATAATGAAGAGGATATGGTTGAAAGGCCTCCTATTGTAGTTGTTATGGGTCATGTTGACCATGGAAAAACATCACTTCTTGATGCTATAAGACATTCAAGCGTTACAGCGAAAGAAGCGGGAGGAATAACTCAGCATATAGGCGCATATACCGTATCTATAGATAAAAAGACCATAACATTTCTCGATACCCCGGGGCATGAAGCATTTACGGCAATGCGTATGAGAGGCGCTCAGGTTACGGATATTGCTATTTTGGTTGTTGCGGCTGACGATGGAGTTATGCCCCAGACAATAGAAGCAATTAACCATGCAAAGGCGGCTAATGTAGATATAATTGTTGCGATAAATAAGATAGATAAGGAAAGTGCAAATGTCGACAGAGTTAAACAGGAGCTTACTGAATACGGGCTTTTGGCTGAAGATTGGGGCGGCGATACTATATGTGTTCCTGTTTCAGCCGTAAGCAAAGAGGGTATAGAGCAGCTTTTGGAAATGATACTTCTTGTTTCAGAGATGAAAGAGCTTAAGGCTAACCCTAACAAAAGAGCAAGGGGAACTATTATTGAAGCTCAGCTCGATAAAGGAAGAGGCCCCGTTGCAACGGTTCTTGTTCAAAACGGAACGCTTAAGGTTGGCGATCCTATTGTAGCCGGATGTGCATATGGCAGAATAAGGGCTATGATGAATGATAAGGGACACAAGGTTAAAAAAGCAGGTGCATCTATGCCTGTTGAAATTTTAGGCTTAAGCGAAGTTCCGACATCAGGAGATATGTTTTATGTTGCCGATAATGAAAAGCAGGCAAGACAGGCGGCTGAATCTGTTGTTGCAAAGGGAAGAGTCGATATGCTAAAAGAAACTCATCAAAAGGTTTCTCTTGATGACTTGTTTACACAAATACAATCAGGAAACGTTAAGGAGCTTAATATAGTTATAAAGGCGGATGTTCATGGCTCCGTTGAGGCTGTCAGGGCAAGCCTTGAAAAGCTCTCAAACGATGAGGTAAGGATAAACACTATTCACGGCGGCGTAGGCGCAATAACGGAGTCTGACGTTATGCTTGCCAGCGCTTCAAATGCAATTATAATAGGCTTTAATGTAAGGCCCGAAGCATCGGCAAAATCCGTTGCCGAGGATCAGGATGTTGATATAAGGCTTTATAGGGTTATTTACAATGCCATTGAGGATATTACAGCGGCTATGAAAGGTATGCTGGATCCTGTTTATGAAGAAAAAATAATAGGTCATGCCGAAATCAGACAGATTATTAAAATATCAAGTGTCGGCTCTGTAGGCGGCAGCTATGTGACTGATGGCAAGCTTATGAGAAACTCAAAGGTTAGAATCATAAGAGACGGAAAGGTTGTATATGAGGGAGAGCCTGCCACCTTAAGAAGATTTAAGGATGATGTAAAAGAAGTAAGCTCAGGCTATGAATGTGGAATCTCATTTAGCAGATTTAACGATATTAAAGAAGGGGATATTATTGAAGCGTTTACTATGGAGGAAATAAAACGCTAAAGGGCTTGGCTTGTGAATATAAAGACTTAAAAAACACTTTAAAAGGGTGATGGACTTATGAAAAATAACACAAGAATGATCCGAATTAATGACGAGATAAAAAAAGAAGTTTCCGAAATTTTGAGAGGAGAATTGAAAGATCCCAGAGTCGGCGCAATGACAAGCGTTATAAAGGTTGAAACAACAAGCGATCTTAAATACTGCAAGCTTTATGTGAGCGTTATGGGTGATGACGATCAAAAGCAGGATGTTATGCAGGGGCTTAAAAATGCGGCAGGCTTTATACGAAAAACTCTCGCCGAAAGAATTAATTTGAGAAATACGCCGGAGCTTAAATTTATTCTTGATGATTCTATTGAGTACAGCATTAAAATGTCAAAGCTTATTGATGAACTTAACAACAAGTAAGTTTCCGCCTGTTAGGCGGTGGATACTTGTCGTTGGTTATGTAAGCAGAATACAAATATCATTAACTAAATGATCGGGGGTTATTATATGCAGACAAATTCACCGCAGATATATGAATTAATTTCAAAATATGACAATATTGTGATAGGCAGTCACACAAATCCCGACGGCGATGCTGTAGGTTCATCGCTTGGTTTGGCTTTATGTTTGGCTATTATGGGCAAAAAGCCTATTGTTCTTCTGGAGGACTATAGCTGCAAATATAGCTTTATAAAAGGTAAAGAATATATTTTTAAGGAAGATTACGACAGTCTTGAGCCGCAGCTTTTTATAAGCCTTGACTGCAGCAGCCCGGATAGATTAGGCAGGGCGGAGAGTGTTTTTAAAAGAGCAGCTGAAACAATGTGTATCGACCATCATATAAGTAATAAGAATTTTGCCGATTATAATATCGTGCTTGCGGACAGCTCTTCAACCTGTGAGGTTGTTTATGATATAATAAAAAATTTCTGCGTTTTGAATGAAAGCATTGCAGAGGCTCTTTATACAGGCATTGTAAGCGATACCAGCGCATTTAAGCATAAATCAACTTCTCCTGCCACACTTGAAGCGGCGGCAAGGCTTATAAGTTTGGGAATTGATTTTTCAAAAATTCAAACGGATGTTTTATACAGCCACAGCAAAGAACAAACAGCCGTTTTCCTTAAGGCGCTTGGAAGATATGTTATAGATGGAGAAATTTGCTGGTCTTACCTTACAAAAGATGAAATAATAAACGAATGTAAGGCTGATTATAATGATTTGGATGGTATTTCAGAGTATCTTCTTAATTTTGTTGGAGTAAGCGTTTCTGTTTTTGTTTATGAAAAAGAGGACGGAACAAAAAAAATAAGCATGAGAAGCAAGGAATTGGATATAAGCGCTGTTGCTGTTAAATATAACGGCGGCGGTCATAAGCTTGCTGCCGGAGCAAGCATAACAGGCTCTGTTGATTATGCCGTTGAAACTATAGTTAATGAGATTAAAAAAGAATTGAAAAAGAATTGATAAAATGAAAGAATACTGCGGAGTTATAAATGTTTTCAAAGAAAAGGGATTTACATCTCACGATGTCGTAAATATTGTAAGAAAGACCCTTAATAAAGCCAAAACAGGACATACCGGTACGCTGGATCCTGATGCCGAAGGAGTTTTGCCGATATGTGTGGGAAAAGCTACAAAGCTTGCCGATTATATTATGAGTGATGTTAAAGAGTATATCGCTGAATTATGTTTGGGCATTGAAACAACAACTCAGGATAAAAGCGGCGAAATAATCTCAAAAAAGAATGTTGATTTTTCTAAAGATGAGATAACAGAAGCTGTTATGAGTTTTAAAGGGGAGATCTTTCAGCTTCCGCCTATGTATTCGGCTGTGAGGGTAAACGGAAAAAGACTTTATGAGCTTGCCCGAAGCGGTATTCAGATACAAAGAGAAAAAAGAGCTGTTGTTATATATGAAATTGAAATAATTGAGTTTTTAAGCCCTGTTTCACTTAAAATGAGAGTGCTTTGTTCAAAGGGTACATATATAAGAACCTTATGCAGTGATATAGGACAAAAACTTGGCTGCGGCGGCTTTATGTCAGAGCTTTTGAGAACGAGAAGCGGACAGTTTTCCGTCGAAAAAAGCTTAAGGCTTGAAGAAATAAAAAAATTGGCTCTTGAAGGAAGATTTGACGATTTTATTTTAAGCCCGGAAAATATTTTTCCCGATATCAAAAAAATAAAAATTTCCTCAAAAGCCGATAAATATTTGTTAAACGGAAATAAAATAAGTACAGCCTTTATAATAGGCGGCTTAAACGCTAAGGAAAATGAAAAATTATTTGTTTATGATGAAAAAAGCAGGCTTATCGGATTATATAGATTCGGTGACGGTTTTATTAAGCCTCTTGCTATGTTAATCAACTAAGGAAAACTCGCATATATATGCGCAGGGCTTATCAAAAAGCCGTTGGTTAAGATCACACAGCGTAAGCGGAGCGCAAGTATTTTTTGCTCCACAATAATTAGCTTTATAATCCCAAAAGGGCAGGCAGTTTTTGCGGCTAATAGTTGATTTGCGTTGATTATAATAGGAGAAAAAAATGAAAACGATTATTGATGAAAATATTAAGCAGAATTGTCCCTGTGCCGTAACCCTAGGCAATTTTGACGGTATTCACCAAGGACATTTAAAGCTTATAGAAACGGTTAAAAAATATGCTTTTGAGCAAAATCTTGAAAGTGTTGTTTTTTCTTTTTATCCTCATCCCGTTTCTGTTGTAAGAGCTGAAAATAAATTTTATACTATTTTTACTCAGGAAGAAAAAAAGTTTATTTTAAATCAGCATGAAATAGATGTGCTGATACAATACCCTTTTACAAAAGAATTTTCTCAGCTTGATGCCGATTCTTTTATAAGAATGCTTTATGAACAAACTAAACTTAAGGTATTGGTTGTGGGAGAAGATTACTGCTTTGGAAAAAACAGGCAGGGTGATTTTGATATGCTTAGGCGATACGGTGAAAAGCTTGGCTTTGAAACTGTTAAAATTTCAGCCGTTAAATCTCAGGGCGAAAGGGTAAGCAGCACCAGAATAAGACAGTGTATTAAAAATAAGGATTTTAAACAGGCAAATCAGTTGCTTGACAAGGAGTATTTTGTTATGGGTGAGGTTTGCCATGGCAGAAAAATAGGAAAAACTATAGGATTTCCTACAGCAAATATTGTATGTGACGAACAAAAACTTTTGCCGGAGGACGGAGTTTATGCTACAAAGACAATCTATAACGGCAAAACATTTAAAAGTATCACCAATATAGGCAAAAATCCTACCGTAAACGGAACTCGCAGAACAGTCGAAACTTATTTATTCGATTTTGATAAAGATATTTATGGTGAAGAAATAAGAGTTTTGTTTTATGAATGGATAAGGGGCGAAAAAAAGTTTAATAATATAAATGAGCTTAAAGAGCAGATAGCTAAAGATAAAAATACAGTTTTTAACCTATTAAGCAATTAAGCTTTTTAAAAAATTTGCGTATTGTTATCAATAAAAATTACAGCAAGTTTTAGATTGATGATTTTTGTAAAAATTAGAACATAAGTATTGTAATTTATAATATTGTATGGTAAAATAAAAATGTATGTAATCCGGCGTTCTCGGAAATTGGTATCTCCAACCGTTTCTTAGCGCTTGGGGCGTATTAATATTATTATTCGGAGGATTTTAAAATGAAAGAAAAAAAAGAAATTATCGCACAATTCGGCAGAAGCCCTGAAGATACAGGCTCTCCTGAAGTTCAGGTGGCTTTGCTTACAGAGAGAATCAATCATCTTACAGAGCATTTAAAGCAGCATAAAAAAGATCATCATTCAAGAAGAGGTCTGCTTAAAATGGTAGGTCGCCGCAAAGGTCTTTTAAATTATATCAAAACCAAGGATATTGTTAAATATCGTGAGCTTATTGCAGCTTTAGGCTTAAGAAAGTAATAATGCCGAAAATGGGCGGATTATTCCGCTCATTATTTTTATATGTTTTACTGTTAAGATTCGGTTTGAAAGCTTCTGCGTACGCTGATCTGACCACTGATAAAAACTATGCCGCTCTTAAAAGGCAGGCGTGCAGTTTGGTTGGCCATAAGTACACAGCATAAGCAAAGTACGAAATTGACAATCAGCGCAGGCAGTTGAATTTAAACTTGACTTAACAGATAAGCGGTGTCAAAATATAAAGTTAAAATTTGAAAGGTGAAAATTATGTATAAAACATATTCTATGGATCTTGCAGGTCGTGAATTATCTGTTGAAATCGGTCGTGTTGCAGAGCTTGCAAACGGCGCCGCTATTATACGCTATGGCGAAACAGTGGTGCTTGTTGCCGTTACCGCATCCGAAAAGCCAAGGGCAGGAATCGATTTTTTCCCTCTAAGCATAGATTATGAGGAAAAATTATATTCTGTGGGCAAAATACCGGGAGGCTTTGTTAAAAGAGAGGGAAAGCCTACCGAAAAAGCAATACTTACCTCAAGACTTATAGACAGACCTATAAGACCTTTGTTTCCGAAAGATTACAGAAATGACGTAGGTCTTGTGGCTACGGTTTTGTCTGTTGATCAGGACTGCAGCCCGGAGATTGCGGCAATGATCGGCTCTTCAATCGCCATTTCAATATCCGATATTCCTTTTAACGGACCAACCGGAGCAGTCAGCGTGGGTCTTGTCGATGGTGAATTTATTATAAATCCGACAGCTTCTCAAAGGGAAAAAAGCAAGCTTTCGCTTACTGTTGCTTCAACGAAAAATAAGGTTATGATGATTGAGGCAGGGGCGGAAGAGGTAAGCGATGAAACAATGTATGAGGCTATTATGTTCGGCCACAGCCAAAATGTTAAGATTGCCGAGTTTATCGAAAATATAGTTTCTGAGGTCGGAAAGCCAAAACATTCTTATGAAGAGCATAAAGTTGAAGAATCTTTATATAATGCAATAAAAGAAGCTATACCTGCCGAAAAAATGGAAGAAGCTGTATTTACCGATATGAAGCAGGTTAGAGATGAAAAAATGTCAGCCCTTACAGAAGAAGTTATAGGAAAGCTTATGGCTGATTTTTGCGGTGAAGATGAAGAGGCTTATGTATCAGCCATCGGAGAAGCTATTTATAAATACGAAAAAGAAACTGTAAGAAGAATGATCCTTAAAGATCATAAGCGCCCTGATGGCAGAAGACTTGATCAGATAAGACCGTTAAGCGCAGAGGTAGATATTCTTCCAAGAACCCATGGCTCAGCATTGTTTAAAAGAGGACAAACTCAGGTGCTTACCGTTACTACATTAGGTTCTATGGCTGATGTGCAAAGGCTTGACGGGCTTGATGAATCAGAGGTTATAAAAAGATATATCCATCATTATAATTTTCCAAGCTATTCTGTGGGAGAAACAAAGCCCTCCAGAGGACCGGGAAGACGAGAAATAGGTCATGGCGCTTTGGCTGAAAGGGCGCTTGTTCCGGTTATACCTAGTGAGGAAGAATTCCCTTATGCAATTAGGCTCGTTTCGGAGGTGTTAAGCTCCAATGGATCTACATCTCAGGCAAGCGTATGCGGCTCAACGTTATCACTTATGGCAGCCGGTGTGCCAATCAAACGCCCTGTTGCGGGTATATCGGTTGGTCTTGTTACAGGCCAGACGGATGATGATTTTGTACTTTTAACCGATATTCAGGGCCTTGAGGACTTTTTTGGAGATATGGATTTTAAGGTTGCCGGTACTCATGAAGGAATTACGGCAATTCAGATGGATATTAAAATTGACGGTCTTACTCCGGAAATTATAAAACAGGCTCTTGCAAATACTCATATTGCAAGAAATTATATACTTGATGAAGTTATGCTTAAGGTAATCCCTGCCAGCAGAGAAAATCTGTCAAAATATGCGCCTAAAATTGCTTTTGTTCAGATTAATCCCGATAAAATGTCTGAGGTTATAGGTTCAAGAGGAAAAACCATAAACAGAATACTTGATGAATCGGGAGTTGATAAAATAGATACCGAAGATGGCGGAAGAATATTTGTCTTATCCGGAGATCAAAGCAAAATCGACAGGGCAGTCGTTATGATTGAGGCTATAGCAAATGACCCCGAGGTAGGCAGGATATATCAAGGCAAGGTTACAAGAATTATGAATTTTGGCGCTTTTGTTGAAATTGCTCCCGAAAAGGAAGGTCTTGTGCATATATCCAAGCTTGCAAAAGAAAGAGTTAACAAAGTTGAGGATGTTGTTAAGCCCGGAGATGAGGTTTTTGTTAAGGTTACAGGAATAGATGAGCAGGGAAGAATTAACCTTTCCAGAAAAGATGCTTTATAAAAAATAAAACCAATCTTATTAATAACTCCCATTTAATTTAAAAATGGGGGTTATTTTTAATAACAGTTTTTTAAGAAACAGCTAGTTATGAATATTCAGAAATATCATTAACTCTTTGATTGCTGTATTTGAAAGGAGAGTAAGCTTTGCACGAGATAATAAAAATTAAATATTTAACCGATGATATAGAAAAGCTTAAATATATTGATGGCGTATCCGACTGGATAGATCTTCGTTCGGCAGCCGATACAGAAATGAAAAAGGGAGAATTTAAACTTATACCTTTGGGTATTGCCGCTCAGCTTCCCTCAGGATATGAGGCGCATATTGTTCCAAGAAGCTCTACGTTTAAAAATTTCGGTATCATACAGACAAATCATATGGGCATAATCGATGAAAGCTACTGTGGGGATAACGATGAGTGGAAATTTCCCGCATATGCATTGAGAGATACTGTAATTCATAAAAATGACAGAATATGTCAGTTTAGAATTATGCGTCATCAGCCTAAAATTATTTTTGAGCAGACAGACATATTAGGCAATAAAGACCGTGGCGGTATAGGCAGCACAGGAATATAATAATTTCATTGACTGAGTAAGACCCTCGCTTATTAGGCGGCGGATACTTCGTCAGAAGCCGTCGTTATGAGTATATAGCGTGAGCGGAATGAATATCTTTGACTTATAATATAATCTTGGAGGCAATAATGAATATTTTTTTTAAGCGAAGAAAGAGCCTGTTTGATAAAATTGACGATAACAGTATAGCCGTTTTTTTTGCAGGCGAAGCGCCTGTTAAAAGGGGAGATGAGTTTTATCCCTTTTCTCCGGAAAGAAATTTTTATTATCTCAGCGGGCTTGATAATCAACGGCTTATATTGGTTATGATAAAAAACGAAGAAGACAAAGAAGAAATTTTGTTTATCGAGCGTTTTGATGAAATAAAGGCCAAATGGGTTGGACCTGTCATAAAAAAAGAAGAATGCAGAGAAAAAACAAATATTGAAAATATAAAATATTTAGATGAATTTGAAGAAGAAATCTCATCGATCATTTTCAATAAAAAAATTGAAAATATTTATCTTAATCTTGAAAATCGATATTTTAAAGCTTCTTCGCCTGATTTTGATATGGCTCAAAATATAATAAAAAATTATCCGTATATTAAAATTAAAAATATTTATACTGTTTTATCGGAGTTTAGAACAATAAAAGATGAACAGGAAATTAAAAATATAAAAAAGGCTATAGATATAACCTGCGAAGGTATATATGAGATGATGAAACATTCAAAAGCAGGAATGTATGAATATGAAATAGAGGCTTATTTTGATTATGTTCTTAAAAAAAATGCAGTTAGGGATAAGGCGTTTACAAGTATAGCCGCTTCGGGCAAAAATGCCGTTGTTCTTCATTACAGCGAAAACAGCGCAAAGACAAAAGAAAATGACCTTATACTGTTTGATGTGGGTGCATCTTACGGATATTACAGCGGTGATATAACAAGGACGTTTCCTGTAAACGGACGATTTACTGAAAGACAAAAGCAGATTTATAACATAGTTTTAAGGGCTCAGGAAATGATAATAAGCATTATTAAGCCGGGTATTGAGTTTAAAAGTCTTAATGAAAGC
Organism: uncultured Clostridia bacterium; assembly: GCA_947630475.1. Classification (GTDB taxonomy): domain Bacteria; phylum Bacillota; class Clostridia; order Lachnospirales; family CAG-274; genus CANRHR01. The sequence goes on along the minus strand of CANRHR010000009.1, from coordinate 37,348 downwards.
CTTAAGAAATTTTATATAAAAGAGCTTAAGCAAATAGGCCTTATTGAAAATGATGATGAAATTTTAAAATATTATTACCATGGAGTAAGTCATTTTTTAGGGCTTGAAACGCACGATGTAGGAAGGCACAACGAGGGAGTGCTTAAAGAGGGTATGGTGCTTACGGTTGAACCGGGGCTTTATATAGAAGAAGAGGAAATAGGCATAAGAATTGAAGATGATGTAGTTGTAACCGAATATGGCTGTGAGGTTTTATCAGAAAATATGATTAAATCTGTTGAAGATATAGAAAATTTTATGAGGGAGAACAGAGCCGATGATTAAGGCGGAAACCGAGCTTTATATTCCCATAAAGGAATTTTTTGAAAAAAACGGCTTTGAGGTTAAGGCTGAGGTTAAAGGCTGTGATTTGGCGGCGGTTAAGGCTGATGTCCTTTTGATAGCAGAGCTTAAAAAAAGCTTTAATCTTAAGCTTGTATATCAGGTTTTGGAAAGAAAATCACTTACGCCTTATGTTTATGCGGTCATTCCGAGGCCTAAAAGTTTTAAGGAAAAAAACGTTAAAATGATGCTTAAACTTTTGAAAGAAATAAAGGTGGGCCTTATTACGGTAGGGGTTGAAAGCAAATTTAAGCCTGTGGACGTTGTCCTTGAGCCTGAAAGCGGTAAAGTGAAAAATAACAATAAAAGAAAAATAATATTAAAAGAGTTTAACAGCCGAAAAACGGACTTTAATCTGGGAGGAGCAAAAAGCAGCAAAAAAATTATAACGGCATACAGAGAAAGTTCGGTTGAAATTGCCTGCCTTGCAGAAAAATTCGGAGAGCTTACAACCAAAATGGCAAGGGAGCTTTCATCGGCTCAAAAGCCGGAATCTATTCTTCGTACAAATTTTTACGGCTGGTTTGATAAAGCGGGAAGGGGGATTTATATATTAAGCAAAGACGGCTTAAATGCCTTGGAGGATAAAGATTTAAGTGAATTGGTTGAATTTTACAGAAAAGAGGTAAGAAATAAAGATGTTTAAATTGGGAAGAAATGATAAATGCTGGTGTGGAAGCGGAAGAAAATATAAGCAGTGTCACGAAAGAATAGATGAAGAAATTTTGCTGCCTTTAAAAAAACAGGGTTATAAAATTCCTGATAAAAGCCTTATATTAAACGCAGAACAAATTGACGGAATAAGAAAAAGTGCTGCTGTTTCGATAAAAATTATGGACGAATTGGATGGATTTATAAAAGAGGGCATTTCGACAGAGCAGATAAATGAGCTTGTTGACAGGCTTACGGCAGAGGCAGGCGCAATTCCGGCAACCCTTAATTATAATGGATTTCCGAAAAGCTGCTGTACATCGATTAACAATGTTATATGTCATGGTATTCCATCTGATAAAGATATTTTAAAAAACGGAGATATAATAAATGTTGATATCACAACAATTTTGAACGGATATTATTCGGATATGAGCCGAATGTATATGATAGGAGATGTAAGTGAAAACGCAAAAAAGCTTGTAAAAGTAACCAAAGAGTGTATGGAAGAGGGAATTAAAGCTATTAAGCCTTATGAGCCTGTTGGCAACATAGGAAATGTTATAAATGATATTGCCGATGAATATGGATACGGTGTTGTAAGGGCGCTTTGCGGCCATGGAGTTGGGCTTGATTTCCATTCGGAGCCTACGGTTGAGCATTTCAGAACAAAGGCAAAGACAATGATTATGGTTCCGGGAATGGTTTTTACGGTTGAGCCTATGATTAACGAAGGAAGCTTTAGCTGTAAGGTTTTGGATGATGATTGGACTGTTGTTACAAGGGATAACAGTCTTTCTGCACAATGGGAGCATACTGTTTTGGTTACGGAAAATGGTTATGAGATACTTACGCTTTAATTTGGAGGGCGTATTATGGAAAATATTAGGCTTTGGGAAAATGAAATACCTTTTTATAATGAAAAATTTCAAAACGAATATAACGAAAACACAGCCTCGATAGATGCTTATACAATTAAAGACGGAAAAAAGCATAGTGCTGTTGTGATTTGCCCGGGCGGGGGTTATAATCACAGGGCTGTGCATGAGGGCAAAAATGTAGCTTTATGGCTTAATAGCTGTTCAATAAACGCATTTGTTGTAAATTACAGAGTATATCCATACAAACATCCGGCAGGGCTTAGCGATGCAAAAAGGGCAGTGCGCTATGTAAGGAAAAATGCCGAAAAATTCGGTATTTTTGATGATAAAATAGGAATTATGGGTTTTTCGGCAGGAGCGCATCTTGCAGGCTGCGTTGCACAGCATTATAATGAATTTGAATATTACTGTGATGAAACAGATAATATAAGCGCAAGGCCTGATATGCTTTGTCTTTGTTATCCTGTTGTAAGCTTGTGTGAGGATTATGCGCATAAGGGAAGCGGAGAAAATCTTTTAGACGGAAATTCTGATTTAAGCTATAAGCTTTCTCTTGAAAAAAATGTAAGCTGTGATATGCCGCCTACATTTATTTGGCATACATTTGAGGATAAAAGCGTTTCTGTTATAAACAGCCTTGAGATGGCAGAGTCGCTTAAAGAAAAAAATATCCCATTTGAACTTCATATATTCCCCCAAGGAAGACATGGTTTGGGTATGGCTGAAAATATTAATGGCGCCCGGCAGTGGAGAAGCTTATTTTTAAATTGGCTTGATATAATAGGATTTATAAAAAAATAAGAAATATAAAAAAAGCCTTATCCATATAATAATAAAAAATATAGGGTGACATTATGGAATGTGGATTAAGGCTTTTTGATTTTAAACAAAAGGAGGTTATAAATATTGCCGATGGGCGTCGGCTTGGTTTTGTCAGTGATATTGAGTTTGATATTGCCTGCGGACGCATTTTAAAGATAATTATTGCAGCCCCGGGCAGGATTTGGGGAATTTTCGGCTGTGACAGAGAATATGTTATATGCTGGGAAAATATCAAAAGAATAGGCGATGATATTATTTTGGTTGAGGTTTGTGAAAATTTTATTACAGAAAAGCCGGATAAAAGATAAAAAGGCGGAAAATTTTATAAGCACAATCAGAAAATGATATGCTCTGATAAATTGGAGGTAAAAATGATTTTATTTGAAATTATAAAGGCTTTTATTCTAGGCATTGTTGAGGGTATTACGGAATGGCTGCCTATAAGCAGTACGGGACATATGATTTTGGTTGATGAATTTATTAAGCTTAATGTTGACGAGAGCTTTAAAAATATGTTTTTTGTTATAATACAGCTTGGCGCTATTATGGCTGTTGTATTGCTTTATTTTCATAAGCTTAATCCGTTTTCTCCAAAAAAAAGCATAAAAGAAAAAAAAGAAACCGTTGATTTATGGCTTAAGGTTATAGTCGGTTGTATTCCGGCGGCTGTTATAGGCTTTTTATTTGATGATTTTATAGAACAAAAATTTAATAATTATTTGGTTGTTGCGATAACACTCATTGTTTATGGTATTCTTTTTATAGTTGTTGAAAATTACAATAAGGGCAAAAATCCCAAAATTAACAGCCTTAATAGCCTTACATATAAGACAGCGGCTGCTATAGGATGTTTTCAGGTTTTGTCATTGATACCCGGAACATCGAGATCGGGCGCAACAATATTAGGCGGTATTCTTATAGGCTGTTCAAGATTTGTTGCCGCAGAATATACATTTTTTTTGGCAATACCCATTATGTTTGGAGCAAGCCTTTTAAAACTTGTTAAATATGTTATGAAGTTTGGCTTTGCCTTTGGTGGCAATGAGAGTATAATTATGATTACAGGCCTTGCGGTCAGCTTTTTTGTTTCAATATTTGCAATTAAGTTTTTGATGACTTATATCAAAAAAAATAATTTTAAGGTTTTTGGTTATTACAGAATTATTCTTGGCATATTGGTTATTTTATATTTTGCGCTAAATTCTTTCTTTTAATATTAGTACGCAGCAAGCGCAGCATTTTTTATTAAGGAGGTGCATAAAATGAATGAAATTGAAGTAAAGCTTGATATTTTAGAAAGATCTGTAGATAAAAAAATAAAGCTCCTTAATCAAATATATAATATAACGGAAAATCAGCAGCTTTTTGTTAAAACCCTTGAGGGGGAACAAAGACAGGAATATTTAAGCTCAGCCGCAGAAGAAAAGCAAAAGCTTATTGATGAAATACTTAAAATAGACACAGTTTTTATATCTACATTCGAATCTTTTAACGGTATGCTTAATAAAAACAGAAAGCTTTACAGAGAAAGAATATTAAAGCTTCAGGAAAAGATAAGATTGGTTGTGGATATCGATGTTAAAATAAGGGTAAAAGAAGAAAGAAACAGACAAATTTTTGCACCTTCAGTTTTAAACGGATTATCTCCCAACATAAAAGCATTAAAAGCAAACAAGAGTTATATACTTGAACAATATGAAAAAAACAGCAAACAGTAAAAACACCGCTTAAGCGGTGTTTTTACTGTAAATAAAGCCTAAATTATAGTTAAACATTATCCTATTATGCAAAGCAAATGCTCCGCTTTCATATCATGGTATACAAAACAATCTTTTTCCGATACATTATAAAGACCTATAATGTTTTTAAGCTCATCTCCCATAGAGCTGTATTTTGTTATGATGTTTTGAAGATTCGTAATTTTTTCTGGTTTAAATATAGGTGTTTTTTCGTTTTCAAAAACTGCCGAGTATAAAATTTTTCCTTCAACCATGTCTTGAAAGATATGGCTTCCGTAGGAAAGCTCCGGCATATATCCAACTCTGCTTTCAGATATCTCACAGATCATATCAAAGCTGCTTATTTCGGAAAATGCCGTGGGGACGCCCAATTCAGGCGATGAAGTGCAGATTCTTCCGGGAACCAAAAGCATAAGATGCTTGCCGGCGCTTCTAAAATGCCAATTAAGCTCTCCCAGAATTTTTGCAATTTTATATTTATCGTTATATTTCATATTGTAATATTCTACAGGATTTACCATAACAATATAATCCATTTTTATTGCTTCAGATAATCCCATCGAAGCATTGTGACATTCCAAAAATATTTTTTCTTTATCTGAAATTTCGGGTATTTTAATTTCTTTTTTATCATCAGCCACTTGAAGAGGTCTGCATTGAAGAAGATTTATTACATAATCTCCATTTTCGGATAAGTTTATTGTGTATTCTATATCAACGGGATATTGGTACTGCTGCTGAATAAGAAGCATCATATCTTTCATATCATTCATAAGTTCGGAATTATTAACTAAGCCATGGCATGATATATAAAAAATATCTCTTTTTTTACCCATTTCGGAAAAAAATCTCTCGGCTTCATAATCATGCTCAAGCAAAGCTTTTTTTAAATAAGCAGGAATTTTGTTCTCAAGCCAAGATGTTTCTTTGCTTTCTAATGAGGCTGAGCTTAAATTTATAAGATCTATTTTTCGCTGAGAAAAACGATTTTTATCTTTACCGTTTGAAGGCGGAGTCATTTTTGGCTTATCAAGATTTATAAGCCGCGGATAAGAACCCTCCGTACGATCTACCGCTGCTGTGCCAAGCCCCATTACAAGACGGAGCATACCCATATTGGGATCTGTTTTATCGGAAAAACGATAGGGGCTGTAAGAATAGCCGACACCTGCGGCGCAGGGCATAAATAAATCTTTATAGCGTGAACCCGAAACCCTTTGTACAAGAAGAGCCATTTGTTCATCTCTGCTTTCAAGGCCTCTTCTTAAACGATAATCAAGAGCGGATTTGCTCATAGAGCTGGCATAAACTGTCCTTACGGCAGTTTCAAATTCTTCAAGTCTTTGTTCAAGGCTTCCTTTATTTATGCAGAAAACCGATTCATATTTTCCGGCAAAGGCATTTCCAAAGCCGTCTTCAAGGATACTGCTTGAACGCACTATTATAGGATTTTGTCCGTAATAATCCAGCATACGGCAAAATTCTTCCCTTTGAGTATCCGAGAATTTGCCGCTTCTAAGCGCTTTGGCAAATTCATCGGCAAGGCTGAAATATTCTTCTTTGGTTCTTTGTCTTACCCTTATATCCCAATAGTTATTATATACTATGTAAGAGTAAAAAACATCTGAGCCTATGTAATAAGAATCATGAGGCTCTAATTTTTTATATAAATTTGGATTTTTATTTTCAATTAATTTTCTTGCCAAAAGCATTCCACAGGCTTTTCCGCCTATCATTCCTGTGCCTATCATGCGGCTTCTTACCTGAAAATAATCCTCAGGCGTAAAATTGGCTTTTATTAATTTTCGTATTTTTTCATCTCTTGACATCATAATATTGCATATTCTGCCGCATTGTTCGCTGACATCAAAGCCTTGTCTGAAATTTTGCTCTGTTGAAGAAAAAAATCTGTCCCAACTGTCAATATTTAGATTGTCGCTTGAGGACTGTTCAATATTCATAAGCTGATAAAATCGGCTTATTTTAACGCCGTCTGTCAGAGGTTTAAGAGTATTGCCAGCTTTGTTGTAGCAATGGGGAAGAAACATTGACTCGGAATATCTGTTCCATACCTTAAGAGGACGCAAATATATGCAGCTTGAGTCTGAGTATACATCAAGAAGAAGCTGAGAGGTATCTCTTATATTTGCGATAGCTTTAAAGGAATGTTTTCCTCTTATCAAAGGAAAATATGCAACGGTATCCATTTTAAACAAAAATGGACAGGTTACTTTAAAAAAGTTGCCCATCATTAAATCTGTTGACCATGCCGTCTGAAGCTCCGAAAGACAATCAAAAACATAAAAAGCGTCACGCCCTTGTTCTTCAATAAGATGATGTATTTCAACGGTAAAGGTTTCAAATCTGTGAGAAAGCTCAATATGTATGATTTTAAGACCGTCTTGTTCTTCAAGAAGAGCCTCATGAGAAGCGAATCTTATATAAACTATGTTTCTTTTGTCTTTAATAGCCTGATTTACATATGGCTTAAGAAAAACTTTAAATTCATCTAAATTTGTAACCTGCCATACTACGTTGTCGCCAAGCCTTATGTTGTCAAGCGTTATATCCATATCGGGTATGCCGGATAATATTCTTTCAAATGCTGCCATAGCTTGCCTCCTTAATAAATCGAATCTGTTTATAAGTATATTATCACATTTTGAAATGCAAAAAAAGCGCAATCATTAAAAATTCAGCTAAATCAATATAAGATATTTACTTTAAGGCAAATTTAACAAATTAAACAAAGAATTTATAAAAAATTTCTATTCTATTGACATATGCAAAAATAAAGTTTAAGCTATATAATAGTATAAAAGCGATGAGGAAAAGAGTAATTTTCCATTTCTTTACAGAGAAAAGACGAATTGATGTTATCAATGTCAGTATATCAAAAAATTTGTTTTTTTGATATACTTAAAGCGTCGCAGACTTTAAATCCGCAGGCGGAATTTATTTCCGCCGAGGAAAAAGGCAAGTTTCAAGGGCTTTAGCCCGCAGGAACGAACCTTTTATACCTCTGTTTGCTATCGAAAAAGTCCGGCTGGGCTTTTTCGAGAATATGTAAATTGATATTATCAATGCTGAAATCGTCTTTACTGCAAATGGATTATGAAGTGCATTTCTAAGCTCGGCGGATGAATTTTAGTAGTTTGCTGCGTTTTGGCTGCGTTAAAGCCGATAAAGAGGGAGATTTCTCCTAATTAGAGTGGAACCACGGATAAAACTTCGTCTCTAAATTGAGATGAAGTTTTTTTATCCATTTTGAAAGGATGAACAACTTGGGTATTAAAAGCGAAATTAAAACCATTAAAAAAAAGGATGCCGCCCTTCACAGCACAATAGAGGTTATTTTATATCCAAGCTTTTGGGCGCTGTTAAATCATAGAATAGCTCATAAATTATACATTAAAAAAATGTTTTTTGCCGCAAGGCTGATTTCTCAATTTTCCAGATGGCTTACAGGAATTGAGATCCATCCCGGAGCCGTTATAGGAAACGGTGTTTTTATTGACCATGGTATGGGCGTGGTTATAGGAGAAACTTGCGAAATTGGCGATAATGTAATTATATACCAAGGCGTTACTTTGGGAGGAACCGGCAAGGAAACGGGAAAAAGACATCCTACCATAGGCAATAATGTTTTGATAGGTTCGGGAAGCAAAGTTTTAGGCCCTATAAAAATAGGTGACAATGTTAAAGTGGGAGCAGGTTCGGTAGTTTTAAAAAATGTTGAATCAAATTGCACTGTTGTAGGTATACCTGCAAGATCTGTAAAAAGATACGGCGGCTGTGCAAATTGTGATGTAGATAATCCTGCCGATTGCCTTGATCAGATAAGAATACCGGATCCTGTCGAAATTGAATTTGATGAGCTGAGAAAAAGAGTATATGAGCTTGAAGATGCCATAGCAGAGCTAAAAGCGGCAAAAGCAAAGGAGGATTAATATAAAATGAAGCTTTACAATACTTTAACAAAACAAAAGGAAGAATTTGTTCCGTTAGAAGAAAATAAAATTAAAATGTATGTGTGCGGGCCTACCGTTTATGATTATATTCACATAGGAAACGCGAGACCATATGTTATTTTTGATACAATAAGAAGATATATGGAATATAAGGGCTATGAGGTTACTTATGTTCAAAACTTTACAGATGTTGATGATAAAATAATAAAAAGAGCAAACGAAGAAAATACAGATATGAACACAATAAGCGAAAGATATATAAAAGAGGCTTTGACAGATGCAGAAGGGCTTAATGTTAAAAAATCAACATATAACCCAAGAGTTACCCAAGAGATGGACAGCATTATAGATATGATTCAAACTCTTATTGACAAAGGCAACGCTTATGTTGTTGACGGAAGTGTTTTTTATGATACAAAATCATTTAAAGATTACGGAAAGCTTTCCGGAAAAAATATAGATGAGCTTGAGGCAGGGGCAAGAATAAAGGTTGATGAAAATAAAAAAAATCCTATGGATTTTGTTTTATGGAAACCTAAAAAACCGGGAGAGCCTTTTTGGAAATCACCATGGGGCGACGGAAGACCGGGCTGGCACATAGAATGTTCGGTTATGGCAAAAAAATATTTGGGCGATACCATAGATATTCATGCAGGAGGGGAAGATTTGATTTTTCCTCATCACGAAAATGAAATTGCGCAAAGCGAGGCGGCAAACGGAAAGCAGTTTGCAAGATATTGGCTTCATAATGGCTTTATAAATATAGACAATGAAAAAATGTCAAAATCAAAGGGAAATTTCTTTACACTGAGAGAAATTGTTTCTGAGGTTGCATATGATGTTATTCGCTTCTTTATTGTAAGCGGTCATTACAGAAGCCCCATCAATTTTAGCAGAGAGCTTGTTTATGCCGCAGGAAACGGACTTGACAGAATTAAAAACTGCCATAAAAACATAAGCTTTATACTAAAAAACGCTGAAAATAAAGACATGAGTGAAGAAGAAAAGACTTTGCTTTTAAATTCCGATAAATTTAGGATTATGTTTGAAACTGCAATGGATGATGATTTTAATACTGCCGATGCGGTAACGGCTGTTTTTGAAATTGTAAAATTTGCAAATGTTACCATAAATGAAAACAGCTCAAAGGCTTTTGTTGAAAGTATTTTAAATGAGCTTGAATCCCTTTGCGATATTTTGGGTATAAAATTTACAGATGTACAGGCAGACCCCGAAACGCAGGAAATAGAAGCTCTGATTGAAGAAAGACAGCTTGCAAGAAAAAATAAAGATTGGGCAAAAGCCGACAAAATAAGAGATGAGCTTAAACAAAGAGGAATTATACTTGAAGATACTCCGTCAGGAGTACGTTGGAGCAGAGGTTAAACACCTATGAAAAATTTTTTTGAATGTATAAACGATTCTTTTGATAAAAAAATAAACCCCGATCAGTATTCTCCCTTAACGCTTGCCTACATCGGCGACAGTGTTTTTGATATGCTTGTAAGAACAATGATAATAAAAAAAGCAAACTGCCCCGTTAACCGTCTTCATAAAGAAGCAAAGAATTATGTAAGCGCTGTAAATCAGGCTAAAATGTTTGATAAGCTTATGTCGGCATCAAATGAAGAAGAACGCTCGGTTTTAAAAAGAGGAAGAAATGCAAAGAGCTTTTCAAAAGCAAAAAATGCCTCTGTTATCGATTACAGACATGCAACGGGGCTTGAGGCTCTTTTTGGGTATTTATACTTATGCGGCAAAAATGAGAGAATAATTGAATTGTTTAAAATTTGTACAGAGGAGAACGGAATTGAAAAATAACTATAAAAATAAAAAAGATGATTTATTAAAATCAGAGTATGATAAAGAATTTCGTCTTGAGGGCAGAAATTCTGTTATAGAAGCATTAAACAACGGCAGAGCCATAGATAAAATATTTTTAAAAAAAGGCGAAATTGAAGGCAGTCTTAAGGTTATTGCCGCAAAGGCAGCCGAAAAGGGCATTATTGTTAATGAAATAGATAAGGCGGCGCTTGAAAGAATGAGCCTTTCCAATAACTGCCAAGGTGTTATTGCCGTTTGTCCGGCTTATGAATACTGTGATATTGACGATATTTTGGCAAATGCAAAAGAGAAAAACGAAGATCCGTTTGTTATTATTTTGGATGAAATAACAGATCCTCATAATCTTGGCGCTGTAATAAGAACTGCGGATGCCTGCGGAGCAAATGGCGTTATCATACCGAAAAGGAGAGCGGTAGGCCTTACGGCTGCTGCCGTTAAAGCTTCGGCAGGCGCTGCCGAATATGTTCCTGTTGCAAGAGTCGGCAATATAGCGTCAGCAATTGAAAATTTAAAAAAGGCAGGGCTTTGGATAGCCTGCGCCGATATGAACGGCGAGGATTATTTTAAAGCCGACTTAAAAGGCCCTCTTGCAGTTGTGATAGGAAGCGAGGGCAAGGGAGTAAGCCGACTTGTTAAAGAAAAATGCGATTTTTCTTTAAGGGTTCCCATGTATGGAAAAATATCTTCATTAAATGCTTCTGTTGCCGCAGCAGTTATTATGTATGAGGCGATAAAACAAAGAAGATCATAAAAATACGAATGGAGGTGAACATTATAGATGAATATTTGCTTGTTGACGGTTATAATATAATATTTGGTTGGGACAAGCTTAAAAAATTGGCACAGTCTTCTCTTGAAGAGGCAAGAGATAAGCTGATAAACATATTGTCTAATTATCAGGGAGTGAAAAAAATAAATATAATTGTCGTTTTTGATGCTCACAAGGTTAAGGGCGGTACAGGAAGCGTTATTTGCTATGACAATATTTTTGTTGTATATACAAAAGAGGCGGAAACCGCAGATAATTACATAGAAAGAACGACAAAAACTCTTAACAAAAATTACAGGGTTAAGGTGGCGACCTCCGACGGGCTTGAGCAGATAATAATTATGGGCGGCGGAGCAGTCAGAGTTTCGGCAAGAGAGCTTTTGGAGGATGTAAAACTTACCCAAAGAAAAATAAAAGAAAAAATAGAGGAATTAAAGCCGATAAAGAATAACACCTTTTTAGATAATCTTGATCCCAAAACAAGGGCATGGTTTGAAGAAATGAGAAGAAAGTAGGCTGATAAAATGGAAACAGCGCCTAATTTATACGATAAATACATTAATTTAAGTGATGATGAGCTTTTAAGCCTGATAAAAAACGATGACAACACAGCCTTGGAGTATATTATAGAAAAATATAAAAAGCTGGTTAAAATAAAAGCAAAGCCTTATTTTATAATAGGCTCCGATAAAGAAGATATTATACAAGAGGGAATGATCGGTCTTTACAAGGCGATAAGAGATTACAGCACGGATAAAAATAACAGCTTTTGCAGCTTTGCGGCTCTTTGCATAAACAGACAGATTATCACCGCAATAAAGGCGGCGGGAAGACAAAAGCATATACCGCTTAATTCTTATTTATCCCTAAACAGAGAGATAAACAATAATGAAAATGAGGCAACTTACATGGAGATGCTTTGCGCCGACAGAATCAGCAACCCCGAAGCGCTTATAATCGATAAAGAAGAGGTCCGTTTTATAGAAAGCAATATTGAATCTGCGCTGAGCAAGCTGGAGTGCAGAGTTTTATCTTTGTATTTAAACGGCAGAAGCTATGCGGAAATTGCCAAAATAATAAATAAAGATGAAAAAGCTATTGACAATGCTCTTCAAAGGGTCAAAAAAAAGCTCGAAAAGGTTATAATGAGCAGAAAAGCTTATTGACATAAGCATTTTATTGCTTTATAATCTATAGTAAATTGATATGTTATATATTTTTAAAAAGGAGCTGATTAAAATGAAAAAGAAAATTTTGGCAACGCTTATGGTATTCTGTCTTTGTGCGGTATGTATTACAATAGGCGCATGTGCGGCAACGTCAATAACTAAAATTTCAGCCGAGCTTCGTCCGGATATTACGGTTTTAATCGATGGTCAGAAGCAGATTTTTAAAAATGCAAATGGAGATATTGTTGATCCTGTTTTGTATAACGGCACAACATATCTGCCTATACGTGCAATAGGCGAGATTATGGGCAAATCCGTATCTTGGGATGCAAGCACAAACAAAATAGAGCTTAAAAGCGAAAATCAAACATCTGTTGCAGATATAAACAATACATCTGACAATACAAGCGCAGGAGGTTCTTTAAGCGGCAATACCACACAAGTTACAGCAATACCGCTTGATATTTCAGAAGAGCAGGCAAAAGAAATAGCTTTGCAGAAAGCAGGCCTTACGGCAAGTGAAGTAAGATTCGGCAAAGTAAATCTTGACAATGAGCATGGCGTTTTTGTTTATGATATTGAGTTTTATCAGGGAAATACTGAATATTCGGCTGAAGTAAGCGTGTCAGACGGTCAGATAGTTTCTTGGAAGGTTGAAAATGAAGGCAATTTATTAAATAATGTTCCACAGCAGCAAAATAACACAGGCTCAAATCAGCAAATTTCAGAAGAGCAAGCAAAAGAAATAGCTTTGCAGAAAGCAGGCCTTACGGCAAGTGAAGTAAGATTCGGCAAGATAGAGCTTGACAATGAGCATGGCAATCTTGTTTATGAGATTGAATTTTATAAGGGAAATATTGAATATTCAGCGGAGATAAGCGCATCGGACGGTCAAATTATCTCTTGGGATATGGACAGAGATTAATTCTGTCTGTATAAATATATAAATATTTTATAGAGCCATCACCTAAGCGATGGCTCTATTTTTTGGCTGAAAACCTTTGATTATCTTAAATAATGAATTTGAAAAAATATAAGCATAAAACACCGGGTATTCCCAAAACAGCCGTAAAAACAGCGGTGAATAGATTTATGCCAACTGCAAATCCGGTTGGCGCAAGAATGAAATTGCCTATAAATAAAGCGGATACCCCTAAAATTCCGTTAAGGCATAGTTTTGCTAAAAGCTTGGCAGGTTTTGAAAATATCATAAAAACAATAAATAATATGCAGCCTGCAATCATCCAGCCTATTATCTGCTCTGAGTTCACAGCTTACTACCCCCCCTTATGAAAGCTTTCCGAAGCCTTTTGCCGCAAAGCCCTTTTCTTTACAGATCTTTATATAAAACTCATATTTCTTTTGGATTGCTTTTATTTCATATATTACGCTTTCAATAAGGAGAGGTTCGGTAGTATAATTTAATCGGCATTGAATTTGGTTTAATTCATCCTTTAAGCTGTCAACTGTTTTTATGATCTCATCCTTTTCTGCGTTATCGCTGTTTTTTTCTTCCCTTAATTTGTTAAGTACTAAAGCTAAAATATTTTTCAAAGCTTTGCCTCCTTTGGTATGTTTTTCCGAATGCAGCTATCGGTATCGGACTGCCTTATTCGGGCTTGTCAATATTTTCTTATAATTAATGTTTATCCCAAAAATGTAATATTTATTCCTCTATTTAAATTAAATAAAAAATTTTAAACGACAAGAATGTAAACTTTTTATAAAATGACAGAAAAAGAGCGTCACAGTGTAAATGACACTCTTTTTTTGGCTTAGGCAAAATTTATTTTAATATAAAAAGTTAAAGCATAATGCATATCAAACCGCCGCTGCCCTCATTAATGATCTTTTGCAGGGTTTCCTGAAATTTTAGTCTTGCATCCTCGGGCATATTGTAAAGCTTAGATTGAAGCCCATCATTTACAAGCTCTGAAAGAGTTTTTCCGAAAATATTGTATTCCCATATTTTGCCGCTGTCGCTTTCATATTGCTCGCTCAAATAATCTACAAGCTCTCGGCTTTGTTCTTCCGAGCCTACTATGGGCGCTACCTCAGTTTGAATATCTGCCCTTATCATATGAAAGCTTGGCGCTGTTGCTTTAATTTTAACTCCGTATCTGCTGCCATGCTTTATCATTTCGGGTTTTTCAAGCTCCATTTCATCAAGCATAGGCGTTACGATTCCATAGCCTTTTCTTTTTACTTCCTCAAGGGCGTATTTAACTTTGTCATATTCCTTTTTTGCTTTGCTTAAAACCTTTATTGTGGATATAAGCTGATATTCGCTGTCTATATCCATTCCTGTGGTTTCGCTTAAAACATTGTAAAATAAATTATCCTTGAGATTTATCTCCACATCGGCTGAGCCTAATCCCAAATTGATTTTATCTAAGTATGATTTTTTTATGTATTCGTTTTCGGCAAGTGTTGCTACAGCGTCTTTTATTTGGCTTAATTTGCAGATATCGGCTGAAGAGCTTTTAACCTGCTCTATAAGGCTTTTTTTAAGCCAATGAGATGGTGAAAGGGTTTCTACCCATTTCGGCATATTAAGTTTTATTTCTCTTATAGGAAATTCATAAAGTATGCCCTCCAAAATAGAGGTTATGTCTTCGCTTTTAAGCTGAGCGCAGTTTACGCTTATAACAGGTGCGTTATATTTTTGCTCTAATGACTCTCTTAATTGCTCTGTTTCGGAGTTAAACGGCTTTGCTGTGTTTAAAAGAATTACAAAGGGCTTGTTTATCTGTTTAAGCTCCGCTATTACTCTTTGTTCGCCATCAACGTAGCTCTGCCTTGAGATATCTGTTACAGAGCCGTCTGTTGTTATAACTATGCCTATTGTTGAATGATCGTTTATTACTTTTTTTGTTCCTATTTCAGCCGCCTGTGAAAATGGAATTTTTTCTTCAAACCAAGGCGTTGATACCATCCTTGGATTGTCACCGTCCAAATGTCCCGTTGCTTCGTCAATAAGATAACCTACACAATCTATCATCCTAACCTTGAATTTTATATTTTCATCAAGAGAAATATCAACCGCTTCATTGGGAATAAATTTTGGCTCGGTTGTCATGATAGTTTTTCCGGCGGCGCTTTGGGGCAGTTCATCTTTAGCCCTTTCCCTGCTGTATGTGTTTTCCATATTTGGGATTACCAAAAGATCCATAAACCTTTTTATAAATGTTGATTTGCCTGTTCTTACAGGACCTACCACGCCTATGTATATATCTCCTCCTGTTCTTTGTGCTATGTCCTTATATATGTCAAAGCTGTTCATATTTGTCACTCCTTAATAAAATGTAAAAATATATGGATACGTTTATTATATGTATAAAAATATGATATATGCCGCCGCTATGTATTTCTTTTTTAAATTATCAGCACTCTTTTTAAGTGAGTGCTAAATTTTTCTTGACTTTTTTATTTATTGTATTATAATAATTAACATATGAGTGAGTTTGTGTCTTTAGAAAGACAATTCTTGCTGATTTTAGGAAATATTTTTATAGGAGATGTTTTAAAATGCAAAAGGGTAATTTGTCAATTAACAGCGAAAATATTTTGCCTATTATAAAAAAATGGCTTTATTCGGATTCCGATATTTTTTTAAGAGAGTTGGTTTCAAACGGCTGCGATGCCATAACAAAGCTCCAAAAGCTTGTTTCTATGGGAGAGGCGAATGTTGAAGATAATGTAAAATACAGCGTTAAGGTTGTGTTGGATAAAGAAAATTCGGCAATTAAGGTTATCGATAACGGTATAGGAATGACTGCCGATGAAATTAAAGAATATATAACTCAAATCGCTTTTTCCGGAGCAAATGATTTTATTAACAAATATAAAGACAAAATGGATGACGGCGGCGATATAATAGGCCATTTCGGTTTGGGATTTTATTCGGCGTTTATGGTTGCCGATAAGGTTAGAATAGATTCACTCTCTTATAAAGAGGGCGCAGAGGCGGCAAGCTGGGTTTGTGACGGCGGCATAGAATATGAGCTTGGAGAAAGCGATAAAGCCGAAAGAGGAACTGTCGTTACTTTATATGTAGGCGAAGACGGAAAGGAATTTTTAAATGCTTTTAAGCTTAGAGAAATCCTTACAAAGTATTGCTATTTTATGCCGATAGAAATATTTTTTGAAGACCTTGAGCAAATAAAAAAGGCGGCGGAGGAAAAAGCAAAAAAAGCCGAAGAAAATAAAGAAGATGATGTTGTAAACGATGAGCAGGATAAAGAGGAGAAGCCTATAAACAAAACAAATCCTCTTTGGCTTAAACAGCCTAAAGATTGTACGGATGAGGAATATAAAGAGTTTTATCATCAGGTGTTTACCGATTTTAACGATCCGTTGTTTTGGATTCATCTTAATATGGATTATCCGTTTAGGCTTAAAGGAATACTGTATTTTCCGAAATTAAAGCATGAGCTTGAGTCGATAGAAGGACAGGTTAAGCTTTACAATAATCAGGTTTTTATAGCAGACAATATAAAAGAGGTAATACCGGAATTTTTGCTTCTTTTAAAAGGAGCGCTGGATTGTCCGGATCTTCCTCTTAATGTAAGCAGGAGCTTTCTTCAAAATGACGGCTATGTAACTAAAATGAGCAGCTATATTACAAAAAAGGTTGCCGATAAGCTTAACAGCCTGTTTAAAAAGGAACGAGAACAATATACAAAATTTTGGGATGATATAAGCCAATTTATTAAATACGGCTGCTTGAGAGAAAAGGATTTTTACGATAAAGTAAAGGATTCTTTGTTGTTTAAAACAACATCAGATGATTATGTTACTCTAAGCGAATATCTTGAAAGAAATAAAGATAAGCATGAAAACAAGGTCTTTTATGTAACAAATGAGCAGCAGCAGGCTCAGTATATAAAAATGTTTAAAGATAACGGTATGGAGGCTGTTATTTTAACAAGCAGGCTTGATAATCCTTATGTATCAGTGCTTGAAATGTATAACAACTCCGTAAGCTTTGCAAGAATTGATGCCGATATAGCCGATGTTTTAAAAGGAGAAGCCGAAGAAGACAATGACAAGATAAAAGAAGAGCTTGAAAAGCTTTTTAAAGATAATCTTGAAAACCAAAATCTTAAAATTAACGTTGAGGCTCTTAAGGCAGATGGCGTATCCGGTGTTATCCAGCTTAGTGAACATTCAAGAAGAATGCAGGAAATGAGCGAGCTTTATGGCATGAATATGGGCGCCATGCCTGTTGAACAAACATTGATACTTAACTCAAATAACAATGTCGTTAAGCTTTTAATTAAGCTTAAAGATAATGAAGATAAAAAAGAAGAAACAAAAATGATATGCAGGCAGATATATGATTTGGCTGTAATGAGCCATAAGCCGCTTGATGTTGATGAAATGACAGGTTTTATAGAAAGAAGCAACAAAATTCTTGAAATGCTTATAGGGGAGTAAATTTTAAAACGTTTTCTTTGGCTTCTATGCCGAGGGAACGTTTTTTAATTTATAAAAATTGATTTTTAAGATATTTTTTTGTTAGGTCTTTATTTTATTTAAAATTTAAGGTAATATAATATTTGAAAATAAAATTTAATTAAACTTCGCTTAATTTTGACTTTCGAAAAAGTCCATTCGGACTTTTTCGAAGTTAAACAGATGAACAAAAGGCTCATTCCGGCGGCTTTAAAAGCCTTGAAACTCGCCTTTTTCCTCGGCAAAAATGCGATTTCCACCTGCGGATTTGATGTCTGCGACGCTCCTAAAAACTTATAAACTCAACAAAATTTAGGTTTATTGACAGTCTAAATTAAACGAAGTTTAATTTTAAATACATTTGGAGGTATTGTTTTGGAAAAGTTAATGCTCATTGACGGAAACAGTATTTTAAACAGAGCCTTTTATGCTTTGCCTCTTTTAACAAATAAAGAGGGCGTTTATACAAATGCCGTTTATGGTTTTTTAAATATATTTTTTAAATTTTATGAAGAGGAAAAGCCTGATTATATAGGCGTTGCTTTTGATTTGCCCAAGCCTACTTTCAGACATATTAAATTTGAAGCCTATAAAGGCACAAGAAAGGGTATGCCCGATGAGCTGAAGGTTCAGCTTCCTCTTATAAAAGAGGTATTGACAAAAATGAAAATAAAAATATATGAGCTTGAAGGTTATGAAGCCGATGACGTTTTAGGCACTCTTGCAAGCAAGGCTGATAAAGAGGGAATTATACCTGTTATTATAAGCGGTGACAGAGATCTTCTGCAGCTGGCAACCGATAAAATCAAAATAAGAATACCCAAAACAAAGAGTGGGAAAACTGAAGTAGAAGATTATCTTGCAGAGGATGTTTTTAATATCTATGGCGTAACGCCAAAGGAGTTTATAGAAGTTAAGGCGCTTATGGGCGACAGCTCCGATAATGTTCCGGGAGTTCCCGGGATAGGAGAAAAAACGGCTGTAAAAATTATCAGCCAATATAAAAGCGTTGAAAATGCTATTGAAAATGCCCAAAACATTAAACCCAAAAGAGCATCGCAAAATATAATTGAATTTAAAGATCAAGCTCTTGAAAGCAAATTTCTTGTTACAATTGTAACTGATGCTCCTATTGAATTTAACAAAGGTGAAGCCTTAGCAGATGATATATTTAATGAAGAAGCATATTCTATATTTAAAGATAATGATTTTAAATCAATTTTGACAAGATTTTCTCCAAAAGAAAGCAGCTTGAATGAGAATAAGGTTTGCAATTACAGAAAAATAGAAACCGAAAGTGAGCTTAAAAATTTTTTAAATCAGCTTAATCCCTTTGCTGCATTGGGGCTTAAAATTGTTGCCGAAAATAACGAAGTTTTGGGGATAGCCGTTTCCGATGACGATAACAGGGCAGTGTTTGTTTCGGCAGGCGAGATAGACGAAAAAAAGCTGTTTTCATTTTTTAAAGATATATATGAGGGAGAAAACCCAAAAATAATTCATGATGCAAAAAAAGATATTGCAATATTAAATAAGCATAAAATTAAACTTAACAATCTTGCTTTTGATACTTTGATTGCAGGCTATCTTATAGACGCAACAAAGCCAAGCTATGATTATGATATAATAGCTAACAAATTTCTTGATGAGGAATATCCTTCTCAAGAAGAAATTTTAGGAAAAGGAAAATCTAAAAAATCTCTTAAGGAACTTCCGGAAAGTGATTTTTTAAATCAATGCTGTATTCAATGCGATGTTTCTTTTAGGGCATATAAAAAAATGGAAGATATGTTAAGCAAAAATAATCAGCTTGAGCTTTATTTTAATATTGAACAGCCGCTTATTTTTGTGCTTGCCGATATGGAAGATGCCGGAATATATGTTGATAAAGAAGAGCTTTTAAATTATAAGCTTGAGCTTGAGAAAAAAATAGATGAACTTACAAAGGATATTTATTGGCTGGCAGGGGAGGAGTTTAATATAAATTCACCAAAACAGCTGGGTGAAATTTTGTTTGAAAAGCTTGGCTTAAGGGGCGGCAAAAAAACAAAAACAGGCTGGTCTACATCCGCAGATATTTTGGAAAAAATAAAAGACAGCGATGAAATTGTATCAAAGATCATGCAGTACAGAACCTATACAAAGCTTAAATCCACCTATGCAGACGGTCTTTTAAGCGTAAGAGATGAAAACAGCGGCAAAGTACATTCAACCTTTAATCAAACCGTTACCGCAACTGGCAGAATAAGCAGCACAGATCCCAATCTCCAAAACATACCCATAAAAATTGAGCTTGGGCACAGGCTTAGGAAAGTGTTTAAGCCTGCCGATGAAGATTATGTTTTTATAGATGGAGATTACTCTCAGATTGAGCTTAGAGTTTTGGCACATATTGCAAATGATGAAAATCTGATAAATGCCTTTAACGAAGGACAGGATATACACAGGCTTACGGCATCTCAGGTTTTTAATGTTGCCTTTGAAGATGTAACCCCTATACAAAGAAGCAGAGCAAAGGCGGTTAATTTCGGTATAATTTACGGCAAGCAGGCATTCAGCTTAAGTCAAGATCTTGGCATAACAAAAAAAGAAGCTCAGAGATATATAGACGGTTACTTTGAAAAATATCCCAATGTTAAGAGCTTTATGGATGGTGTTATAGAAGAAGCAAGGCAGACAGGCTATACCAAAACTATTTTTAACAGGGTAAGATTTATTCCCGAAATAAATTCTTCAAATTTTATTCAAAAAAATGCCGCCGAAAGAGTGGCTATGAATATGCCTATTCAGGGCAGCGCAGCCGATATTATAAAAATAGCCATGGTTAAGGTTTATAACAGGCTTAAAAAAGAAAAGCTTAAATCTCGTCTTATTCTCCAAGTTCATGATGAGCTTTTAATTGAGGCACATAAAAGCGAGATAAATAAAATTTATGAAATTCTCAGCTCTGAAATGGAAAATGCCGTAAAATTGAAAGTACCCTTGGATATAGATGTTCACGAAGGAGCAAACTGGTATGAAGCAAAATAAAATTAAAACAATAGGAATTACAGGAAGCTCCGGCTCAGGGAAAAGCACAATATGCCAATATTTAAAAACTAAAGGAGCTTTTATAATAGATGCAGATAAAATTTCACATTATCTTACAAAACCCGGCAAAATATGTTATAATGAAATCGTATCTGAGTTTGGCTATGATATTTTAAGCAGTGACGGCTCGATAAACAGAAAAAAACTGGCTTCGATTGTTTTTAATGATCCTCAAAAGCTTGAAAGACTGAATGAAATAACTCATAAAAAAATTATTGAGGAAATTTTATCGATTAAAAATGAAATAACTGAAGGCTGCACAGAATATGATTATATTGTTATAGATGCGCCGCTTCTTATAGAAACAGGGCTTTATAAAAGCTGCGACTTTGTTTGGCTTGTTTGCGCCGATTACGAAAAAAGAATAGAAAGGATTACAAAAAGAGATGGTATTTCGAGAAAAAAAACTGAAGAAAGATTTAATAACCAAACAAGTTTTGAAATTTTAAAAAAATTTTCCAATGAAATATTGGATAATTCCGATGAAGATAAAACAGGGTTATATTTAAAGATAGATGAAATTTTAAATCGGATATACCGTTAAAATGGAGAAAATATATGTTTTATGCTTTTAGCTTAAAAAAACCGCTTAAGATTTTGTTTGTTATTTTATGTGTTATTGCTTTTGCCGCATTTTCGGCGGCTGTCTTTTTTAAGCTGTATCCATTAAAGCATTTGGATACGGTAAAAAAATATTCTCTTAAATATAAGCTTGAGCCTGCCCTTGTTATGGCGGTTATAAATACAGAGAGCCATTTTAACGAAGAGGCGGTTTCCGGCAAAGGCGCCAGCGGTCTTATGCAGCTTATGAAGCCTACTGCGGACTGGGCGGGAGAAATAATAGGTATAGAAAACTACAGCTATGAAAGAATTAAAGAACCTGAAATCAATATAGAAATAGGTTGTTGGTATTTAAGCAGGCTGATGAGAGAATATAATTCGGATTTGACACTCGTTATAGCTTCTTACAATGCCGGAAGCGGAAATGTTTCAAAGTGGATAAACGACCAAAGATATTCAAAAACAGGTGAAAGCCTTGATAACATACCGTTTGAAGAAACGAGCAGATATGTAGAGAAGGTTAATTCAAGCAAAAGGATATACGAATTTATTTTCAAGCTGCTTGGAGGTAATTATGGTTAAAAAAATTATAATTTTTTGTCTGCTGCCGTTTGTTTTGGCAGGCTGTGAAAATAATTTGAATAATGAGCAAAAATCACAAAAATCTGCATTGGAGCAGATCCTAAAGATCGATGATGAACAGGAAACGAAGGATAAGCCTTCACCGCAAAACGGAGGGACTCTTAAAATGTCTATGAGAATACCCAAAACTCTTAATCCTCTTATAAATGACGACGTTACTGTTGACAGAGCGTTAAAGCTTATTTTTGAGCCGCTTTTTTATATTGATACAAACAGCAAAGTAGTTCCTAATATTGCTCAAAGTTATTCGCTTTCATCAGACGGACTGGAACTTACCGTAAATTTGCGCCAAGATGCTCTTTGGCAGGATGGCGAAAGAATTACCGCCGAGGATGTGGTTTATTCTTTGGATACAATAAAGGCAAATCCAACGTCTTTTTACAGCAGAACTATGACAAATCTTGAAAGCTTCAGGGCATTGGATTCTTCAACATTGGTTATAAGATATTCCGGAGCATATGGGGCTTGTATGTATAATTTATGTTTTCCTGTTATACCGAAACATTATTATTCAAAAAAAACAGATGAAGATTTAAATATGAAGCCTATGGGAAGCGGTCTTTATAAGTTTGAAAGCTATGATACCGTCAAAAAGATGACATTGACAAAAAGCTCTAACTTTAAAGGAACGCCTTATATAGACAGCGTTGAATTTATAATTACCGATAATGATGAAACAGATTTATATGCTTTTGAGCAGGAGGTGACAGATGTCATTACTGTAGATGTTTCCCAATGGGGAAAGTTTAATAATTTAGAGAATGCGAAATCAGTGAGAGTGAATACAAACAGCTTTGAATTTTTGGGTTATAATTTTAATAATCCTGTTTTTCAGAATATAAACGTAAGAAAAGCGATTGCCTGCGCTCTTCCTTCAAGCGAAATAACAGAGAGCATATATCTTTCAAACGCTGTGCAGAGCCTTGTTCCCGTAAACCCCAATTCGTGGCTGAGCTGTAAGGACGAGCTTACATTCTATGAATACAATTTGCAGAATGCGGCGCAGTTTGTTGCTCAAAGCGGTTTTAGCAGTGATGCTTTGGCATTTGGCCTTATAGTGAATGAGGACAATAACGAAAGATGTGAAAGCGCAAATCTTATTGCCAATTGTTTAAATCAGATCGGCATGAAAGTTACGGTGATTAAGATGCCGTTTGATGAATATAAAAAAGCCCTTGATGAAAACAGCTTCGATATGTTTGTCGGAGGGGTTAAGCTTTCTTCAACCCCTGATTTAAGATGTCTGCTTGCATCATATTCGACAAGCGGCGCAGGTATAAATTATACAAATTATTCTGACGAAAATATGGATCTGCTGTTGGGGCAGGCGTGCGAAGCGGTTGGAGAAGAAGAATATAAAAAATATATGTGTGAAATACAAAAATACTGTGCCGATCAGCTTCCTTTTATAGGAATATTGTTTAAAGATTCTATAGTTTTGACAAACAAAAATGTTTATGCGGAGGGTTCTCCAACATCGGATAATTCTCTTACAGATATTCAAAAATGGTTTATAAGCGGTTAATTATTTTTAATTATGAAAATAAGCGGGTGAAATGATTATGATGAGAAAATGTTTTTTAACTGACGAATATGTTTTTTATGCGGAAGAAAGAGCAAAAAGACCTCACAGCTTTAAAAAAATTAATATTAGGCACACTCCAAAGGAGGTTTGTCCGTTTTGTCTTGAAAATGAATATATGACTCCAAAAAGAGTATTTGCAACCGAAGATAATCAGATAAGGATAGTCCCGAATAAATATCCTTATTTAACTCCTTCCGAGGAGCTTTTCAGCGTGCATGATGTTGTTATAGACACACTTGACCATGAGCAGAGGCTTAGTATGTTTTCTTATGAGCATATGGAAAAGCTTTTAAATGTTTTAAAATACAGAGCATCGGAGCTTGAAAAAGACAGTCGATTAAGCTTTGTTCAAATTTTTAAAAATCAAGGCATGGATGCAGGCGCTTCTCAGTCACATTCTCATTGGCAGATTACAGGGCTGCCTGTTGTGCCGACAAAGCATATTCAAATGCTTGAAAGACTTGAAAATTATAAAAAGGAAACTGGTAAATGTTATTTTTGCAATTTAGAATTTGATGAGAGAATAATTGAGCAAAATGATGAAATTATTGCATTTTGTCCTTATGATGCTAAGTTTTCATATGAAATGCACATAATGCCGAAAAGACACATACATAACTTTAAATATTTAACCGATAATGAGATTAAAAGCCTTGCGCCTATTTTAAAGCATTGTATCGAAAGGCTTTCAAAAATATATGAAGGAATTTGCTATAATATCTGTTTTTATTCAACACCGGATGGAATGGGTGATGATTTTATGCATTTTTTCATTCAGATTATACCGAGAATAGGCCATATGGCAGGCTTTGAATTTTCAACGGGCAGCTTTATAAGCTCAACTTTTCCGGAAAACGCAGCTAAAATTCTCAGAGATGTTGAGAT
Source organism: uncultured Clostridia bacterium (assembly GCA_947630475.1). GTDB lineage: Bacteria > Bacillota > Clostridia > Lachnospirales > CAG-274 > CANRHR01. The sequence continues at coordinate 12,900 of CANRHR010000009.1, read as the reverse complement.
TTAAACCAATAAGGCTGTCCTTTGGACGGCGGATATTTCGTTGATTAGTATATACAGCGAGAAGTATTGATATCCATATAAATAGCGTTGATATGTCGGAGGCATAAAATGAAAATAAATCTTTGTATCCTTGTTGGAGGAAGCTCCGCAGAAAGAGATGTATCTTTCAAATCAAAAGAAAATATTTTAAACTCTATAAATAAGGATAAATATAATACTTATATTTTAGAAGTTCCTGTAAATAAAAGCAGTGACTGGGTAAAGGAGCTTATCAATTTATCCCCCGATATAGTTTTAAGCGCACTGCATGGCGGAGATGGAGAAAATGGCGTTGTACAGGGGCTTTTGGAATGTTTGGGAATAAAATACCTTGGCAGCGGGGTTTTATCCGGCGCGCTTTGCATGGATAAGGCGCTTAGCAAAACTGTTATGAGAAGCAATTATATACCTGTTGCCGATGATATACTTATAAAAAAAGATGATCCCGAAGAAAAATATAACGAGGCTGTTAAAGAAATGGGATTTCCTGTTGTTGTTAAGCCCAACAGGGGAGGATCAAGCCTTGGCATATCGATAGCGGATGATTTGAGTATGCTTGATGATGCTGTTAAAGAAGCGGGAAAATATGACAGCGATATCCTTATAGAAAAATATATTGACGGACGAGAAATAACCTGTGGAGTTATAGAAAACGAAAATTCTCTTGAGGTTTTGTCTGTTTTGGATATTACAACAAAAGACGGCGGATTTTATGATTATAATGCAAAATATAAAGATGATAAAACCAAAATAGATTTTTCAACTCTTCCTCAATTTCAGCAGACTATGATTAAAGAAATTGCAAAAAAAGCTTTTACGGTTTTAAAATGCAGCGGATATGGCATTGTTGATATGATTGTTAAGGAAGAGCAGGTTTATGTTATTGAGCTTAATACATTGCCGGGGCTTACTGCTCACAGCCTAATACCCAAAACAGCATATGTTTCGGGTATAGGCTTTGGAGGTCTTATCGACAGGCTCATTGAATTTGAGCTGAAAAGGCATTAAATCTTTAATCCTAAAAAATAAAAATTGACCATATTGTTAATATATGTTAAAATACATATGCTGTGAGTAAGCCGGACGGTCGCATACCTTAAGGTATGAGGAAAGTCCGAGCTCCGCAGAGCAGAATGCCGGCTAACGGCCGGTGGAGGCGACTCTAAGGAAAGTGCAACAGAAATAAACCGCCCGTTTTTCGGGTAAGGGTGGAAAGGCGAGGTAAAAGCTCACCGCCCCGCTGGCAACATCGGGGGCTCTGTAAACCCCATTCGGAGCAAGAACGATTTTGAAGCATTAAAGGGCTGCTCGTCCGGCTTCAGGCAAGGTTCGCAAGAGCGTTTCGGCAACGATTCGCCAAGATAGATGACCGTCAAATACAGAACTCGGCTTATAGACTTGCTCACAGCTTTTATCATCTGATTTAAGGCTTGTCATTATGATTTTCAATAAATTTTTCCATACTGTTAAGCATTTTATTATCTATAAAATGTTCTATCTGTTCTATTTTTTCAAGCGCAACATCTTCTCCCGTCAGCTTTGAAAAAAAACTGTAAATTATATTATGTCTTTTATATAAAAATTCACCTTTTTTCTTTCCGTTTTCTGTAAGTTGTATAATTCCATATTTTTCACCGTCCACAAGCCCTAACGATTTAAGTTTGCATATCATTTTTGTTGCCGAAGATGCGTTTACATTTAATGCTTCGGCTATTTCACCTGTTTTTGCATATCCCTTTTTGCTGCTTTGGCGATAGATCATTTCTATATAATCTTCCATAACACAGCTAAATCTGTCGGCTCTGTTTAAAGCATATCCCTTTTGGGTCCTGTATTTATTTTCAGATATAAAAATCCCTCCTGTCTGTAACACTGTGATTTTATTGACATAGTATATCCATATAGAATGATTTTCCTTAGGGAAAAATTCTAAAATTTATAACCTTTGCTTACGCCGCTTATTAATAACCAACTTAATTATTCAAGATTTTTACTGTATTAAGGCAGGGAGTAATTTCCGTGTTGGTTAAAAAGCTTATTACTAATATATATTTGTTGGGAGGATTTTTATGAATGATAATAAAGAAATTTCGTTAAATTCTATTTCTGTGGGAGATAAAGCCACAGTAAAATCTTTAAAGCTCTGCGGTGAAATAAAACGAAGACTTCAGGATTTAGGGATTATAGAGGGCACAAATATAGAATGTATATTAAAAAGCCCATGGGGAGATCCCGGGGCTTATCTGATAAGAGGAGCCGTAATTGCTCTTAGGAATGATATCTCATCAAAGATAATTATAAACACCTTGGAGGTATAAAATGGGATTAACGTCTTCATCGACAGGTTTTGGCGCAAATGAAAAAGATATTATATTAAACCCTGAAAATCAAGGCAAATTGATAGCTTTGGCAGGCAATCCAAATGTTGGAAAAAGCAGTATTTTTAATGCTCTTACAGGGCTTAAGCAGCACACGGGAAACTGGGCGGGCAAAACTGTTGCAAATGCCTGCGGAAGTTTTATTTATAAAGGAGAAAAATTTACACTTGCAGATATACCCGGGACATATTCTCTTTACACCTGCTCAAAGGAAGAAGAGGCAGCAAGAAATTTTATATGTTTTTCGGGCTGCGACGCCGCAATTGTTGTTTGTGACGCATCTTGTTTAGAGAGAAATTTAAATCTTGTTTTTCAAATAAAAGAGGTTGTTCCCAAAACAATAATTTGCATTAATTTGATAGACGAAGCTGAAAAAAAGGGCATAGTTGTAAATTCACATCTGCTTGAAAAACTTTTAAATGTTCCTGTTGTTTTAACCTCTGCCGTTAAAGGTATAGGTTTGGAGGAGCTAAAGGAAAGGCTGCTAAATGAAGTATATAAAACAGAAACAGCCGAACAGGAAATTATTTATTCGCAAGAGCTGGCTGATGCCATAATTTTAACCGAGGAAATAATTAAGCCTAAAATTAATAAAAATATAAATTTGAAATGGCTTAGCCTTAAGTTTATAGAAGGCGAAAAAAGTATGCTCAATGCAATTTCGGATTTTTTGGGTTTTGATCTGTCTAAGGACGAAGAGTTAAAATTGCTTGTGCTTCAATTAAGAAAAGATTTAACCCAAAGCTTTAATAAGGCATCGGTTTCGGATATAACAATATCGCAAATCATAAAAAAAGCGGAAAAAACAGCTCGATTGGTGGTAAGCTATAAAAAATCCGATTATAATACAAAACAATATAAGATAGATAAAATACTTACGGGAAAATATACAGGTATTCCTATTATGCTTATGCTTTTGGCTGTAATATTTTGGATAACGATTAAGGGGGCAAATTATCCATCGGCGTTGCTTTCAAATATGTTTTCGGCTTTGGAACTTAAGCTTTGGAGTTTTTTTGAATATATAAATATGCCCGAATTTTTAACGGACTTTTTTATTTTGGGAATATATAAGGTTGTTTCTTGGGTTATTGCGGTAATGCTGCCTCCTATGGCTATTTTTTTCCCGTTATTTACTCTTTTGGAGGATTTGGGATATTTGCCCAGGATTGCTTTTAATCTTGATAAATGCTTTAAATGCTGCAGCGCCTGCGGAAAGCAATCTCTGACAATGGCTATGGGTTTTGGTTGTAATGCGGCAGGCGTTGTGGGCTGCAGAATTATTGATTCGCCAAGAGAAAGGCTTATAGCGATTATTACAAATTCTATGGTACCCTGCAACGGAAGATTTCCAACGCTTATAGCGATTATAACAATGTTTTTTGTATCGGTCGGAGCAGCCGATTCTTCATTTGTTTCAACCGTTATTTTAACAATGGTTATACTTTTTGGAATATTAATGACTTTTTTTACATCTAAGCTGCTTTCCTTAACAATTTTAAAAGGAGTTCCCTCAAATTTTACGTTGGAGCTTCCTCCTTACAGAAAGCCTCAGATAGCAAAGCTTATTGTACGCTCGGTTTTGGACAGAACGCTGTTTGTTTTGGCAAGGGCGGTAATAGCGGCAGTTCCTGCCGGAGCAATTATATTTTTGCTTGCCAATATCTGTTATAATGACATTGCGCTTTTATATTATGTATCGAATTTTTTAGATCCTTTTGCAAAGCTTATAGGGCTTGACGGAGTGATATTAATGGCATTTATATTGGGGCTTCCTGCTAACGAGATCGTTATGCCTATAATTCTTATGGCTTACCTTTCAGAAGGGGGATTAAGGGATTATCAAAGTATTGAAGAGCTTAAATGTATTTTGCTTAATAATGGGTGGACGTGGCTTACAGCTGCCTGCACAATGATTTTCTCTCTTATGCATTGGCCCTGCTCAACAACTCTTATGACAATAAAAAAGGAAACAAAAAGCTTTAAATGGACTTTGATTTCGTTTTTGGTTCCAACTGTTTTGGGCTGCATTATATGTTTTATAATTACTTGCGCATCAAAAATTTTTCAGTTTGTTTTTTGATATTTAAGCTAATTAATTAAGTCCCTCGCCTTAAAAAGAGAGGGACTTTTTAAATGTGATGGTATTCTTATACTTACTTTTGAAAAAGGCTTATCGGATTTTTTGATGCTTTTATCTAAGCTCGGCAAGCTTTGAAACTGCTACATAAATGTTTGAAATTTGATACCATGTTGAAAATCCTACTATTCCATCAACCGTAAGATTAAAAATTTGCTGAAATTTTAATACCGCTTCTTCTGTTTGTGCGCCGAAAATTCCATCTTCTTTTACCTTGTTTATAGACGGATAATTGTCGGCAATTCGGTTAAGCTGATTTTGTATGGTTCTTACATCATTTCCAACCGAGCCAAGCCTTAAAGCTGTTCCGGGGTATGATATGGGAACTCCGCTTACCCTTGATGCATTTTCAAGATAAATATCATTTCCGTAATAATATCTTAAAATATCTATGGCCGAATAGCCTGCTTCGGCTAAATCAACACAGCCCCATTGGCTGAGCCAATTTGGACAGTTTACTTTTACTCCATCGCAGTATTGTGCAAATAAAGGCTGTCTTGAGCCATATCTTTTGATATATGTGGTAAACATTTCATCAACAATGAGATTTATTTCTTCGTAAGTATTTCTGCCATATACAAAAAAATGATCATAAGCCGTTGATGAAGTTATGGTAAATGCTTTTCCTTTTCCTCTGTACCACTCGGTAAATACTCTGTTTAAAGTAAATGATATAACGGCGAGTACATTCGCTCTTATTGCAGCATCGGGCCAGGTTGAGTAAATTTCGCTTGATACAACGTTTTTGATATAATCTTTAAATGGTACATAATAATTTGGCGCTGACGGATCGTTTGGATTTCCGTCATGAACAACTATATATTCGGGTATAACTATTTGATCCAATACAGCAAATTCACTTTCATCTGGAATAGGTTTAATTTCCTGTTCCGGAATTTTAGAAGGATAATTACCCCATAATCTAGGAGGAAATATGTTTATAATCTCTTGGTTGTAATTTGTCGATATTGAAGGATTTAAGTTGACATTTAAAATAGCCGTCTGTTCGGAAAAAATCTGAACATTGTTTATCAGCGCACTTTCAAAGCCATCCGCTGTTATTTCAACGTCATATTCGCTAAATGGCTTGGGCATATTCGGAGAGAGGGAATATTCGATGGGAGGAGCAGACAGAGAAACTGTTTCCGTTATTCCGTCAACACTTGTTTCCATTATAAGGATAACATTCCTTGTGCCGTCATTATTATAATTGAAAATCCTGACATTTGCATAGCTTATGGGTTTTGCAATGCTTAGGCTGAAAACTCCAACTTTTAACATTCCCCTTGAATTTTGAAGCTCCATTGCTTTTATCATAAAAACCTCCATTTTACAACAATGCCGCTTTTATATTTATAGGCGGCATTGAGCTTATAATAAATTTTTAAAATTTATTATAAAATTAATCTTGTTATAACTATATTAATATGTTAAAGTTATATAAATGTTGCAAATAAGGGAGGAAATAAAATGGGCGGATTTTTTAGATTGGACGGGCCGTTTTTTAAGTATGGCACAATATTATGCGATTTAATGATCTTAAGTGTTTTTTGGTGTATATTCAGCCTGCCCGTTATTACGCTGGGGCCTTCAACAACTGCGCTCTATTATGTTTCAACAAGGCTTATATCACAGCATGAAGGCTATGTAACAAAGGATTTTATAAAAAGCTTTTTTGGCAATCTTATACAAGCTGGCGCTGCCGGCATAATTTTAACAGCCGCCGGCGTTATAATTTTTTTTAATATTTATAATCTTAACATACGTTCGGCTTCCGGAATATGGAACATAGCGCTAATGCTTCAATATGTTTTGGCATTGGAGATTATAATTACATCTTTTTATGTATTTCCGATTATTGCCCGTTTTAAGATGAAGCTTTTTGATATTTTCAAAACAGCTTTTTATATGGCAAATAAGCATATTTTTACAACAATTACTTGCCTTGCGTTGTTTTGCGCCTCAATTTTTATATGCTTTTATGTTTACCCTATAATATCGCTGTTTTTGGTTCCGGGAGCATATGCATATTTAACATCTTTTATGATAATGAGGATTTTTAAAAAATATGCTCCCGAAATGGATTCCGATATTTCAGCCGACGGCAAAAATATATTGGAAGAAAAGCACAGGCTTGAAAAGGAACAGGAAGAACAAGAACAAAAACAAAAAGAACAAAATGCAAATCAAGCTGAAGCTGACAATAAGGCGGAAGATTAAGTTTCTACCTTTGGACAGGCAGAAAAACATTAATGCAAAATGAGCCGTCCTCATTTGTCAAGGCTTGTATTTTGCCGCCGTGAGCAGTTACTATTGCCTTTGCCATCGATAATCCTATACCGTGACCGCCGGTTTCAGAATTTCGGGATTGATCTGTGCGATAAAAACGGTCGAATATATGGCGCAAATTTTCATTTGTAAGCTCTGTTTTTACTGTGTTGCTTACATTAAGATAAATGCCTTTGTTCTGTTTATAAAGATTTATGCGTATTATTCCGCCTTTTGGCGAGTATTTAAAAGCATTATCCAAAATTATGTATACCAATTGTTCTATTGCTTTGTTATCGCCCTTTATGCAAAGCAAAGGTTCTATATTCAATTCAAGCTGCTTATCGCCTGTTTGGGCAGGAGCTTTAAAAGAAACTGCCGTTTCATATACTGTATCGGAAAGCGGAAATTCAATCATTTGAAGAGAATTTTCGCTTTCTTCCATTTTTGCAAGATATACCAAGTCGTTAGTAAGATTTGTTAAATGCTTTATCTGTTGGCGTATATCGTTTAAACATTCGTTTTCACCTATATCCATTTCTAAAAGCTCGGCATTTGCGCCGATAATCGTTAAAGGCGTTTTTATTTCGTGGCCTGCGTCCGTTATAAAGCGTTTTTGCTTCTCATAGCTTTCGGCTATGGGTCTTATAAACTTTCCCGAAAAAAATAAAATTACAAAAAATACTATAAAAAAGCCTGCCGATGCCATTATTATTCCTGCAAAAAGAAAGATTTTAAAGGCATCTAATTTTCTTCCGCAGTCAAGAAAAGTGATGCGAACAAAACCTCCCTCAAAGTTTTTTGCATACCTGAAATTATTTAAAAATCCATGCTCTTTTGAGCTTTTAAGCGCAGTTTTAGCATATTCTACAGCTGTTGACGTATCAACAGAGGCTATTCTGCTTGTATTTGTCTGTATAAGATTGCCGTATACGTCAAATACAACAGAAAAATACCTTGATTCGTAAGGAAGCTCAGGCGACATATGAGGCGGAAGACCTCTGTCTTTTCCCATGCCGAAATTGGGAAAAAGACCTTTGTTTTTGGATAATATTGAAAGTATATCGTCAACTTCATTTACAATGCTGCTGTAGCTTATGATATTCATTCCTATTATGACAACAGAAAGCAATACAAATAAAGAAGACATAGATAAAATGACAAATTTGATTTTTAGCTTTTTAATCATTTGATTCCTCCAAAGAATATCCTGCATTTCGTGATGCCTTAATATAAATATTTGAATTAAGAGAATTAAGCTTTTTTCTCAAGTAGGATATGTATGCCCAAACAACATTAATTTCTGCATCGGTATCAAAGCCCCATATTTTTTCTAAAAAACGTTCTGACGGTATTAAGCTGCCCGGATTAAGCATTAAAAGCTCCATCATTTGAAATTCTTTGTTTGTAAGGCGAAATTCTCCGTTGGGAGAGGATAGCTCAAAGCTTGCCCTATCTAAGGATATATTGCCGAGAATCAATTTTGAATCGACATTGGAGCTGCCTCGTGTCATTGCTCTTATTCTTGCGAGAAGCTCTTTTGAATCAAACGGTTTTGTAAGATAGTCGTTTGCTCCGCTGTCAAGCCCTAATACCTTGTCGTCAACATCTGATTTTGCCGTAAGCATAAGGATAGGAATTAAATTTCCTTTTGCCCTGAGTTTTTTAAGTACGGTAATGCCATCCATTTTAGGCATCATAATATCCAAAACGGCAGCGTCATAATTTCCCGATTCTATATAGGAAAGAGCGTCCTCGCCGTTATATACGGCATCTGCCGAGTAATTGTTTTTTTCAAATATTTTAACTATTGCCCTTGCCAGCGGGCGTTCATCTTCGGCAAGTAAAATTCTCATAAAAATTTCCCCCTTTGTTTATGGTCTGTTTTATTATATCATAAATTTACTTACTATATTAAAATTAAAAAAATTTATTATTTTTTTTAGTTGATTTAAGGTTTCGCTGATACAATATTTATAAAAGGAGGGCGTTATATATGTCATATCAATCAGTTTTTAAACGCTATGAGCTTAAATATATAATAACAAAAAAACAAAAGGATATTATTTTAAATGCTATGAAATCTAAAATGGCATTAGATGAATACGGAAGAACTACGATTAGAAATATATATTTCGATACAAATAATTACAGGCTTGTTCGTCATTCTATAGAAAAGCCTGCATATAAAGAAAAACTCAGAATACGAAGCTACAGTCAGGCAAGCTCCGAAAGCCCTGTTTTTGTGGAGCTGAAAAAAAAGTACCAATCTGTGGTATATAAGCGCAGGCTTTCTCTTCCGGAAAAAGAAGCAATGCAATGGGTCTGCGGAAATGAACACTGCAAAAAGTGCAGCCAAATTTCTGATGAAATAGATTATTTTCTTGATTATTATGATGAGCTTCATCCTGTGGTTTTTCTTACTTACGAGCGTGAAGCGTATTACTCTCTTGACGGTGATGATTTTAGGGTTACATTTGATGAAAATATTCTGTGCCGTCGTGCCGATATATCTCTTGAATCCGATGTGTGGGGAACTCCCCTTATTGAAGAAGACGCAACGCTTATGGAAATAAAGTGTTCGGGCGCTATTCCTATGTGGATGGCTCACGTACTTTCTCAAAATCATATTTACAAAACATCGTTTTCAAAATACGGTACTGCTTATGAATCTTTAATATTTCCAAATTTGAAGGAGGAGTGTATAAATGCCTGATTCAGTGTTTAAAGGGTTATTTGATTCTAATTTAACAACGGTGATAAGTGTCGGTGATTTTTTGTTATGTATAGTTTGTTCTCTTTTGATAGGCCTTATTATAGCATTAAGCTATATGTATAAAACAAGATATACCAAAAGCTTTGTTGTAACGCTTGCTATACTTCCGGCTGTGGTTTGTATTGTTATTATGATGGTAAATGGAAACATAGGGGCAGGCGTAGCTGTTGCAGGAGCATTCAGTCTGGTTCGTTTTCGCTCTGTTCCTGGCACGGCAAAAGAGATAGGAACAATATTTTTGGCTATGGGCTCCGGTTTGATTTCGGGCATGGGTTATCTTGGGTATGCTTTTTTGTTTACCGTTGTTTTATGCGCGGTATTTATGCTTTACAACAGGCTTGATTTTGGATATAAAAAAAATTCGGCTGTATATAAAACGTTTAATATTACAATACCGGAGGATTTAGATTATACGGGCGTATTTGACGATATATTTTTAAAATACACAGATTCTTATGAACTTACTTATGTTAAAACAACAAATATGGGAAGTATGTTTCGCCTTACATATAATATAGTGCTTAAAAAAGCTTCCTCAGAAAAAGAATTAATAGATAAACTGCGCTGCAGAAACGGCAATCTTGAAATTACGGTTTCAAAACAGGAAACAACCGCAGCAGAGCTTTAATGAAAGGAGAAAATTAATATGAAGTTTAAAATATTTCCGGTGGCTATTGTAATGATTATGATGTTAAACGGCTGCGCCAGCAAAGCATTTACTGCCGAAACCAACAGCAGCGAATATGCAGCGGAAGCAAGCTATGTTAATAAAGAGGAGATGTTCAGTGACAGAGATTATGAGGTAGGCTATGATGAAACAAACAGCGTTTTGATAAACTTAAACGGCGATGCCGCTGAATGTGACAGCAAAAGCGTTAATATATCGGATGGCAGAATTACCATATCCGAAGAGGGCGTTTATGTTGTTTCGGGAACGCTTAACGATGGCATGATTATTGTAAATGCCGATAAAGCGGATAAAATACATATAGTTTTGAATAATGCATCAATAACAAGCAAAACATCAGCCCCAATTTATGTTTTGCAGGCAGATAAAGTTTTTATTACCCTAGCTGCCGATACGGACAATTCTCTTTCAAACGGCGGAAGTTTTGAGGCTATAGATGAAAACAATATAGATGCGGTTATTTTTTCAAAGCAGGATTTAACGCTTAACGGTTCGGGCAATTTAAAAATAAGCTCTCCGGCAGGCGGAGGAATTGTGGCAAAAGACGACCTTGTTTTTACGGGAGGATATTATACTGTTAATTCGGCATCAGATGCAATAGATGCAAACGACAGCATAAGAATTGCAAATTCTTCAATGACAATCAGCTCGGAAAAAGATGGAATCCATGCGGAAAATTCTGATGACAGCTCCCTTGGATATATTTATATTGACAGCGGAAGTTTTAATATTTCTTCGGCAAACGACGGTATAAGCGCAGGTGCATATCTTCAGATAGAAAACGGAAGTTTTGACATTACGTCAGGCGGAGGAAGTGTAAATGCTGAGGTTAAAAACAATAAATTAATTGGCGGCTTTCATCAAATGGGAGCAAGAAGATTTTCCGATTTAAATAATACTGATTCAAATAATATTGCTCCAAATAATGCTAATCCAAACAATACTGAGATTCAGCAAAACACCGAATTGAAAGAATTTTCAGCCGATGAAAATTCACGTTTTGGAGCAAGGCCTTCAAACGGAAATACTCATATGAATAGGAATAACGCTGAGCTGCCAGCCGATCGTTTTGGTGAAGGCACTATGCCGCCAAACGGTAATATACAATCAAACGGTGATATACAATCAAACAGTAATATACAGCCAAACGATAATATGAAGCCAATGAAAGAATTTCAGATGAATAATGAAGTAAATGCCACAGAGCAGGAAAGTGTCAGCAAAAAGGGAATAAAAGCCCAAAGCGGAATTTTAATTGAAAACGGAAGCTTTAATATAAATTCTGCCGATGACAGTATACATTCAAATACTTCTGTGAATGTTAAAGGTGGAATATTTGATATAGCTTCGGGAGATGACGGTTTTCATGCCGATGATGAATTGTCTGTTGCATCGGGAACAATTAATATAACAGAAAGCTATGAAGCTTTGGAAGGCCTTAAAATTAATATTTTGGGCGGAGAAATTAATTTGAAAGCTTCTGATGACGGCATAAATGCGGCAGGAGGAAGAGATTTAAGCGGAGCTGATGATTTTGCAAATTCTGATAAAGGAAGTATAAATATTGAAAACGGAAATATATATATAAATGCTTCTGGTGATGGTATAGATGCTAACGGTACATTGAATATTTCAGGCGGTACAATAACTGTTTCAGGGCCTACACAGGGGGATACTTCAGTTCTTGATTATGACGAAAGCGCCAATATAACCGGAGGAACATTTATAGGAACAGGAGCAGTGCAGATGGCTCAGACGTTCAGCTCATCACAGCAGGGCATAATTACTCTTACAACGGGAAACCAGACGGCAGGCACTGAAATTACACTTACAGACAGCGCCGGAAATGTTGTTATAAGCTACACCCCCGATCAGGATTTTGGCTTTGTTATATTAAGCAGCCCAAATATGACAAAAGGTGAAGAATATACGGTTACGGTAGGTTCACTTTCAAATAAATTTACAGCGGCTTAATTTAAGGCGAATAAAAAAATTGCCAATTTGCTTGTTCTTTTAAAACAAGCAAATTGGCAAAAGCTTATAATATAAAGCTTGGTACTGTGTTAATTGTTGCCTGAGTTGTGCTGAGATTCCTTTTCGGAATTTTTGTCGGATTTCTTGTTTGTTTCGTTGTTTAACTCGCTTGAAAATTCAACATTGTTGTTTTCGCTTCTTTTGTCTGTGTTTCTTGAATTTCTGTTATCACTTCTTTTGTCCATTTTAAATAATCTCCTTAAATAATTTATTTGCAAATCAGATTACTGTATCTTCCTTGCAATAATTATTATGGCTAAAGGAAATTGTTTTATTCAAAAAAATAAAAAATATTTATTTTTGATATTTATGATATAATGCTGCTATTAATAAATCAAGTAATTTTGAAAACAGAAACGACGATTATTTATAATACGGCAAAATATTTAATTTATTTTAAAAAATGTGTTGACAAAGAAAAATTTTTTTGATATTATAATTAAGCTGTTATGTGATTAACAGATGTATTTGAACTTTGAAAATCGAATAATCAAATAAAAACTCAAGCAATTAATGAAGAATTAAGATGCGACCCTAAGATTCAAACAACAGCCAAGTTGGAAAAATGGAAAATAAG
>CANRHR010000008.1 GCA_947630475.1 uncultured Clostridia bacterium | reverse complement strand
AAACGACCAAGATCATTCTTAGTCGCTTTGCATAAATTTATTTTTATATTTTTGTCTAACTTTTTGGGGTCAGATCAGTATTCTGTGCCCGGGTATTTTTTGAACATTTTCACTGTAATCATAATAAATTTCATAAACGGAGTCTTCTTTTTTAATTGCTTTGGAAACAATAAGCCCCTTATTCATTGTTTCCTTTCTTATAAAACCTCTGTAATCGGCATTATCGGATATAATTTCCGCAATTATATCCTTTGCGCCGCTTAAAGCATCCTCTTCACTCAAAACTCCCTTTTCTTCATTTATATATTTTTTTGAAGCCTCAAAAGCCGTTTGTGCAAGCTCTTGATTTAATATTTCTGCTGCCAAAGGCTCCAAGCCCTTTTGCTTTGCAATAATTGCCCTTGTTTTTCTTTTTGGCTTAAACGGCCTGTAAATATCTTCTATTTCGGTTAAAAGCAAAGCCTTGTCAAGTCCGTCCGATATTTCTTTGCTGAGCTTTCCCTGCTCGGATATAAGCTTTCTTACCTGCTCCCTTTTTTCGTTTAAATTCCTAAGATATACAAGCCTGTCAAAAAGTTCTCTTAAAACCTGATCGTCAAGAGAGCCTGTAACTTCTTTTCTGTATCTTGCTATAAAAGGTATGGTGTTTCCGTCATCAATCAATTTAACTGTATCCCTAAGCCTGTTTTTATCTATGTTAAATTCTTCCTGCAGCTTATTTAATATATCCATAATCAACTCCATAAAGCCAATAATATTTTTAATCGGAATTATATTTTCATATCAACCTTTTTGGGGAAATATTTTCCGATAGTATTGTTAAAAAATTTATCTTTAAAATAATCTCTTTCTTTATTTTTATCTGTATCAACTCTCTTTGTAACGTGTGTTGTTCCTCCCGAAACATATGATCTTCCGCACTCCGGGCATATTGCTCTTGAAAGAGTTATGCTTGCTGAAACCACCTCTTCTCCATTTTTTGATGCAGAAGCAGTTTCTCTGTTGTAATGCTCAAGCTCATGCCCCATAACAGCCGAAGCTGACTGGCTTGGATTTATATGCTGAGGTGTTTTAAAAGAAACGCCGGGGTCGTCTGAGCCATCTACATATTTTCTGCTTTTGCAGGTTTTACATTCAATCTCACCCGAACGTTTTTTAGCTCTTATTTCTGCATTTGTAAGCTTCTCCTTGCCTCCATGCGCAGAATCGGATTTTGTATGTAAAGGAGATTTTTCATTATTTAATTCATATTTTTCATAATTGTCATAATTATTATAATTATTATAATTATTCATAGCATCAACCATAAATATCACTCCTTTGTTACGTTGATGGGTTTAAATTTGTCATCATATATGCCTACAACAGAGGGTATTATTTTATCACCCTCAATATTAACAATCCCGTAAGAGCATACAGAAATGCCCCTTGGATATGAAATACTGCCCGGATTCATAATAATCATATTATCAAGCTTTGTAATAAGCGGAAAATGTGTATGTCCATATATGCATATATCCGCTCCCGATTTCATCGCGGCGCAGGCAATTTTATCCAAGCCGCCTTTAACATTGTATCTGTGGCCATGAGTTATAAAAAACCACTTTTTTTGAGCTTCAAAAACCATACTGCTTTGCTCCGATACGCCATAATCGCAATTTCCCGCTACATTAAAAAGCTTTATGTTAGGATAAAATTCTTTTATCTTTTGGGCATCCCTTAAAAAATCACCAAGATGCAGAATCATATCTATCCTGCCGTTTAAAGTATCAATTACATTATAAACATTTTTCATATTTCCGTGACTGTCACTTAAAACCAAAATTTTCATATCACTTCTTTAAAAGAATCTCCTTTATCAGCCTAAGCGCTTTTCCTCTGTGGCTTATTTTATTTTTTTCCTCCATAGTAAGCTGAGCCGTTGTTTTGTTTAATTCGGGAAGATAAAAAATAGGATCATAGCCAAAGCCGTTATCTCCCTTTATTTCATATCCTATCATTCCTTCTATTGTCCCTCTTACAACCTCGCAGCTTCCATCAGGAAAAGCCGCCGCAACCGCACAAACAAATCTTGCGCTTCTTTTATCATCGCTTACAGATTCAAGCCTTTTTAAAATCTCATTATTTTTAATATCATAAGAAGTATTTTCACCCATAAATCTTGCCGAATAAACTCCCGGCGCCTTATCCAAGTAATCCACTTCCAAACCGGAATCATCAGCCAAAACAATGCAGGAACACAGCTTCATAACCTCTAAAGCCTTTTTTTTGGCATTTTCTTCAAATGTAGAGCCATCTTCAACAATATCGGCTTCTATACCTGCTTCCTGCATTGATATAACATCAAAGCAGTCGCCCAAAACGGCTTTAATTTCTTTAATTTTATCTTTATTTTTAGTTGCAAAAATTATTTTTTCCATAACTTTATACCTCAAAATTCAGCTTAATTTTTTTAACCGGCAAGTAAGCCCTGCCTTTTAGGCGGTGGGTAATATCCTTTACTAATTATACCACTTATCGGTCTTATTCTCAATTCTATATTTATAATAAAAAATCTTTTACTCTCGGCTAAAAATCACTTAAATATCAACTTTTGCGGAAATAAAGCATAATAGTATTAGTATGTCGCTTATGCTAAGTATTTAATTGTTTGTTTGAAAAAATTTTTCGTAATCGGCAATCTTATCTCTGTCAAATTCATAAATCAGGCTGCCTTCGCTTAAATAATCAATCTTATCATCAATATAAAGAGTAAAGCTATTTATTGACGGCAGCTCAAAAACAGTTTTCATAAGCTGATAAATCAAAGCATTTTCATAATAACAACCTCCGTAATGTTTTATATCTGAGCTTAATGAAATTTTCGCATTTCCGTTTTCTGTTTTTATCCATCTTATTTCAGTACCATCCGGTATGTATTTAAGCATATTCCCCTTATAATCTAAAAGCTCTTCAAATAAAAACCATAATTTTTCAGAATCTGAGAAACCCTCTTCAAAAACTAATTTTTGAGGATAAAGTTTTTCGCTGCCGTCTGAGCTGTAAAGATAATAGCTTAAAACCTGATCTGCTTTTACCTTTGCCGGAAACAAAAAAATATATAAAATAAGCAATATAATAATTTTATATTTCAGTGGCATATTCATCACCTCAATATAATTTTATTTTATTGCAATATTTATCTCAACGCTAATCATTCTCTAAATAAGTACCATAAATATCCAATATATATATTTTTTAACATTTTTTGCAAAGCATTGTTTGTGCAGCTCATACACAAAAATTATCTTTTTTTCTTAAAAAAATTTTTCATCATTTCAGAGCACTGCTCCTGTTTTATTCCCTCGACAATTTCAACCTGATGATTGAATCTTTGCTCCTGCGCAATATTTAAAACAGAGCCGCAGCATCCGGCTTTAACATTTTTGCAGCCAAATACGATTCTTTTTATTCTTGCCTGCACTATAGCTCCGCAACACATTGGGCAAGGCTCAACAGTTACAAATAATGTACAATCCTCAAGCCTCCAATCTCCTATTTTTTGGCAGGCTTTATCAATTGCAATAATTTCTGCATGAGCAAGCACATTTTTTTCTTTATTTCTTCTGTTATATCCCCTTGCTATAATTTCATCTTTATACACAATAACACAGCCTATAGGCACTTCATCTATTTGCTCTGCTTTTTCAGCCTCTTCCAAAGCAATAAGCATATAATAATTGTAATCCATAACAGACCTCCTACATCAAAAACAAAAATAACCTCCTTGCAAAATCAGAGGTTATTTTTGCTTTAAAACAGACAGATAAATTTTAAATTTTTTGTAACTGCTTTTAGCGCTAATTATTTGATGTATTGTTTTTATTGTATTCTACAAGCTTAAATATGCTGACAACTCCATCTGAAATACCCTTTGCTATTTTATCTCTGCCATCTTCGCTTTTAAGTTTATCGGCTTCAGCTTTGTTTGATAAAAAGCCAACTTCACATAGAACCGACGGAATATCGGTCGCTTTTATAACAAAATAATTTTCAACTTTATTTTCTCTTCTTCTCGAGCCAAAATTCATAGATATACTGTTGCATAAAAATTCTGCGCACTCGTCAGATCTTATAAACTGAGGCTTTTCATAGTTTTTATTATAATAATAAACCTCTGTTCCGGCAGCGCTGAAATAATATTCATTATAATTTACATGAACAGAAACCAAAATATCTCCAAATTTTTCGGCAAATTCAACCCTCTGTTCAAGCTCTTTGCTTTCGTCGCTTTTTCTTGTCAAATATGCCTTAGCGATGCCCGAGTCATTAATATATTTTTCAGCTTTTAGGGCAATATCAAGGCAAATGTCCTTTTCACTTGCTCCGAATGCTTCGCATCCGGGATCGACCCCTCCATGACCGGGATCAAGAACAACAATATTATTATATATTTCTTTAACAGGAGCGCCTTCTATATAATAATACTCTTTGTCATCATAAAGTTTAAAAGCAAATATATCTTTTTCCGAAATTGTTAAAACCGTTAAATTATTTTCATTATTTGAAATATTAAAGCCATTGTAAATATTATTCTTAAAATCATAATTAACTTCATTAAAAGAACTTAAATAATCACCATTCAACACAAAAGAAAATTTTAAATTATTGTATTCATCATTAATTTTAACATTGTTAATATCAAAATCTAAACTATAAGTTTTTTTAATAGCTATTATATTTTTTTCCGCATAAAAATCAACCTGACTTTTTTCAACAGATCTCTCGGTTTCAATTTCTATAGGTTTTTCAAGCCTTGTCGGGCATATCATATGGCATATAAAAATAATTGCACTCACGGAAAAAACAAGAAACAAAACAATCGGCAGAATATTTAATAATTTATTTTTAAAAGTTTTTTTTATTAAATAGCCATTAATTTGCATAAATTACTCTTTATCTTTATTTTTTAAATGATGCATTCTGGGACCATTTTTTTCTGTTTCCTTAGGATTTGCCGCAACTGATTGAAAGCCTTTTGAAAGCTTGGTTGAACATTCCCTGCAAAATTTTCCGGTATGAATGGGCTTTCCGCAGTTCATGCAAGTTAAAAATCCACTCAAGCCGTCAGTTACCTCAAGCCTTCCATCTCTTAAATATTTGCTGATTTTTCTTGGCGGAACGCCTGTGGCCTCTGAAACCTGAGAAATACTTTGTCCGGGAAATTCTTTAAGATATGCTCTTACCCTTTGAAAGGTTTCTTCTTCTTCTTTAAGACAATCCGGGCAGATGGAATTTTTTACATATGTAAAAAGCCTTCCGCATTTAGGACAATTTTTAGTTTCCATTTTCATCAACCTCCATGCTATATTTCTATTGTCTTGTTTAGTTGGTTAAATTATAACAAAATAATTCGATTAATGCAATAAATTTGTACAATTATACATATAAACCAAAGCGAATAATATCAATAGTTGACTTACGCCATATACTAATATTCAACGGCTGTTTAAAAACACCGTATACCTTTATGGCAATAAACTCTAATGATTTTTGTATACAAAATAATTATTCTGAATATATATAAAGAGATAATCATTTTAGAGAGGTTAAAAGTATGTGCGGAATTTCAGGCTTCAGCAATCCAAAAGCGAATTTTATGCTCTCAAGTGAAAAATGGAACACAGTGCTAAAGCAGATGAGAGAAAGCATAGCCCATAGAGGCAACGACGATACCGGCGAATATCTCAGCAAAACAACAGGTCTTTCTCAAACTCGGCTGTCTATAAGGGATTTAAAAAACGGACGTCAGCCAATAATAAAAAAAAGAAACGGCGGCGAATATGTTATTGTTTATAACGGTGAAATTTATAACACCGATGAGCTAAAAAATGACTTAATCTCAAAAGGTTACGAATTTGAAACAACAACGGATACAGAGGTTATTTTAAATCTTTTTATCGAATATAAACAAAGCTGCGTAAATAAACTAAACGGAATCTTTGCATTTGCCATTTGGGATTCCGTACAAAAAAAGTTATATCTTTTTAGGGACAGAAACGGAATAAAGCCTTTGTTTTATACAATAAAAAATGATACCCTTATTTTTGCCTCCGAAATAAAGGCTCTTTTTAAATTTCCTGATGTAAAGCCGGAAATAAATATGGATTCATTAAGAGAAATAATAGGCATAGGGCCTGCAAGAAGCGCAGGAAACGGAGTTTTTAAAAATATATATGAGCTTAAAAGCGCCGAATTTGCCGTTTTTGACGAGTTTGGGCTTCATACGCAAAAATATTGGAGCCTAAAGAGCAAAAAACACACCGACAGCTATGCCGAAACTGTTGCTAAAACAAGGTTTCTGTTGGAAAACGCAATAAGAGATGAAATGATTTCTGATGTAGAAGTCTGCACATTTTTATCCGGAGGTATAGATTCAAGCATAGTTACGGCTGTTTCATACTATTATCTTAAAGAAAAAGGGCAAACCCTAAATACGTTTTCTTTTGACTTTAAAGAAAACGACATTTATTTTAAAGCCAATTCATTTCAGCCCGAACAGGACAGACCTTTTGTGGATATGATGCTTGAAGAATATGCCTGCAATCATAATTATCTGGAATGTAATGAAGCAGAGCTTGCCGACTATCTTTATGACGCTGTTGATGCCAAAGATTTGCCATCGATGGTAGATGTAGACGCATCGCTTCTTTATTTTTGCAAAAAGGTTAAAATGAAAAACAAAGTTGCCCTCACCGGAGAATGTGCCGATGAAATATTCGGAGGTTATCCCTGGTTTCACAGAGAAGAATTTTTTAAAGCGGATTCTTTTCCTTGGACAAAAGATCTAAGCCCAAGAAAAATAATGTTTGATAAATCTTTTATAAAAAGCTTGAATATAGATGAATACTCACACGAAAAATATAAACAGAGTGTTGCTGAAACTCCTCTGCTGGATGGTGAAAACGATGAAGAGAAAAGAAGACGAGAAATTTCATATTTAAATATGAAATGGTTTATGTCTACTCTCCTTGAAAGAATGGACAGAACATCAATGTATTCCGGCTTGGAGGCAAGAGTTCCGTTTGCAGAGTATAAAATTATAGAATACCTTTGGAATGTCCCTTGGAAGTATAAATGCCCCAACGGAGTTGTAAAAGGTCTTTTAAGGGATGCCTTTAAAGATATGCTGCCCGAAAAACTGTTAATGCGAAAAAAAAGCCCTTATCCCAAAACCTATAATCCAAAATATGAAAAAATTTTAAAGCAAAGACTTTATGATATTTTAGACAATAACTCTCCGATATCGCCTATTTTGGATAAAAAAAGCATAATCAGCTTCACAGAAACAAAGCAGGATTACGGCAAACCTTGGTTTGGTCAGCTTATGAGCGGCGTTCAGCTTATGGCGTATATTATTCAAATAAATTATTGGCTGTCAAAATACTCTCTTTCATTAAGCAATTTATAGAAAATATCGAAAAAGTCCAAGTGGACTTTTTCGAGAGGGAACAGATGTATAAACAGCTCCTTCCATCGGGATTAAAAATCCCTTGAAATTCGCTGTTTTCCTCGTCGGAAATAAATTCCGCCTGCGGATTATAAGTCTGCGACGCTTTAAGTTACCTGTTCGACGAGCTAATAAACGGTTTTTAAATAAAAATTTTTTAACTAAAATTTTGCTTTATAATTTTCTTCACCTCTTCCATATAAAAACCATTTTCGCTTACGGGCGGCTTTATTACAATAATATCTATGCCGAGAGCATCGGCGGCGTAAATTTTTTCATAAAAGCCCCCGTTTTTCCCCGTCTGCTTTGTTACAAGAATTTTTATATCAAAATTTTTAAACGCCTTAATATTTTCTTCGTATGTAAAAGGTCCTTTTGCAAAAATAAAATTTTCCTTTAAAAAGCCAAGCTCAGTACATTTCTTTTTAACCTCTTCACTGTCAAGACATCTGCCGAATATTCTTTTTTCAAATCCATCGATAATTTTATATTTTTCAAGCTCTTTGCTTCCTGTGGAAACAAAAATATTTCCTATGCTGCTTTTAAGGTATATCGCCGCTTCATCAACAGAATAAAAGCTTAAAAATTCTTCTTTACATTCTATTTTCCTTAAAAGCCTTATGTATCTTACGGATTTTTTTAAACAGGCGTTTTTTATATTTTTGCTTACCTCTGCGGCATAAGGATGAGTGGCATCTATAACAATAATGTAATCTCCTATAATTTTTTCAATCTCTGCTTCATTTAATCTGCCGACAAAAACTTTCGCCGTATTATACTCGGGCATAACGGAAGCTCCATATTCGGTTGCGACAAAAACATCCGTATTTATGTTTAATTTCCACAAAAAATTACAAATTTCTCTTCCCTCCGTTGTGCCGGAAAACACTGCCGCCTTCATAATATCTTGTATCCCCTTGGAGTGACCATTTTTGAATTTATTATTTTTGTTTGAGAATTTCCTACAATAATTGTTGTAAACATATCGGCTTTCTCATCCTTAAGCTGTGAAAGGGTGCATATTTTATAAGACTGGCCAAGCCTTGCTATATTTTTTACATATCCGCAAACGGTATCTGCGCTTTTATATTTCAGCATATACTCACAGGCCTTTTCAAGGTGATGAGGTCTGCTCCTGCTCGACGGATTATACAGACAGATAACAAAATCAGCCTCACTTGCGCATATAATACGCTTTTTTATTACCTCTCTGTCTGTTAAAAAATCGCTTAGGCTTATTACGGCAAAATCATGACCTATAGGCGCCCCTAAAACAGCCGCAGCGCTTAAAGCAGCCGTTATGCCCGGAACAACCTCAATTTCAATCTGATTATATTCTGCGCTCAGTTCATAAACCAAACCTGCCATGCCATAAACTCCGGCATCTCCGCTTGATATAACAGAAACGGTTTTTCCCATCAAAGCATATTCCACAGCTTTTAAACCTCTGTCAACTTCCTTTCTCATACCAGATGAAAAAATAATCTTATCTTTTATCAAATCATATATTAAAGATATATAGCAATCATACCCTACTATAACGTCACTTTTTTTTATTGCTTCAACAGCCTGCGGGCTTATTTGAGCCATATCACCGGGGCCAAACCCCACAACATAAATCTTCATAATTACAGCCTTTCCTTATCAATGTTATCAAAACAAGCTTTCCAATCTTCACAGCAAACAGCGGCGGTAACCGACTTAGCCTTTGTTTTTTTTATAATCAATCTTCCTCCGCCAAGAGCCGCCGCTGCCCTTTCACACACATTGTCAACGCCTGTGACATTTTTTACAAAATCCGAAGAGGAAAACTCTCCCTTTACAGCTTTAAGCTCATCACTGCTAAAAACATTAAGCTCTTTGTTAAGGCTTTTGCATAAGCTTAAAATACATCTTTCATTTTTTTTAATATCTATTGTTGCAATACCCTTTACTGCCTTTACAAATATATTTTTTTTATCCATAAGATCATAAAAAAAATTTGCCAGCAAATTTTCATCATTGTCTTTTTTGCTTCCTACACCAACATTTAAAATTTTAGGTATAATATTTAAGGTATTTTTAAATGGCATTTTTTTAAAAACCGAAATGACAATACCATTTTCATAATTTTCACCCAAAACAACATTTTTGGGAAGATTTCCTTGAATATAAAAATCACAGACAAGGCCTATTTTTTCTCCCCTTAAAAGAGCCGAAGAAATATACTTAATCATCGATATATCTTCTATTTCACATCCGTTTTCCTTTGCCCATAAATCTGCCGCCCAAACTCCGTTTATATCAGTTGCCGTTGTTATAACAGGCTCGGCGGACAAAAAATCCGATATTTTAATCGAAAGCCTGTTGGCTCCTCCCAAATGGCCCGATAAAACAGGTATAACAAATTTTGCTTTATCATCTATAACCACAACGGCAGGGTCAGAGCTTTTATCTTTTATAAACGGGGCTATGGCTCTTACAGCTATTCCCGCCGCACCTATAAATATAATGGCATCAGAGCATAAAAAAGCATTTCTGCTCCATTCGTTAAGGCTTGCGGATCTTTTAAGAAGCTCTTCATCATTTCCGTAGGCATATATATTGTCATTTAAAAACAATGCTTTTAGTTTCTTGTTTATTTTATCTCCATCAGCGCTAAAGGATATTATACTTATATTCATTTATACGCCCTCTCTGAAACTGTGGCTGAAACTTGGGTCATATAATTTGCTTCTTGTCTTTGAACCGCCCAAAAAATTACCCACTGTAATCAATGCCGTATTTTTAATTCCATTCTCGGCGGCGCTTTTAAAAAGATTCTTAACTGTTGTCCTTATAACTTTTTCTTCACGCCAGCTTGCCTTATATACAATAGCTGCCGGAGTATCCTCTTTATAGCCTCCCTTTATAAGCCTTTTGCTAAGCTCATCAAGCATACCGGCAGACAAAAAAATAACCATGGTGGAATTATGTGCGGCAAAAAGTGTAATATCTTCCTTGGGAGGAACAGGCGTTTTTCCCTCAAGCCTTGTTATTATAACGCTTTGGCTTATTTCAGGCTGAGTATACTCCGCCTTAAGAGTTGCTGCCGCAGCGCAAAATGAACTCACCCCCGGGCATACTTCATACTTTACGCCATATTCATCCAAAATATCCATTTGCTCTTTTATGGCTCCATAAACGCACGGATCGCCTGTGTGCAGCCTTACAATATTTTTTTTATCACTTTCCGCTTTAAGCATTATTTCAGCCGTTTCCTCCAAAGTCATAGAAGCGCTGTTGTAAATTTCGCAGTTTTCTTTATCCGCATAATTTAAAATTTCTTCATTTACAAGAGAGCCTGAATAAATAATTACATCCGCCTGTTCTATAAGATTTTTGCCTCTTACGGTAATTAAATCAGCCGCTCCCGGGCCTGCCCCAACAAAATTTATCACATTAATCACCTTTTATATTTGTTATGTTTCATCTTTTTACTATAATAGTTGAAAAATAGCTTAAATTATCCTTTGCCTGATCTATATCTTCATAAATTTTTTCATTCTTCATTCCGCAACATTCAATCATTTTTGCATCGTTAAGTCTGTTTTCTTTTTTCAAAAGCTTGGCAACATCGTCAACATGACCAGATGCTTTCATTAAAACCAAACCTGCCTTAAGATCAAGACAATTTTTAAGATCCTTGCTGAAAGCGGGTATAATTACAAGAGCGTCATCTCTTTCACACAAAGAAATTTTAAGCTTGGCGGCGGCAGCGCAAAATGAGGTAACTCCGGATACAATTTCGGTTTCATATCCTTTATCTCTAATCAATGCATCTATCTGCATATATGTTGAATAAATCGTAGGGTCGCCAAGTGTTATAAAAGCAACGCTTTTGCCTAAGCTTAATAAAATTTCAATATCCTCCGCCGCCTTTAAATAGCTTTGCATAATACTTTTTTTATCTCTTGTCATTTCTATTGTACATCTTAAAATTTCTTTATCTTTTATAAATTCCTCCGCTATCGAATAAGCTGTTTTTTCTCCTCCCGCCGTAACAGGCACGGCAGCAACATCGCACTGCTTAAGAATCCTTACAGCCTTCAAGGTTATAAGCTCCTTATCTCCGGGGCCTACTCCAACACCGTACAACTTTCCTTTTTTCATTATTGTCCTCCGATTTTGTTTATTTCATCTATAAGATCAAAAGCATTTTCGGTTTTAATTATTTCTCCCCTTTTAAGGGTAAATATTATAAACTCAACATTGATATCACTGCCAATTCTGCTTATTAAATGCCTTTTTATTGATTCTTCTATAGATTTTAAAATAATATCCTTTTTATCTTTATGCTCATATAAAATATCAATACATTCTTCTGTTGTTGCGCATTCCATAATCTTTTTTATATCATTTGGCTCTATCCCGTACATAGCCGAATGGGCGGCAAATATTTCCGCCCGACAGTCTGCGGTTTTGGAATGAGTATTCATTATCCCGCCTGCAAGCTTAATAAGTTTTCCTGCATGACCTATCAAAAGTATTTTTTTAAAACCCTTATAAACACAATAATCCAGTGCTTCTCCTATAAAATTAGAGCATTTAACAGCTTTGTCAAAATCAAGAGAGTAATTGCTTAAAGCAAAATCTCTGCCGTAATTTCCCAAACATAAAAAAACAGCCTCTTTATTTTCGCTGTATTTTAAATTTATCTCGGCTTTAATAGTTTCTATCAATGCTCTTTCACTCATAGGCTCCACAATTCCGCTTGTGCCTAAAATAGAAATTCCGCCGACTATGCCCAAATTGGGATTAAAGGTTTTTAAGCTTATCTGCTCACCGTTTTCCGCGCTTATTATAATTTTAAAACCTCCGTTATACCCGCATTTTAGGCAAACTTCCTCAACGGCAGCTTTAATTTGTGCCATTGGCGCAGGATTTATTGCCGCCTTTCCTATCTCCACAGGAAGCCCCTTTCTTGTAACTCTGCCTATGCCTTTGCCGCCGTCTATTAAAATACCTCTTTGGATTTTTGAAACTTTTGCGCTTATTTTAATTCCGTCGGTAATATCCGGATCGTCGCCGGAGTCCTTTATTACGCTGCATACAACATAGTTATTTTTTATTTCTGTATCAATTATATCTATTAAAAGCTCTGCTCCAAACGGAGTTTTAATTTTTACGCAGTCAACAGGCTCTTTGCCGACAAGCATCAAAGCAGCCGCCTTTGATGCCGCTGCCGCACAGCTGCCTGTAGTAAAGCCAAGCCGAAGTTTTTTTTGATTTTTTTCTATATAAAGCTCCATAAAAGCACCCCAAAAATTAAGCAAATATAAAGCCTGCGGCGCTTTAAGTTTGCATAATATATTTTATAATATATTTTATAATATATTTTGTCAATAACTTAAAATCGATTAGGAATATTAAACATTATAATAAGCCTCCAAATATAAATGAATAGCATAAAAATATTGAAAAATTAAGCCTGACGTCTTATAATGTATTATCATATACATAACAAAAAATTTACAAAGGAGGAATGTTAAAATGCTTGGAGCAATAATCGGTGATATTGTTGGTTCTATATATGAGTGGAACAATATCAAAACTAAAGAGTTTCCGCTGTTTCAAGATAAATGCTTCTTTACCGATGATACGGTTATGACCTGTGCTGTTGCAGATGCCATTATGAATGGCGGTGAGCGTGATAACTTTATCGATTCTATGAAGAAATACGGAAGAATGTATCCTTATGCCGGCTATGGCAGCAATTTTGTATCTTGGATATTTTCGGATAATCGCAAAGCGTATAACAGTTTTGGCAATGGCTCTGCAATGCGTGTTTCACCCTGCGCATGGGTTATGGACTGCGGATTTTATGCAAGAACGGGAATGTTCCCACCCAAAGGAAGAAACATAGCAAAGATATCCGCAGAAGTAACTCATAACCACCCCGAGGGCATTAAAGGCGCATTAGCAACGGCAGATGCAATTTTTATGTGCCGTTATTACTTTGGAGGATATTGCGGTGACGATGAGAAACCAATAAATAATAACCCCGATGAATGTAAAAAACGTATCAAAAGATTCATTGAAACAGAATACGAATATGACTTGTCACAAAGTTTAGATGAAATCAGACCTTCGTATAGTTTTAACGAAACTTGTCAAAACACCGTGCCTCAGGCAATTATTGCATTTTTGGAAAGTACGGATTTTGAAGATGCCATAAGAAATGCCATTTCTCTTGGAGGGGACAGCGATACATTAACGGCAATCACCGGCAGTATAGCAGAGGCTGCCTATGGTATTCCTGATTGGATTAAGGATAAAGCGTATTCATATCTGGATGAGCCGTTAAAAGAAGTATTGAATCGATGGAAGAAATATATACATTCTTAAAATTTATAAGTGATATTCATACCTTTTAATACTTTGCCTGTTCAAAAACCAACCAAGCTGTCATCGAAAAAGCCCAAATTTACTTTTTCGATGACAAACAGAGATATAAAAATTTCGTTTCGACGGAGATAATCAATTCAATTTTTTATAAATACGCAAGTCAATTTTTATTTTCTGAACAAATCTCTTTGCAGCCTTCAAAAAATGCGCTGCAAATTTCTTCACAATCCTTACATCTCATAGCATACGAGCTTATCAAATCAACATTTGCTTTTGCTATTTTTTTTGTATTGTATTCATTTCCCTGTTCTATTGGATATTTTTTATAATTATACTGCATTTTTATCACCTCAATTTTAATTTATTAGATCTAAAAATTGTCTTATTCCAATAAAAAACTCATATAATTAAAAACCTAAAAGTATTGGAGTTTTTATTATGAAAATAGCAATTTACAGCCGCAAATCCAAAATCACAGACAGAGGAGAATCCGTAAAAAATCAGATAAGCATATGCAAAAGCTATATAGCCTCCAATTTCAATAACGATAAAAATGATATAATTATATATGAAGACGAAGGCTTTTCAGCCAAAAATACAGACAGACCTCAATTCCAAAAAATGATTAAAGCTGTAAAAGAAAACCAGATAAATGCCGTTGTATGCTATCGTCTTGACAGAATAAGCCGCAGCGTAGTCGACTTTTCGGCAATTATGGAAATATTGAATAAGCATAACACAGCATTTGTATCCGTTTCGGAGCATTTTGACACCTCTACCCCAATAGGCAGAGCAATGATGTATATAGCAAGCGTTTTTGCTCAGCTTGAAAGAGAAACAACCGCCCAGCGTATAAAAGATAACCTAAAACGCCTTGCCGCAACCGGGCGCTACATAGGAAGTACCCCTCCAACAGGCTTCAAATCCGAAAAAATAAATTATATAGATTTAAATGGCAATAAAAAAAGTATGCATCGCCTTATTCCCACAGATAAAGAAATAGAATTTGTAAAGCTTCTTTATGATAAATTTATTGAATTTAACTCTTTATCAAGGCTTGAACGATGGCTTATACAAAATGGAATAAAAAACAAAAACGATAATTTTATAGGAAGCTCTGAAATAAGAAGAATACTTACAAATCCGGTATATGTAAAGGCTTCTGATATGGTTTATGATTATTATAATACACTGGGAAGTGAAATTTTAAATAAGAAAGAAGATTTTAACGGAAAAAATGCCATGTTTATATATGGAAGACATGATCGCCTAAACAGTATATATAACCCTGAGGTTTGGAGAGTTGTTATTGCTGAGCATAAAGGAATTATAGAAGATAAAAAATGGCTTGAGGTTCAAAAAAAGCTTAACAATAACAAGCTTAAAGCTCCCAAAGCAGGCAAAAGTGCAAAAGGGCTTTTAAGCTCAAAAATAAAATGCGGTTTGTGCGGATCATCAATGGTAATGATTTATGGCGCAGACAAAAAAAGATATTATTACAAATGCAGCAAAAAAAGAAAATCAAGAGGAAGTGCCTGCAGCATAAAAAATATAACAGGAATAGATGCCGATAATGAAATTTTAAACTATCTGAAAATATTAAGCTTGGATAAAAACATTAATAGCGAAATGCTTAAATGTAAAAACATTATTCAACCTGAATCCAACTCCAATAGTATTGAAGAGAAGAATATAAAAAATTTAATAACCGAAAAACAAAAAGAAATAAAAAACTTAATGATGGAGCTTAAAAAAAATAAAAATTCATCTGCGGCAAAATACATAGTATCAGAAATAGAATCACTTGACTCAGAGCTTCAGCTTCTTAAAAATTCCCTTGAAAAATTAAAAAACAAAAATATTTGTATTTTAGAAAAAAATTCTTTAACAATAAATTCATTGATGGATTTAAACATCGACAACGGCTTTTCTTTTGATGAAAAACGCCGTTACATAGATAACATTATAGATAAAATTATTTGGGATGGTGTAAAAATGATCGTTTTTTTTAGGTAGTGTTTATACTATTCCCGGTTTTGCAGGAGGGGTTATAATCGCTCCCTCTTCTATGGCATTTCCGTTTAATACTGTATATTCGGCAGCTCTTGCCGGGCCTAATATATCACTTGTTAAACAATCCTGTTGTCTGCAAAAATCGTAAACCTTAAAAGCAATAATACATTCTTCTCTCAGTCTTCTTGGATCAAGAGCTGAACCAACATTGTCACATTCAAAAGCACCCATTTTATATCCTCCTTTAATTTTTTATTTCTCTCCTAATGTTATATTATTTTAAATAACCTATTTTGTTACAAAAGTTTAAGCGATTAAATAAGTCCCCGCCTCTTAGGCGGTGGCTGCAATTAAAATTTCTTTTTTGCAATATAAAAGCCTGAGCCATAACGACTCAGGCATAAAATTTAAAAATACATTACTGCTCTTGAAAAACCTTTGAAATACTCAAAAGAATCCCAATCGAGCTCATCATAATAACAAGAGATGTTCCTCCATAGCTTATGAATGGCAGCGGAACTCCTGTATTTGGAATTATATTTGTAACAACAGCTATATTAAGTATAACTTGTATTGCTATCATAGATGTAATTCCTGATGCTACATAACAACAGTACGCATTTGTGGCATTCATAGCTGTATGATATCCCCTCCATATAAGGACGCCAAAAAGCAAAACCAAAAGTATGGCTCCGCATATACCAAGCTCTTCACATATTATAGAAAAAATAATGTCATTATGAGCCTCCGGTATAAAGCCAAGCTTTTGGCGGCTTTGACCGAGACCAAGGCCAAAAAGCCCTCCGGAGCCTATGGCAAGAAGCGATTGAACAGTCTGAAAACCTTTATCGGTAGGATCCGAAAAAGGATCCAGCCATGCCATAAACCTTTTTTTTCTGAATCCATCTCCAAAAGCCATGGCCAAAACAGCTCCTATTGCTCCGATTACGGGAATAAAAAAATACCATATTTTGGGAGATGCCACAAAAATTATAGAAACCGCAATACCCATCATAACCATAGCGGTACTCGCATTAGGCTCAACAACAACCAATAAAGCCGGAATAAGAGGTATTATCAAACAAATTACAAAACCCCTAAGCCTGCTTAAAATTTTTTTTCTGCTGCATATAAAATTAGGAAGATACAAAATAATTCCAAGCTTCGCTATCTCCGAAGGCTGAAAGCCGACAGGTCCTAATTCTATCCAGCGTCTTGCTCCTTTAACCTTTTTTCCTATCCCCGGAATCAATACCAATATAAGCAATAAAATAGAAATCATAAACAGCATTTTTGAATATTTTCTAAAGAAGTTATAATTTATGTTTGAAACAAATATCATACATATAAAACCGATAACACCCCATATCGCCTGTCTTTTAAAAAAATACAATGTATCGTTATATGTATTTTTTGCGTAATAATAGCTTGCAGAAAAAACCATAACTACCCCAAAAAGAACCAAAAAAATAGTTGCCAGTAATATAAAGTAATCGATTCTTCCTTTCCTGAGCTTTTCAACTGTTCCGCTGTAGCTGTTTGAATGAGTCCTTTTAAAATCGCTTCTTACATTTCTTCTTTCTCTGCTTCGGCTTCTATTAATATCCGACATCAGATCACCTGCCTAATTTTAGGTTTAATTCGTTAACATAATCTTTAAAAAGCTTTCCTCTTTGCTCATAGCTTTCAAACATATCCCAACTGGCGCAGGCAGGCGAAAGAAGGACACAATCTCCCGTTTCGGCTTTTTCAAAGCAAAGCTTTACAGCCTCTTCAAGGCTTTGCGCCGTTTGATAAGAGCCAAAGCCTATTTCATCGGCAGTATCTGTAATTTGTTTGCTTACCTCGCCTATCACAGCCATAAATTTAACTTTGCCTTTAAATGATTCTATCCATTGATGAAAATCTGATTTTTTATCATATCCTCCGCCAATTAAAAGTATAGGTCTTTTCATCGCTTCAATAGCCTTTATTGCCGCATCGGGATTTGTGCCCTTGGAATCGTTGTAATATTCAACTCCATTTATTTCGGCCACATATTCAATTCTATGCTCAACAGCCTTAAATTCCCTAAGAGTTTTTCTTATTATATCTATAGGAACTGATGCGCATAAAGCCATTGCCGCCGCCGCCATAGCGTTTTCAACATTATGAGCGCCCAAAATATTCATTTCGTCAATATCTATAAGCTTTTCATCATAGCCTGCCAATTTTACAAAAATACTGTTATCATCTGCGTACAAGCCCTCTTTAGGCTTTTCTTTTCTCGAGAAAAAAACTGTTTTTGCCTTTGCTCTGTTTTTCATATCCCTGCATACGGGATCATCATAATTCAAAACCAAAAAATCATTTTCATCTTGATTTTTAAAAATTCTTTCTTTGGCAAGAATATAATTTTCAATAGTTTTATGCCTGTTTAAATGATCGGGCGTTATATTTAAAACAGCGCTTGCCATCGGTTTAAATTTATCTATTTTTTCAAGCTGAAAGCTGGAAAGTTCCGCCGCTACAAAACTGTCTTCATCAACATTAAGAGCCTCATCCGAAAACGGAAGCCCTATATTGCCGACTGTAACGCTGCCCTTTTTATAATTTTTAACTATTTCTCCCAAAAGAGCTGTTGTGGTAGTCTTTCCGTTTGTGCCGGTGACCGCCAGAACAGGAGCCTTACATACAGAATAAGCCAGCTCCACTTCGCTTATAACGGGGATTGAAGCCGATTCAGCCTTTTTAATAAACTCCAAATCCGTCGGCACGCCGGGGCTTAAAACAATCAGATCAAACTTATCTGCTATATCATCGGGATTTTTGCCCAAGTAAAGCTCGATATTTTCAGCTTCGAGCAGCTGCGCTTCATTTTTAACACTGTCTTTTTGCTTAAGATCCTGAACGCAAACCTCTGCTCCAAGCTTTTTAAGCAAAATTGCAGCGCTTACACCGCTTCTTGCAATACCCGAAACAAGAACTTTTTTATTTTTATATTCCATAACACAATCCTCCAAAAATGCAGATTATTTTAAAACATATTTTTTGAACCCAAAAATCCTATAAGACAGCCCAGCGCCGTTACAACATAAAACAGTGTTACTACTTTTGTTTCTCTCCAGCCGCACTGCTCAAAATGATGATGGAGAGGAGCCATTTTAAAAAATCGTTTTCCGTGAGTCAATTTAAAATATCCAACCTGAATAATAACCGATAAAGATTCCAAAACATAAATAATGCCAACAATAAGCAAAAATACAGGCATTTTAAGCAAAATTGCAGTGCTTGCCACAAAACCTCCAAGAGCCAGCGAGCCGGTATCACCCATAAATACCCTTGCCGGATAAGCATTAAACAGCAAAAAGCCCAACAAAGCTCCTACAACAGCTCCCGATATAGGAAGTATCCCGCTTTGGCACGCCCATGCACTTAATGTAAAAAAAATACTTACCAAAACAGTAACTCCCGAAGCCAATCCATCAAGCCCGTCTGTTAGGTTTACACTGTTTACCGTTCCTATAACAACGATGAAGAAAAACGGTATATACAACCAGCCAAGCTCAACAGTTTTTTTATTCATAAACGGTATATATATTTCTGTTCCTATACCCGAATAATTAAGATAATATAAAAAAATACCCGTAATTATAAGCTGTCCTATAATTTTTTGATAAGCCCTCAAACCCAAGGATCTCTTTTTAACAACCTTTATATAATCATCTATAAAG
The DNA here is from genome assembly GCA_947630475.1 of uncultured Clostridia bacterium. Taxonomy (GTDB): domain Bacteria; phylum Bacillota; class Clostridia; order Lachnospirales; family CAG-274; genus CANRHR01. Next base: position 95,800 of record CANRHR010000008.1, on the reverse strand, counting down.
CCAATTATGCCATAGCCTATTGTAACAAAAACAACCATAATGCCATCATAATTGCCCTTTATAAAAAACAGACTTGCCGCAAGAAAGCTTAAAATTATCATTATTCCGCCCATGGTAGGAGTTCCCGATTTAATCAAATGGCTTTGAGGGCCGTCATCTCTTACCGTCTGCCCAAACTTAAGCTTATGAAGCCACGGTATAACCACAGGACATAAAACAACGCTTATTGCAAATGCAATCAACACAGCATAAATTGCTGAATATAAGTCAAACATTTTTTCACCTCGTATATTTAAACGTTATCATACGGACTTTTAAAAGCTCAGATACCGCAGTCTTCATTATTTTTAAAATCAAGCCTTTGCGTTATTTTTTCAAATTTCATTGCTCTTGAAGCCTTGATAAGAATTGTATCATTATCCTTAAGTATATCTTTGAAATTTTCAAAAAAGTCTTCTTTGGTTTTAAAATAAAAGAAACTGCTTTTATCTCTGCCCGATTCACAAGCCCCTTTGTATAAATCGACTGCCGCATCACCTATAGAAACAATAACATCTATACCTTTTTCGGCGGCATATTTTCCTGTTTCAAAGTGAAGCCTTGACGATTCGCTGCCAAGCTCCAGCATATCGCCCAAAATGCAAACCTTTCTTCCCTCGGCTGCCGCCAAAACATTTATGCCCGCCTTAACCGAATCCGGATTTGCATTATATACGTCATTTATAATTTTATAATTTTCATTATCAATTATATCCATTCTCATCTTTGCGCTTTTAAATTCTTCTATTCCTCTTTTAATTTGGCTGTGATTTAAGCCCAAAGCTTCACCGACAGCGGCTGCCGCCAATGCGTTTGAAACCATATGCATACCCGGCAGAGGAATTGTTGCATCAAAACTGCCATTGGGGGTATTTATTTTGCAGCTTATGCTGATAAGAGGATTTTCAGATATATTTTCGGCATAGTATTGGGCATTTTTATCACCTATGCTAAAATAAACAATATTTTCCTTTTTATTTTTGAGAGTTATTAGCTTATCATCATCATAATTTAAAATTTTAATTCCGTTTTCCTTAATAAAATCAAAAATCTCACACTTCGCCTTTAAAATTCCATCTCGGCTGCCAAGGTTCTCAATATGAGAAACACCTATATTTGTTATAACGGCTATATTCGGACGGGCAATTTTAGAAAGCCTGTGTATTTCGCCGAAATCACTCATGCCCATTTCCAAAACAACTGCCTGAGTGCTGTCTTCAATTCTGAAAACAGTAAGCGGAAGTCCTATTTCATTGTTAAAATTACCCTCTGTTTTAAGGGCGTCAAAACCTTGCTTTATAACCGAAAATATCAGTTCCTTTGTTGTTGTTTTGCCGGTGCTGCCTGTTACGGCAACAACAGGTATATTAAAAAGCGATAAATAATACTGAGCAAGATCTTCGAGAGCTTTTAATGTATCCTCAACCAAAATCAATGCTCCTCCAACATCAATATCTTCCTCGGAAAGAGCGCATAATGCTGATTTTTCAAACGCCGTTTTTAAAAAATTATGTCCGTCAAAGCTTTTTCCCCTAAGGGGAATAAAAAGCTCTCCCAATGATATTGTTCTGGTATCGGTAGAAACGCCCGATATATATTTATTTTCAATATTTTTATTATTATAAATAAGTCTGCCGTTTACAGCCTTAACTATATCTTTTATTAAAATAGGCTTCATTTAAGATCCTCCAATGCCTGTGCGGCAACCTCTGTGTCATCAAAATGTATGGTTTTATCTTTAAATATTTCGTAATCCTCATGGCCTTTTCCGGCTATAATAACCGAATCGCCCTTTTGTGCCATTTTAACAGCTTTAAAAATAGCTTCTTTTCTGCTTTCTATCATTTCATAATTATCTGTTATAGGCTTAACGCCGGCTTCAATATCCTTTAATATATCCATAGGCTCTTCGCTTCTGGGATTATCCGATGTAAGAATTGAATAATCAGAAAGCCTTGCCGATATTTCTCCCATAATCGGTCTTTTTTTCTTATCTCTGTCGCCGCCGCAGCCAAAAACCGTTATTACTCTTCCCTTTGTAAATTCTCTTACCGAGTTTATAATGTTCTCTACCCCATCGGGAGTGTGAGCATAATCGACAATAACATTAAATCCTTTATCATTTTTAATATTCTGTATTCTTCCCGGCACTCCCTTTATGCTGCTTATGCCATTTTTTACGGTTTCAAAATCAATGCCCATACAATATGCCGCCGCAATAACGCCAAGCGCATTATAAACGCTGAATTTCCCCGGTATTTTAAGCTCAAAACTGTATGTTTTTCCTTCATGCAAAACATCAAACAAAACCCTGTCTGTTTTATAATTTATGTTAACAGCCTTAAAATCACATTGCTTTTCTATGCCAAAGCTTACAACTTTGCAGCCCGCAGTTTTTATAAGTCTTGCGCCATATTCATCATCCGCATTTATAACTGCTGTTTTGCACATATCAAAAAGCTTTGATTTAGCCTTAAAATAATTTTCCATTGTTTTATGAAGATCAAGATGATCTTGGGTTAAATTGGTAAATATTCCTATATCAAAGCTTAATCCTCTAACTTTTTCAAGCTCCAAAGCATGTGATGAAACTTCCATAACAACCGAATCAACTTTATTTTTTAACATTATATTAAAAATTTCATTAAGCTCAATTGTTTCCGGCGTTGTTGAAGCGGCAAACTTATAATCAATCTTTTTTCCGCAGGCTCTTATTTCAACCGTACCTATAACGCCGCTTTTTTTGCCGGCTGCCGCTAAAATACTCTCCATAAAATAAGTTGAGCTTGTTTTTCCGTTTGTTCCGGTTATTCCGATAAGATCGAATTTAGACGTAGGATCATCATAAAACCTTACAGCCATATCAGCCAAAGCTTTCCTAGAGCTTTCAGCCCTTAATACCGTTATGCCCTCGGGAAGATCATCAACGTCTTTTTCGCATAAAACGGCGCAGGCTCCCGCTTTATATGCATCGGCAATAAATTTATGTCCGTCAACTCTCATGCCTGATATGCATATAAACAAAGTTCCTTTTTTAACCTTTCTTGAATCTATGGCAAAATCCGTAACCTCTGTATCGGCGCTGCCTTTTACAATTTTAATATTCAAGCCCTCAATAACATTGGCAAGCTTCACAAAATCACCGCTTTCATTTATATTAAATATAAAAACATTAAAATTTTCCAGCTTTTATTATAATCTATTTTTAGTATCTTGTGTATATATTTTTGATATAATTTAAAAATTGTTTCGTCAATAATTTTTGCTTCATCAATATGTATAAAGTATAACTTTACTGCCTTGATTTATTACTTCTCCGCTTACGGGGAATTGTCTTATAACTGTATTTCCATCTCCTATGACATCAGCGTTAAGCTTAAGATCGGATACAGCCTTTTTGGCATCATTAAGCTTCATACCTATGTAATCGGAAACCTCAACATCCGCCGTATTTTCTTTTTTAAGCTCTTGTTCGTTTAGTTTTTCTTCAACGCCTATGTATGGAAGAATATTTTCCAAAAGCTCTTTCATAACAGGCCCTGCAACCTGACCTCCGTAGTATACCCCCTGAGGCTCATCTATTAAAACAAGGCATATAACCTGTGGATCCTCAGCCGGAGCAAACGACATAAACGAAGCTATATATTTTCCGCTTCTTCTCGGAAGCTTCTCGCTTGTCGCCGTTTTTCCGCCTATTCTGTAGCCGGGAACATATGTTTTGTTTCCTGTTCCGACAGACACAACGCTTTCCAAAATGCCTTTCATTGTTTGAGAAGTTTCTTTTGAAACTGTTCTGCTTCCTTTTTCAAAATTAAACTGTTGTATAACATTTCCGTTTTCATCGGTAGTTTTTAATGCAAAATGTGGCGTAATAAGCTCTCCTCCGTTTATAACGGAAGATATTGCTCTTAAAAGCTGAAGAGGAGTAATCTGAAATGATTGACCAAAACTCATTGTAGCAAGCTCAACGGGTCCGATTTTTTCTTTTTTATGCATAATCCCAACAGCTTCACCCGGAAGATCTATTCCCGTTTTTTCTTTAAAGCCGAATTTTATCATATAATCATAAAATTTATCACTTCCAAGGCTTTGCGCAACGTCCATAAAAACGGGATTGCAGGAATTTTGAACCCCCTGAACAAAGCTTTCTGTTCCGTGGCTCCTGGGAGAACGCCAACATTTTATATATCTTCCCGCAATTGTTCTTCCTCCGCCGCAGTTAAAGCTTTGCTCCGGCGTTACAACCTTTTCTTCAAGCCCTGCTGCGGATGTTATTACCTTAAATGTTGAACCCGGCTCATATGTATCGTTTATGCTGAAATTTCGCCACATTTGATTTAAAGCATTATTTTTTTCTTTATCGGTCATATTTCCCCAATTTGCTTTCATTTGCTCATTATTTATAACAAAAGGCTCATTAAGATCAAAATCCGGCTTATTTGCCATAGCATAAATTTCGCCGTTTTGCGGATTCATAACAATTATTGCGCCCCTTTTTGCCTGCTTCAGCTCAACCGCTTTTTTTAATGTCTGCTCGGCATAAAGCTGTATTTTAACATCAAGGCTTGTAACAAGATTAAGCCCATCCTGCGGAGCTATTCTGTTTTCTTCGCTGTTTTTGATTTCTATTCCTCTTGCGTCTGTATAAGTCAATATTTTGCCCTGCTTTCCCTTTAAAAATTCATCATACTTTGCCTCAAGGCCTACTATGCCTTGATTATCCTTTCCTACAAAGCCTATAACCTGAGAAGCAAGGCTTTTAAAAGGGTATACTCTTTTTACATCTTCATCCACAGCCACTCCTTTTAGATTAAGCTGCCTTATCTCATCCGATGTTTCTTTATCAACCTTTGTTTTTATTCTTTCAAGGGCAACGTTTTTTTTAATTTTATTTAAAACGGATTCATAATCCAAATCAAGTTTTTCAGCCAAAATATGAGCCGTTTTTTCCGGTTCTTCTATTTGGGAATGTATAACGCTTACAGAGCCGACTGTTTGAGTCACAGCTATGCCCTGCAAATTTCTGTCAAGTATGCTTCCTCGTTTTGGCGCTATAAGTCTGTCCCTTGTCTGCTGCTCATATGCCTTTGCCTGATAAAAATCGGCCTTATAGCTTTGTATATAAAAAACCCTTACACAACATAAAAACAAAGCGCCAATGCAGCAAATCAATATAAAAATAAGCTTTTTTTTATTATAAAGCCTTGGTTTATCCAAAAAATCACTGCCTTTAAACTTTTTATAATTTTATTTTAAAAAAAGGCAGTATATGCAGATTTTAAACAAACTGAGTTAATATTATTAATACTGCTGTCAATAGTTTTTGATGATTAAAAATTAAAAGCTCAGGCGTTCAAACCTGAGCTTTTGATGTTTTTATATTGTCAATAGTTTTATTCATACTGCCTGTTACATATCCGTTTAAGTCCATTGAAACATATGTAAAGCCATACCCTAAAAATTCCTTAACTATTTTGCTTCTGTTTTCTTCTTCAATCAGCTTTTGAAATTCCTGCGGCATAACTTCAATCCTTGCGGTTTTATCCTGTATACGCACCCTAAGCTGATGAAAACCCAAATTAAGCAAAAACTGCTCAGCCTTATCCACCATAGACAGCTTTTGTTCGGTAATCTCTTCGCCATAGGCAAATCTGGAGTAAAGGCAAGCAAAAGACTGCTTATCCCAAGTGTTTAAGCCCATATCCTTGGAAAGCTTTCTTATTTCATTTTTATTAAGCCCCGCATAACGCAAAGGGCTTTTTATTCCGAGCTGCTTAACAGCCTCAAGACCCGGCCTATAGTCCCCGTCATCATCTGTATTTGAACCTTCCGCAACATTTTTTATGTTGTTTTCCTGCGCAATAAGCTTTATCGTTTCAAATATTTTCTTTTTGCAAAGATAACATCTGTTTGCCGGATTTTTTGAAAAACCTTCTATTTCCATCTCTCCGGAATTAAAAATTATATGCTTAATCCCCTCACTGCGGCAAAAAAGCTTGGCTTGTTCAATTTCTCTTTGAGGAATTGCCTGGGAATTAGCCGTTACGGCAATGGCTTTGTTTCCCAAAACATCATAAGCCGTTTTTAAAAGAAAGGTGGAGTCAACACCGCTTGAAAATGCAACAGCTATGCTTTCAAGGCTTAACAAATATTCTTTAAGCTTCTCAAATTTTTTATCTGTATCCATAATTAAACCTCTCTATAAGTGACTTACTTACTACCTAAAAGAGCATTTTTTACTATACCTTCCGGATCCTTAACAAGCAGCACAATAAGCCAAATCACAAGCCCAAACGCTACAACTGAAAAGCCTAAAAATGCATCATTAAGCATATCCAAAGGCGCAGGAGTAAAATAATTTGACTTAAGCTGTATGTATTCAACCAAAGCATCTACAAACCACATAATAGAAGCTCCCCAATACATAAAACACAGTACAGACAGCTTCTTATTATCATCAAAGCCTTTGTTATACCAAACAACAGTAGAAATAACAGCGGCAAAAACAGTAATTAACAACGTCATATTATACCTCCTTAAGATATTATTTATTAATATTATCGTTTAATATTAACTTTAAGTCAAGCCCAAACGGCAGAAATCCGCTTGTCAATAAAAATAAGGATCCGAATAAAATCCGAATCCTTATGCACTACAGTAAGTTAAATTAAATTCATTCATAATTCGTAAGGAGAAAGAAATATGTATAGAGATTATAGGCTTTAAATATTTTAAATAATGGGTATATAATTTTAAAATTAACCTATTTATTTAACTTACAGTGCTCACCTAGTATAACACAAAGTTTTGGTAAAATCAATTCTAAAAGTAAATAAATTGAAAAATTTTCTAATTTTGTAAATATAAAAAATTAACCTTTAATTACATTATATCAGCCCAATCAGAACTTGTCTAATATCTATCTGTATTTTTTAATTATTCGTTATAAGTCCGACAAATTTAAGTCTATAAGATTTATTTGAAAATTCATTTACATATTATTTTAATTTGTTAAATAGGTTTTATAAACTCTTGGTAAATTACAAATATCATTTACTAAATAAAAAAGCTTCCGTCTTTAAAACGGAAGCTCTTGAGTGTCGAAAAAGTCCCTGCGGGGCTTTTTCGCAGTTAAGTATATAAACAAAAGGCTCATTCCTGCGGCTTTAAAAGCCTTGAAACTCGCCTTTTTCCTCGGCGAAAATGCGATTTCCGCCTGCTGATTATTTGTCGGTTAAAATTCTTAATTTTTCTATGCGGTTTTTGTCAACCTCTTCTATAACAAATTTTACATTATCGGCTTCTATACATTCTCCTCTTTCGGGAAATCTGCCTATAATACCGATAACATAACCGCCTATCGAATCAAAATCTTCAGATTCAAATTTTGTGCCTATCATATCGTTAACGTCATTTATCTTAGCGCTGCCATCTACAATATATTCATCATCTTTTATAACCTGTATTTCTTCGTCATCTTCGTCATATTCATCGGTTATTTCACCAACTATTTCTTCGATAAGATCTTCTATTGTAACAATGCCCGATGTGCCGCCATATTCATCCAAAACAACAGCCATAGAGATTTTTTCATCTTTCATCTGATTAAACAGCTCACGAAGCGGCTTTGATTCGTAAGTAAAAAACGGCTCTCTTATATGCTCTTCAAGGACAAAGCCTGTGCTGTCCTCCAAAAAAAATATATCTTTAAAAGAAATTATTCCAACAACATTATCTATATTTTCATTATAAACAGGCATCCTTGAAAATCGTTCTTTTCTGAAAATATTCACAATTTCATCATAGCTTGTACCCGACTCAACAGCAACCACATCTATACGAGGTATCATAACATCTCTGGCGTCGCCGTTTCCAAAATCAACAACATTGTTGATCATTTCCCTTTCGTCTGTTTCAAGCACACCTTCTTCGTGGCTTACATTAACCATGGTGATAAGCTCAGATTCTGTTATGGAAGGCTCTTTATGAGAAGCGTCCACCTTTAAAAGCTTAAGCATAAATCCGGTAACTATATTTAAAATAAAAACCAATGGCGTAAAAATATAACAGCAAAACGCAATAGGTTTTATAACCATAATGCTGACCTTTTCGGCATACTGCGCCGCATAGGTTTTGGGTGTGATTTCACCGAAAATAAGCACAAGAACAGTCATTATTCCACTTGCAATGCCTATACCGTTGGCAGATGGTATATTCATAGAGTTGCAAAAGTTAATTGCCAGCGACGTTGACAATGATGCAGCAACGATATTAACAATATTATTTCCAATTAATATTGATGAAAGCAGCCTATTTGGGTTATCGACAACCTTTTGGATAAGCAGAGCATTTTTAACGTTTTCATCAACCATTGTTCTTAGCCTGATCTTGCTTAATGAGGTTAAAGCCGTTTCAGACATTGAGAAAAACCCGGAAAGAAACAATAAAATGATTAACAGAAATAATTGCTGCGAACTGTCAGAGTCCACAAAAATCACACTCCTAAAATGAATAATTTACTTTAATTTTTATAAAATGAAAAGCCCAATAAATTTTACTTATAAGCTTTAGCATATTATACCATGAAATCTATTTAAATTGCAACCGTTTAGTAAAATATTTGCCTTTTATATAAGACAAGCCAATTTTTAAAACCTTTGCGGTTACAGCTAAATTATACCGACTTTTTGAAAAAGTTCAATAAAAACTTTCATAGCCGCTTAATTGACAACACTGCCCATAATATGGTATATTGGTTATAATAAGAAGAGAATCTATATTGATGCTTACAACCAAGCAAAAATTTAAACAGTCGGTTGTAAGACGCATCGTAAGCGAAGCAAGTTATGCTTCTTTAGGTTTTGGGGTTGGCTGTGTAAGGCTTAAAATAACCTTTCACAGCTTTTAATTTATCGCAAACTTATACTCGGTTAAAATCTATACATTTATATTAAGCTGTTTGGAGGAATAAAAAAATGAGCTATTTAGGCATTGATTTGGGAACGACTAATTCTGTAGCAATAATATATCAAGATAAAAACGACCGTTTAGATGTTGTTAAAATAGACGGAACGGACGAAATTCTCCCCTCTGTGGTAAGCTTTTCTCAAGATGAAATACTTGTTGGAACGGAAGCCAAGGCAGGTGCAATTATTTTTCCGGAATCAACCGTAATATCTGTTAAAAGGCTTATGGGCACCGACGAAAAAATACTTATAGGTGATGAAGAAAAAACTCCCGAAGATATAAGCTGTGAGATTTTAAAAAAACTTAAAGAAGCTGCCGAAGCTCAGGCAGAAGAAGTTTTTGACGAGGTTGTTATAACACATCCCGCATATTTTAACGACAGGCAGATTTTTGCAACCAAGCAGGCAGGCTTAATGGCAGGCTTTAAAAACGTATATCTCCTTTCCGAGCCTCTGGCTGCCGCTATCGAATACGGCTACAGGCAGGGTTATGCTCAAACGCTGCTTGTTTATGATATAGGCGGAGGAACTTTTGATGCCTGTGTTTTAAAAGTTAATGTGGACGAAGCCGGACAGGAATATTTTCAAGAGCTTTCGGATGTCGGCGATATGAATCTCGGCGGCGATGATTTCGATAATGAAATTATCAAAATCATGAAAGAACGCTTCAAAGCCGAAAATGATATTGATCTGGACACTCTCGAAGAATCCGAAAGAAAAAGAGTCCTCCAAAAGCTAAAATCAGAGGCTGAACAGACAAAGAAAAAACTTTCCGGAACAAATAAAGCATCCGTTAGGATAAATCCTCTTATAGTTCATAATTCAGTCCCAAAAAATCTTACTTTTGAGATAACAAGAGAGGAATTTGAATCTGTAATAAGAAAATATGTCGACAGAAGCCGTGATATTATAGAAGAAGCTTTAAAAAGAGCGGGCAAAGCTCCCGATGAAATTTCAAAAGTTATTTTGGTTGGCGGCTCAACATTAATACCAATGGTTAAAAGAATGGTTGCCGGCTGCATAAAAGAGCCTTACAGAGCTACCGATCCGGCAAAAAGCGTTGCTATGGGCGCCGCTATTTACAGCTATCTTATCCATCTTCCAAACAGCAGCGTTAAGATAGGTCAAATTACAAGGCAGATATTCGGAACAGAGGCTGTAACCGATATTTCAACAATGAAAAAAAGTCTTATTCCGATAATTCCTATGGGCAGCCCTATCCCAAGCAGCATATCAGACAGCAATTTTGCAAACATGAGCGGCGCTTCAATGGTAAATGTAGATGTTTATCAATGGGAACAGGGGCATGAAGACGATAAAAAATATATCGGCAGCGTGCTTATGAGCGGCCTTAAGGGTGATACAAAGCTTGAAATAACTTACGCCATAGATGAAAATAATCTTTTTGAAGTTTATGTAAAGGATCTTTCAACGGGAAATACTCAAAAAGCCGAATTTGACAGAAGCAAGTTTTCAGCTCCGCCAAAAAGAGAAATACCGATAAACACCGTATCTGATGTTAACGTTGTTTTCTTAATCGATACAACCGGAAGTATGGATACCTATATTAACGGTGTTAAAGACAGAGCTATCGAATTTTCCGATATTTTAAGTTCAAAGGGTACAAACTTCAAGCTTGGTCTTATCGGCTTCGGAGATTTAAACGAAAAAGAAAAACCAAGCGTATATAATTTTACTCAAGATGTAAAAAAATTCCAAAAACAGGTTAAAAATATCCCAAGAACCTATGGCGGCGATATACCGGAATCTTCATTGGATGCGCTTGAAACGGGAATTACGCTTTTAGATGCATCAAAAACAACCGAGGGATCAAAAAATATTTTTATTCTGATAACCGATGCCCCTCCTCATGTTCCTACAAACAGCGGAAAAAGCATAGAAGATATTTGCAATATGCTTAAAGAAAAAGACGTTACAACATATATTGTAGCAAGACGTGACAGAGAAAGCATAGAGGCATTTGATCCCGTAACAAGGCCGGACGGAAAATATTACGATTTAAATGATAAATTTTTTGATATTTTGGATAACATAGCAATAAGCATTACAGAGCTTATAAGGTTGTAATATGTTTTTTATTATTAACGGTGAGGTTTTATGAAGCTTATTTTAAGCAGTGAAAATTTCAGCAATATCCCTTATATATTTTCTGCAACAAATATCAGGGTTTATTCAATAGAAGAAGCAATTTGGCATATTTTTAATTACCTTAAAGAAAGCCTTGAAATATTCGATGACGACTCATTCTTAAATTGGCTTAGGGATAAGCTTGGATTATATGAGGAGGCAAAAATATTAGAGGGTGATTCCGATGATGGAAATGAAAAAAAGTTAATTGACTTTTTAAGAAAATTTTCTTATCTAAATGAATACGAAATTGAAGAAGTCAAAAAAAAATTCAGTGAATTTTCTAATCTCGGTGAATATGAAAAAAATAAAGAAAAAGGCGATAAGCTCTACAGGGCAGGAAAATACCAAAAAGCCGTATATGCCTATTCAAACGCTCTTAAATTTGATATAAATAAAGAGAGCGTTATAAAAAATAATATCGGTTTATGCTGTATGCAGTGCGGCGATTATGAAAATGCGGCAAGCTTTTTTGAGCAAGCATACAGCATAGATAAAAATCCCATTATATTGCTTAACTATGTTGAATGTTGTATTTTTTTAAATTATATAGACAGAGCTGAATATTTATTGGGCTTATATGATGGAAATGACTCATTTTCAATGCTTTACTTAAAAGGCCTTATAGCCTTAAAAAAAAGAGAATACAAAAAAAGCATAGAAACTCTTAAGCTTGCCATAGATATAAAAAAGGATGCTTCTGCTATACTTAAAATCAGCGATATTTTTATTAAACAAAGACAATTTGAAAATGCAGTTAAATTTTTGGAAGAATGTAAAATAAGCAGTCCCGTTATATTTAAGCGGCTTTCAGAAATTTATTGCGCCCAAAGAAATTACTCCTCCGCCATAGCCACAATACAAAAAGGCCTTATATATTTTAGGAACAATGCAGAGCTGTGGACAGCCTTGGCAAAATGCTGTCGGCTTAATTTAAATTTTAACATGGCTGAGGGCGCTGTATGCAAAGCCTTATCCATAAACAGTGAAAGCGAAGCTGCCAATCTCGAATTGGCAAGAATAAAAAAATCCCAAGGCAAATCAGAAAAATATCATCAAAGCCTTAACAAATGTCTTGAAATAATTAAAAATAAATATTTATATGATATTGAATCTGATGAAAAATAAAAAACCTCCGATCAAAACAGATCGGAGGCTTTCAGACTGTCAATAAACCCTACTTTGAACAAGTAACTTAAAGCGTCGCAGACTTATAATCCGCAGGCGGAATTCACTTCCGCCGAGGAAAACAGCGAGTTTCAAGGGATTTTTAATCCCGACGGAATGAGCTGTTTATACATCTGTTTTCCCTCGAAAAAGTCACGCAGGGACTTTTTCGACACTAAAAAACCTCCGATCAAAACAGATCGGAGGTTTTTAATGCCTTTATTTAATTACAGCCGCAACCTTTTGATGTTCCTGCCACATTTGAAACATTGGAAACAGAACAGCCGCAGGATGAGCCGCCTGAATTATTGCCGCTTCCGGCAGGAATATTACTGCTTATGCCGGCAAAAAATTCAGCTTTCTGAGGCGGAGCAAATATATCCATAGGGAAATCAAGGCTGTCAAAGAAATCACAAGGATTAAGAGCTGATGTTTCTTCACATTCCGCAGGAATGTGATTATATTTTTTAAAACTGCCCATTATATAGCTTATTTGCTCAAATCTTTCAGCCACCTATGGCATTAATTCGGTTAGCTTCTGCTATATTTTTTATGACGTTTGTTTAAAAATATTACAAAAAAGCCCGTTATATTGCTAATAATATTTGTACTTCTGTTAAAAAGCACAATAATTTTTTTTGAAACTGCATTACTACTGCATTAATTGTTAAGCCTTGCTTCAAGAGAAGCTTTTTCACTTTCATAACCCGGCTTTCCAAGAAGAGCGAACATATTTTTCTTATATGCTTCAACTCCCGGCTGATCAAAAGGATTAACCCCTAAAAGATAGCCGCTTATACCTAATGCAAACTCAAAGAAATAAACAAGCTGACCAAAATTATAAGCATCTGCCTTATCAATCTCGATAACCATAGTAGGAACGCCGCCATCAACATGAGCAAGGAAAGTGCCGGCGTATGCCTTACTATTTACATAATGCATAGTTTTATCGGCAACAAAATTTAAGCCGTCAAGATTTTCTTCGTCAAATTCGATAGTAATATCTTTGTTAGCTTCTTTAATCCATAAAACTGTTTCAAAAAGATTCCTTGAGCCGTCCTGTATAAACTGACCTATTGAATGTAAATCTGTTGAGAAATTAGCGCTTACGGGGAAAATACCCTTTTTATCTTTACCCTCGCTCTCGGCAAAAAGCTGCTTAAACCACTCGCCAAACATTGTTAAATTAGGCTCATAATTAGCCAAAATTTCAACATTCTTGCCTTTTCTGTATAATATATTTCTTATAGCCGCATATTTTAAAGCATCATTTGAGTCAACATCATCATTTTGATATTTCTTTGCTGAATCGGCAGCGCCTTTCATAACGGCATCTATATCTATGCCTGCCGCAGCCATAAGGAAAAGACCAACCGGCGTTAAAACAGAGAATCTTCCTCCTATATCATCTGTTATAACAAAAGTTTCATAGCCTTCTTTATCACAAAGTGATTTTAAAGCTCCTCTTGCTTTATCCGTTGTTGCAAAAATTCTCTCCTTAGCGCCCTCCTTGCCATATTTCTCTTCAATCATTTTTTTGAAAATCCTAAAAGCTATAGCAGGTTCTGTTGTTGTGCCTGATTTTGAGATAACGTTAATTGAAAAATCTCTGTCGCCAAGAATTTCAATAATATCATTTAAATAATCGGAGCTTATATTATTGCCTACAAAATAAACCTCCGGTAATCCAGGATGTTTTTTGGAGTTATAATGGATTGAATTTATAAATTCAAGCGCAGCTCTTCCGCCAAGATATGAACCGCCTATACCTATAACGATCAATACTTCGCTGTTTTTCTGAATTTTTTCTCCTGCTTTTTTAATTCTTTCAAACTCATCCTTATCATAATCAAACGGAAGATTGACCCAACCAACAAAATCATTTCCTGCTCCGGATTTATTCATAAGAGTTTCATAAGAAAGCTTAACCTGAGAAGCAAGCTTTGTCAGCTCATCTTCTTTTATAAAATTGCTGACACCGTTTAATTTTAAAGATACACTCATTTTTGTTACCCCCTGATTTATTTTTATTTAAATATATATAATATATTTTTTTAAAGTGTAATAATAAATTTATAAAAAACCGATTAATCAAATATAAAATTAATCTCCGAAAGAAATGCCTATTTTTCTTGCCGCAAGCAGAACCTCGTTATCAATAGGCACTGTTTTAAGCTTTCCTGCCACCTCTGCAAGAGGAACAGGCACAACCTCATTATTTTTCATTCCCATCATATAACCATATTTTTCTTCTTTTATTAAGCTTGCCGCTCCTGCCCCAAATCTTGTTGATAAAACTCTGTCATAAGCAGACGGAGAGCCTCCTCTTTGGATATGCCCCGGAATAACCACTCTAATTTCCTGATTAATCTTTTCAGAAAGCTTATCGGCAATTATATTTGAAACAGATACGCTTCCTCTTTGGGCAAGGTGCGCTTTAAACTCTTTTTTGCCCATCTTCGATTCTTCAACTGATATTGCGCCCTCGGCAACGGCAATAATAGAAAACTTTTTGCCGTCATTATTTCTTTTTTCCAGCACGTTTGCTATTTTATTGATATCGTAAGGTATTTCGGGGATAAGAATTATATCCGCGCCGCCTGCCATTCCCGCATAAAGATTAAGCCAGCCTGCCTTATGTCCCATAATATCAACAACAAAAATTCTGCCGTGAGATGTAGCTGTTGTATGAAGCCTGTCAATAACATCCGTGGCAACATCCAAAGCGCTGTGAAAACCAAATGTTATATCTGTTCCCCAAAGGTCGTTATCAATTGTTTTTGGCAAAGAAACAACATTAAGACCCTCTTCACTTAAAAGATTGGCGGTTTTGTGAGTTCCGTTTCCGCCTAAAATAACAAGACAGTCAAGTCCCATTCTTTTGTAGCTTTCTTTCATAGCGGCAACTTTATCAACATTATCCTCTTCAATTTTTCTCATCATTTTAAAAGGCTGCCTTGAGGTTCCGAGAATTGTGCCGCCAACTGTTAAAATACCCGAAAATTCATATTTTTTCATAAGGGAATATTCCCCTGCGATCAAACCTCTGTATCCGTCTTTTATACCATATATAAGGACATCGTCATCAAATTCCTCATAAAGCCCCTTTGCAACTCCTCTTATTGCTGCGTTTAAACCCTGACAATCTCCGCCGCTGGTCAAAATACCGATTTTTTTCATTTTAACAACCTTCTTTCTGTTTATTTTTTAGATAATAAATACAAGGTATGTAACTTATTACTATTTTTATTATTACATATCACAAAAAACTTTTCAATACAAAATCAAAATTTTAGCAATAAAAAATAAAACTCTTTTAACTTTATAACAGCAAAAAAATAAATTTTTAAAATTTTTTCAAAACTTTATTACAAAAAAGCACCCATCATATGATGGGTGCTCAGACTGTCAATAAATCCTACTTTGAACAAGTAACTTAAAACGTCGCAGACTTATAATCCGCAGGCGGAAATCGCATTTGCTGAGGAAAAAGGCGAGTTTCAAGTCTTTTAAAGCCGATGGAATGAGCCTTTTGTTCATCTGTTTAACTTCGAAAAAGTCCGAATGGACTTTTTCGACACTCAAAAGCGCCCATCATATGATGGGCGCTTCGGACTATAAAAACATAAAAAGCATCACGTAAATCAGATCAGCCTAATTCAGCAAAGTATTTAATTGTTCTAACCATCTGAGAAGCATAAGAGCTTTCATTATCATACCAAGCAACAACCTGAACCTGAGTATTGCCATCCTCCATAGGAGCAACCATAGTCTGTGTTGCATCAAATAAAGAACCATAAGTCATACCGATAGTATCGGAAGAAACAATCTCATCTGTGTTGTAGCCGAAAGACTCAGATTTAACAGCTTCCATAGCTGAGTTAATCTGCTCTTTAGTAACATTGCCCTTAACAACCGCAACAAGTATAGTAGTTGAACCTGTAAGAGTAGGAACACGCTGAGCAGAACCGATAAGCTTTCCGTTTAAATCAGGTATAACCAAACCGATAGCCTTTGCTGCGCCTGTTGAGTTAGGAACAATATTCATTGCGCCTGCACGGCTTCTTCTCTTATTTCCCTTTCTCTGAGGTCCGTCAAGGATCATCTGATCGCCTGTATAAGCGTGAACAGTAGTCATAATACCGGAAACAATAGGCGCTAACTTATTAAGAGCATCAGCCATAGGAGCTAAACAGTTTGTAGTACAAGATGCTGCTGAAATAACAGTATCATCTTTAGTTAATGTTTTATGATTTACATTGTAAACAATGGTAGGAAGATCGTTGCCTGCCGGAGCAGAAATAACAACTTTTTTAGCGCCTGCTTTAATATGAACAGAAGCTTTTTCCTTTGATGTATAAAATCCTGTACATTCAAGCACAACGTCTACTCCAAGCTCACCCCAAGGAAGTTTTGATGCATCAGCCTCTTTATAAATAGTAATTTTCTTTCCGTCTACAATGATTGAGTCATCCTCTGAAGAAACTTCTTTGCCGTAAGTTCCCTGAGTTGAATCGTACTTTAACAAATAAGCAAGCATATCAGGGCTTGTTAAATCATTGATAGCAACAACATCATAGCCTTCTGCTTCAAACATCTGTCTGAAAGCAAGACGACCGATACGTCCAAAACCATTAATTGCAACTTTAACTGCCATTTTTATTCCTCCTAAAAATTTAAAAAATATAAAAAAATAATTAACATAACCAATAGGCCGGAAACAACTTCCAACTCTGATGATTATTATAGCACAAAAAAAGCATTTGTTAAACTATTTTTTAACAATTTTTTGGAAATTTGTTACTTTTATGCACTAAACTCACAATAGAAATACTAAGGCCTGCAATACTTATTAATAATGCAGCAGAGCTTATAACAACAGATGCAACTTTCATATTAAATTCTCCTATCTTTTAAAGCATTTTCGGCAAATTTTTGTTTATTTTTTTAACCGCCAACCCCGCCCATTTAAGGCGGAGACTTATTTAGTCGGATCAATAATAGCTTATCTGAAATAATCAACGCCTGCTTTAAATATTTTTTGATCTTTTTGGCCTGAAACATTCTTATATAATCCGCAGCCGATTCTTTCGGAATGTCCCATTTTGCCCAAAACTCTTCCGTCGGGGCTTGTTATTCCCTCAATTGCATAAACAGAGCCGTTTGGGTTATATTTTATATCATAACTGGGGCTTCCGTTTTTATCGACATATTGCGTTGCTATCTGATTATTTGAAGCAAGCCTAAGTATAGTTTCTTCATCTGCCACAAACCTTCCCTCGCCGTGAGAAAAAGCCACTGTATGAATATCTCCTGCCTTTGAGCCCCACAGCCAAGGCGATTTATTTGAAATAATTTTTGTATCCGCAAGGCATGAAATATGTCTGCCCACAGTATTAAATGTAAGTGTAGGTGAATTATCAGACATATCCCTTATCTCACCGTAAGGAACAAGCCCAAGCTTTATAAGCGCCTGAAATCCGTTGCATATTCCAAGCATCAAGCCATCTCTTTTTTTAAGCATATTCATAACAGCTTCGCTTATTTTCGGATTTCTGAATACCGCCGAAATAAATTTACCCGATCCTTCAGGCTCATCACCTGCGCTGAATCCTCCCGCAACGGCAATAATTTGAGAATTATTTATCATCTCAGCCATTTTATCTATCGATTCTTCAAGCCAAGATGTTTTAAGATTGTTTATTACCAATGTTTCGCAAACAGCTCCTGCGGCATCAAATGCCTTTTTTGTATCATATTCACAGTTTGTGCCCGGAAATACAGGGATAAAAACTCTCGGCGAAGCCAAGCCCACTGATGGTTTTTTCTTTTCGATAATATTAAAGAGCTTAACTTCCGGATTTTTGTTTTCAAATTCATTAAAAAACATAGTTGGAAATACCTTTTCCAAAGGCATCATCCAAGCTTTAACAGCCTCGCTTAAAGAAATTACAGTTTCATTTACATTAATTTCAGCTTTATTTGAAGTATTGCCCAAAATCTCATAATTTAAACCTGCAAATTCTTTTTCTGTATCTGTGCCGTTTTCAACCTCTAAAATAAACGAACCATATCGGCATTTAAACATACTTTCGGCATCTGATTTTAAATCAGCTCCTATCGAATTACCAAAGCACATTTTGGATATCGCGCCCGCAGCCCCGCCAAAGCCGATAGCCGAAGCTGAAATAACAACTCCTCTTTCTATCAAATCCGAAATTACATCATACTGATGCTTTAATTTATCAAAATCAGGAAGTTCAAATTTATCATACTGTGCATTTACAATTACAATCTTACTGTCAGTCTTTTTAAACTCAGGTGAAATAATATTGTCTGTTTTTGTAACATCAACCGCAAAAGAAACCAATGTAGGGGGAACATTCATATCCATAAATGTTCCGCTCATACTGTCCTTTCCTCCGATTGCCGCCGTGCCAAGCTTCATCTGTGCCATAAAAGCTCCAAGAAGCGCAGAGAAAGGTTTCCCCCATTTTTGTGGAGAATCTCCAAGCCTTTCAAAATATTCCTGGAAAGTAAGCCTTACCCTGTTATAACGTCCGCCTGATGCAACAATTTTGGATATCGACTCAACAACGGCGTAAACAGCGCTGTGAAAAGGACTCCAATGAGCAATTTTGGGATTATATCCAAAAGCCATAAGAGTTGCTGTTTTTGTTTCTCCGTCCAAAACGGGAATTTTAGCCGCCATAGCTTCATTGGGCGTAAGCTGATTTTTGCCGCCAAACGGCATAAGCACAGTGCCTGCCCCTATGGTTGAATCAAATCTCTCTGAAAGCCCTTTTTGAGCCGCAACATTTAAATCTGACAAATTTTCAAGCCATCTTTTTTTGATATCTGATATTTTATCGGAAGATTCTTTTTTATTATCAGGTGAGCTTACATAAACAGTTGTATTTTGAACTGCTCCGTTTGTATCAAGAAAATTTCTTGAAATATCTACAATAGGCTTGCCCCTCCAAAGCATTTTAAGTCTTCTGTCGTCCGTAACCTCTGCAACGACTTCAGCCTCAAGATTTTCATCTTTTGCAAAACTTTTAAATTTCTCTGCGTCGCTTTCATTTACCACAACGGCCATTCTTTCCTGAGATTCGGAAATGGCAAGCTCTGTTCCGTCAAGACCTTCATATTTTTTTGCTACTTTATCAAGATCTATAACAAGCCCCTCAGCCAATTCTCCTATGGCAACCGAAACGCCGCCTGCGCCAAAATCATTGCATCTTTTTATCATTTTGCTTACATTCGGGTTTCTAAACAGCCTTTGAAGCTTTCTTTCTGTAGGAGGATTTCCCTTTTGAACCTCAGCTCCGCATGTATTTATAGATTCCTCGGTATGTTCTTTAGAAGAGCCTGTTGCGCCGCCGCAGCCATCTCTGCCCGTTCTTCCGCCCGTTAAAATAATAAGATCTCCTTTTTGAGGTCTGCTTCTTACAACATTTTCTTTTTTTACGGCGCCTATAACAGCCCCTATTTCCATTCTTTTTGCAACATAGCCTTCATCATAAATTTCAGTTACCTGACCTGTAGCAAGCCCTATCTGATTACCGTATGAGCTGTATCCATGAGCCGCCGAAACTGTAATCTTCCTTTGTGGAAGCTTTCCTGTAAGGGTATCGGCAACAGGAACCCTGGGATCGCCTGCTCCGGTTACTCTCATCGCCTGATAAACATAGCTTCTGCCTGAAAGAGGATCTCTTATAGCGCCTCCCAAACAAGTTGCGGCGCCGCCGAATGGCTCTATTTCGGTAGGATGATTATGTGTTTCGTTTTTGAACATAACAAGCCACTGTTCATCTTTTCCATCCACATCAACATTAACAGATATAGAGCAGGCGTTAATCTCTTCGGATTCATCAAGGTTATCAAGCTTGCCCTCAGCCTTAAGAGCCCTCATGCCCATAACCGCTATATCCATAAGACAAATAGGCTTGTCCTGCCTGCCTAAATTTTTTCTCTGTTTTAAATACATATTATATGCTTCTTCAATGGGCTCTTTATAATATCCGTCCTCAAACTCAACAGAATTTATATTTGTTGCAAATGTAGTATGACGGCAATGGTCTGACCAATAAGTATCTATAACTCTTATTTCGGTAACAGTAGGGTTTCTCTTCTCGGTATCTCTAAAATACTCACGGCAAAAAAGAAGATCTTCATCGCTCATAGCAAGACCAAGCTTTTTTCTCATTTCAATAATCTGCTCATCAGTCATATCTGTAAAACCATCAAAAGATTTAACATCATCGGCAACCGTTGCTTCCATTTTAAGGCTCAGCGGCTTTTCAAGAGATGCCTGCCTTGAATCGACAGGATTTATGCAGTAATTCTTTATTTTTTCAAGCTCTTTTTCGCTAATTTTGCCCTTAAGCACAAATACCTTTGCTGCCTTTATAGGCGGCATATCCTCCCCTGTAATAATCTGAATACACTGCATAGCTGAATCCGCTCTTTGGTCGTACTGACCGGGAAGATATTCCATAGCAAAAACGCTTTCATCATCGGCAGCATTAAAGCTTTCTTCATAAATATTATCAACGGGAGGCTCTGAAAAAATCGTTCTTTTTGCCGTTTCGTAATGCTGCTGTGAAATACCCTCCACGTCATATCTGTTTAAAATCCTAAGCCCCTCAAGAGCCTTAATTTCAAGATTTTCTCTTATATCATTCATTAGATGCCTTGCTTCAATATCATAGCCTGTCTTTTTTTCAACAAAAATACGTTTAATATCTGACATTTTTTTATTCCTTTCATAAATATATAATAAATCAGACCGTCAAAAACTTTATTTCATCTGTAATCTTAGGCGTTTTTTGCTTCCTTAAAGCCCTCAAGCCTGTTTTTTTTGTATTGCCCAAAATTACCGTTATCAATCGCCTGCCTTATCTCTTCCATCATATTGTTGAAATAATAAAGATTATGAATAACGCAAAGACGCATTGAAAGCATTTCCTTTGCCTTAAACAAATGCCTAATATACGCCCTTGTATATTTTTGGCAAACAGGACAGCCGCAGTCATCGGCAATGGGCTTATCGTCAAGCTCATATTTTGCGTTTAAAAGATTAAGCTTGCCCTTATTGGTATATACATTGGCATGACGACCGTTTCTTGCCGGCATAACACAGTCGAAAAAATCAACGCCTCTTTCAACGGCTTCAAGTATATTTTCGGGAGTACCCACACCCATAAGATATGTAGGCTTATCTTTGGGAAGATACGGTATAACCTCATCAAGGATCCTATACATTTCACTGTGGGTTTCTCCAACCGCCAAGCCTCCTATGGCATAGCCGGACAAATCAAATTCGGATATTCTTTTTGCGTGCTCAATTCTTATATCCTCAAAAGTTCCCCCTTGGTTAATGCCAAAAAGCATTTGCTCTTTATTAATTGTATCCTCGAGAGAATTAAGTCTTTTAAGCTCTTTCACACATCTTTCAAGCCATCTTGTTGTTCTGTCAACAGAAGCTTTCATATATTCTCTGCTTGATGGATAAGGCGGACATTCATCAAAAGCCATTGCTATTGTAGATGCAAGATTAGATTGAATCTGCATACTTTCTTCAGGTCCCATAAAAATTTTGTGTCCGTCAATGTGGGAATTAAAATAAACTCCCTCTTCTTTTATCTTTCTGAGAGTTGTAAGAGAAAAAACCTGAAACCCGCCCGAATCGGTTAAAATAGGCTTATCCCAAACCATAAACTTATGAAGCCCTCCAAGTTTTTTTATGATTTTATCACCCGGCCTAAGATGCAGATGATATGTATTGGAAAGCTCAACCTGACATTTAACTTTCGCCAAATCTTCGGTGGAAACGGCGCCCTTTATAGCTGCAGCCGTTCCTACGTTCATAAAAACAGGAGTCTGTATTTTACCGTGAACGGTTGTAAGCTCTCCTCTTTTAGCTCTTGCTTCTGTTTTTAATAATCTATACATAATGACCTCTGTAATTTAACTTATGTCTTTATTTTCCTCTTCAGCCGTATTTTCTTCATCAACAATGCGTTCGGCTTTAACTATAGAAATCCTTTTTTCGTCCAATTTTTCTATTGTAAAAACAAAACCATTGAATTTAATCTGATAATCCTCATCGCTTTCAGGAATTTTTCCTATTTTGGATATAAGAAATCCGCTTATTGTATCAAATTCATCATTATCGATTGATATTTTAAGCTCTTGCTCAACGTCGCCGAGCTCCGCCATTCCATCAATCAGATAGATATTTTCATTTATTTTTTGAATTTTCGGAATTTCTTCATCATCATATTCATCAAGGATATTGCCCATTATCTCTTCAATCAGATCTTCCATGGTAACAATGCCCTTAGTTCCGCCGTACTCATCAATTACAATGCACATATGAATTTTATTTTTTTGCATTTGTTCAAACAGCTCATCAGTCTTTTTGGTAAATGGAACAAAAAAAGGCTTCATAATGTGTTTTGAAAGCTTAAAATTTTCTTTGCCATAGCTTACAAGATGCTTTAAAACGTCCTTAACGTGCAAAATACCTATAATATCATCAATATTTTCATTATAAACAGGCAGCCTGCTGTATTTTTCTTCTTTAACTATTTTTATAACCTCTTCAACATCAGAGGAAATAGGGATTGCCACAATATCCGTCCTGTGAGTTGCGATATCACCGGCTGTTTTATTATCAAACTCAAAGATATTGTTAATCATTTCTTTTTCATTTTCGTCAATAGCGCCCTTCTCCTCGCCTTCATTTATAAGTTGAATAATTTCCTCCTGAGTTACTTCTTCATTGGGAGATATATCAAAAATCATATCCACAATATTAACGGAAATATTTATTAATTTAACCAAAGGATACAGAATAAAGTACACAATTTGTATTATTGCTTTTCCGGAGCGCAAAACTGCTTTATGATTTTTATTTGCAATACATCTCGGTATAATTGTGCCAAAAAGCACAGTAAAATACGTAAGAATTATTATCATAAAAATCAATACAATAAAAAAACTGAATTGATGACTAACCAAATATCTGCCTTTAAACAAGGCATCTAAAACTGCATTTATCAAGTCGCCTGTACACAAAAAACCTACGCTCATTACAATAATTATATTAATTGTACTTAATGCAGCGATTCTAAGACTTATCGCATCATTTTTTTCTAATATATTTTCATCCGCATCAAAGAAGTCTTCTTTTTCTCGTTTTCTTTCTTTAATATTCAAAGCAGTTTCAACAGCAGTAAAAATTGCCTTTAAAAAAATAATCAATAAAAAAAAGATAATATGACGTAATATCAAAAATATTCCTCCAGAAATTCAAAATAAATCGCAAACAACATATAATAAATTTTATTCCGCCAAATCGGCAGTTTTAGTTTACTCTATAACAAAACAATTGTCAATAACAGACAAGAAAGATCCGCTAATTGTCAATAGTCGGTTAAATTTTCGATTTTATTTTTTCAACTATATCGGTGCGTATAAATATAGCGCATTGATCTATAGCGCCCTTAACCGATCTAAAATCGGAATTTCCGTGAGCCTTAACAACCAAAGAGTTAAGACCCAAAAAAGGAGCACCGCCAACCTTAGAATAATCCATATATTTTTTTAGCCTTTTAAAAGCGCCGATTGACAATAACGTTCCAAGTTTGGATATAAAAGAAGACATAAGCTCCTTTTTAATTATCCTTAAAACGAATTTTGAAAATCCTTCTGCAAACTTTAATATAATATTGCCCACAAAAGCATCGCATACCAAAACATCAACAACGCCGTCGCAAATTTCTCTTGCTTCAACATTCCCGTAAAAATTGATGTCGCTGCTGTTTTCCAAAAGCTCATATGCCTCCTTTGTAAGCGAATTTCCCTTTTCCTTTTCCGCCCCTATATTGGCAAGCCCTATTTTAGGATTTTCTATACCCATAACATTCTCCATATAAACAGAACCCATTTTTGCATATTGCGCCAAATATGAAGCCTTTGAATCCACGTTTGCGCCAGAATCAAGCAGCAGCACGCCGCCTTTTTCCGTTGGAAGAATAGTTCCCAAGGCAGGCCTTTCAATACCCTTAATTCTTCCGATTATAAGGGTAGCCCCCGTTAAAAGGGCGCCTGTATTGCCTGCCGAAACCAACGCCTGAGCCTTACCCTCTTTAACCAGCCTTAGTCCCACAACCATAGAAGAGTCTTTTTTTTGCTTTATTGCCGCAGTCGGAACTTCGTCGGTAGCTATAACCTCAGAGGCATTAACAATCTCTATTCTGCTTTTATCAAAGCTGTATTTATCAAGCTCATTTTTAATCTTATCTTCTATACCTACCGTAATAATTTTAATATTTTCATCTGATTTAACAGCTTCAACACAACCCTTTATAATTTCCATAGGGGCATTATCACCACCCATAGCATCAACAGCAATTATTATATCTTTCATTAATAAAACTCCAATCCCATAAAACCAAAGTGACAATAACTCCTAACAGACGAGAACATAGCCCACTCAATAATATTGTACTTACCAGCCAAACCATTTGGTTTAACTTAAGAAAGGCAACCAAAAGGCTGCCTTTCTGTCGTAATAAAATCAATCAACTTTTATTACGTTTAATTTATTGTATGAGCCACAAGACTTACAAACTCTGTGAGGTCTCATTAATTCGCCGCATTTGCTGCAAACAACTAAGCTTGGAGTTGCAATTTTCCAACTCTGTGCTCTTCTTTTATCTCTTTTGGATTTAGACATTTTTCCTTTAGGACAAATAGACATTACTACACCTCCTTATCATCTAAAAAGCTCCTAAGAATTTCAAATCTTGGATCAATATAATTTCTTTCACATCCACAGTCGCCCTCATTGAGATTATGACCGCAGACATGACACAAGCCTTTACAGTTTTCGGAACATACAGCTCTCATAGGAAGATTAAGAAGTATTCCCACCCTGACGGCAGCTTCCAAATCGACAATTCCGCCGCTTATAGGCATTTCTTCTTCTCTTGGGTTTTCGCTGTCGGTATAAACCTCATTTATATCAAAATCAAGATTATACTCAAAAGACTTAAGACAGGAAACGCAATTTAATGTCAAAACTGCATGGGCTTTGCCGTCAAAAGAATATTTACCTTTATCGGTGTTAGTAATAGTCCCTTTTAGCTTTACAAAAGCCGAGTTATTTTGGGCAATATCATTAGGCAAAACAACAATTCCCTCACAAAAAACAGACTCGCTGAAACCCTCTGCAAGATTATTTATATTAATATGCATATAAACACTCCCTGTTCCTTTGAACAATAAGTCCAAGGAATATTATACATATTAAAATTTTATTTGTCAAGAAGGTCTTTTGTATCTTTTGCAATCATTAATTCTTCATTTGTAGGAATTACGAAAGCACGTATTTTAGAATCCTCTGTTGCAAAATCAATTTCTTTGCCTCTTACAGAGTTCTTCTCAGCATCAATCTTAAGACCAAGGCATTCACAATATTTACATATAGCTTCTCTGTGAGCGGCGCTGTTTTCGCCGATGCCTGCCGTAAATACTATAGCATCACAGCCGCCAAGAGCAATGTAATACTCACCTATATATTTTGCAACCTTATAACGGAACATATCAAGAGCAAGTCTTGCTCTGTCATTTCCCTTATTCATAGCGTCTTCAACATCTCTGAAATCACTTGAAATGCCTGATATTGCAAGAATACCTGACTTTTTATTCATAACAGTATCAATTTCCTGGGCTGTCAAATTCTCTTTATTCATAACATAGGGAATGATGGCAGGATCAATATCGCCGCATCTTGTACCCATTACAAGGCCCTCCAAAGGAGTTAAGCCCATTGTGGTATCAATAACTTTGCCATTTTTAACAGCGGCAAGGCTTGAGCCGTTGCCAAGATGACAAGTTATAATTTTGCTGTCTTCTTTATTGCCAAGCATAGCAAGCGCTCTTTGTGTTACATATTTATGGCTTGTACCATGGAAGCCATATTTTCTTACTTCAAGCTTTTCATAATATTCATATGGCAAAGCATACATAAACGCCTTATCCGGCATACTTTGATGGAAAGCTGTATCAAAAACGGCTACCTGAGGTGTGCCGGGCATAATCTTTTCGCAAGCCTCAATACCCATTAAGTTTGCGGGATTATGAAGAGGAGCCAAATCAAAACAAGCTTTTATAATCTTTTTTACTTCTTCATTTACGACAACAGAATCGCTGAAATATTTTCCTCCATGCACAACCCTGTGACCTACGCCGCCGATTTCATCAACGCTTTTAATAACGCCGTACTCGGGATTAACAAGGCAATCCATAACAAGCTTAATGGCAACGTCATGATTTTCCATAGGCTGTTCAAATTTAACAGAATCCTTACCGGAAGGAGTATGTTTAAGATTTGAGCCCTCTATACCTATTCTCTCAACAAGACCTTTTGCCAAAACTTCATTGGTATCCATATCGAACACCTGATATTTTAAGGATGAGCTTCCACAGTTTAAAACAAGAATTTTCATTGCAAATATCTCCTTTTAAATTATTCTACATCAACTGAGCCTGAACGGCAGTAATTGCAACAACGCCTACTATATCATCTGCAAAACAGCCTCTTGAAAGGTCATTAACCGGCATAGAAAGCCCCTGAAGAACAGGACCATACGCCTCAGCCTTAGCAAGTCTTTGAACAAGCTTATAGCCGATATTGCCTGCCTCAAGGCTTGGGAATACAAGAGTATTTGCATGACCTGCAACCTTACTTCCGGGCGCCTTTGAAGCGCCTACGCTTTCAACCAAAGCCGCATCAAGCTGAAGCTCTCCGTCAAGCTCAAGATCGGGAAACTTCTCCTTTGCAATTTTAACCGCATCGGCAACCTTAGTAACATCGTCATGCTTAGCACTTCCCATAGATGAATAAGAAAGCATAGCAACCTTTGGCTCAGCCCCAACAAGCATTTTAAATGACTCTGCTGAAAGTCCTGCTATCTCAGCAAGCTTTTCAGAATCAAAATCCGTATTTACAGCACAGTCTGCGAATACAAAAAGACCGTTTTCGCCAAACTCACAGTTAGGAACATCCATAAGGAAAAATCCGGAAACACTATTTATTCCCGGCTTGGTTTTAAGAAGCTGCAAAGCCGGACGAATAGTATTTCCCGTTGAATGGCAGGCGCCTGAAACAGCTCCGTCTGCATCACCGCATTTGCACATAAGGCACGCATAATACATATAATCTTTATCCATAGTTTCTTCTGCAATTTCAGGAGTAACGCCCTTTTTGCCTCTTAATTCAACAAATTTATCGATATATTTCTGCTTATTAGGATCGTTTTTGGGATTTACAATAGTGGCGCCGGAGATATCAAAGCCCTTGCTGTTTTCTTCGATCTCTTCGGGAGTACCGATAATAATTAAGTTTGCAAGACCTTCTTTTAAAATTTTCTCAGCAGCATCAAATGTTCTTTTATCCATTGATTCCGGCAAAACTATTGTTTTCTTGTTCGCTTTAGCTCTTTCCTTAATAGTATCTAAAAAATTCAATTAAAAAATCCCCTTTCATTTATAAATTTTAAATAAGAGAAACTTCCCTTATATAATTCAAAATAATTCAAATATTTTTCAAAATTATTTTTGCTATTTCACTCAAAGGTGCCTGAACCTTAACGGCTCCCATATCATACGCCACTTTCGGCATACCGTAAACAACTGAGCTCCTCTCATCCTGTCCGATAGTAAAAGCGCCCTTATTTCTAAGCTTAAGCAAGCCTTTTGCTCCATCATTTCCCATGCCTGTCAGAATAACCGCTATAGCACTTCCCGAAAAATTATCGCAAACCGACTCAAACAAAACATCAACCGACGGCTCAACTCCATTTACCTTGCCTTCTTTTTTACAGGTAACGATATAATCGCCGCCGTTTTTAATCACTCTCATCTGCATATCTCCGGGAGCAATTAAAACAAGGCCGGGCTTTAAAATATCGCCGTCTTTTGCCTCCCATACGGTTGCTTTGCAGACAGAATTAAGCCTGTCGGCATACATCTTTGTAAAAACCGGAGGCATATGCTGCACTGCCAATATAGGCGGCAATTCCGCCGGAAGTTCTTTCAGTATTGAAAGCAAAGCCTCTGTTCCGCCTGTTGATGAGCCGAAAACAATCAGCTTATTATAACTTAAATTCAGCTCTTGCTTTAATGTTCTTACCTTTACAATGGCTTTAAGCTTATCTGCATCTCTTAATTTTACCAATAAATGCTTCATAAAAATTTCTATATCGGCATTATCGGCGTTATCTCTTAATATAGCGGTTGCCAAAGAGCCTTTTTTTGACAGATTGAAGCTTAAAGTAGTGGTATCGCACACAGCCACACAAAAAGCGTTATTGTTTTCAAGAGCATTAAAGATCTCGATAATACTTACTGCCGACATTTTTGATGCATACAAAAGAACCAAAATATCTTTATACTTTTTTATCTTTTTTTTAAAATCCTCAACACTGTTAGAGCAATCAACCAAATTTACAATATCATTTTCAACAAAATGGCTTTTTATCAATTTTTCGAACATTGATGATTCAGAATAAAGAAAAAGATTTATTTTATTATTTGATGACATGATTCAATTCCCGGCTTTGTCAAAATCAGCTGAAAAGAAACTTATCAACATCCAGCAAAAGCTGAACATTGTCGCCAATTTTTCCTATATTTTTAATAAATTTATTTTGATATTTAAGCTTTGCATTAGGCGGTGATGAAATAGCTTCTTCAGGAATAAGAAGAACTTCGTTTACAGTATCAACAATCAACCCTACAGTATATTCGTTATATTCCGTAACTATGATACAAGTAAATTCATCATAAGGCTTTTCTTCTTTTTTAAATCTTACTCTAACATCAATAACAGGAACGATAGAGCCTCTCAAATTAATAATTCCCTTTATCTCCGGAGGAGTTTCCGGAACCCAAGTTATTGCGGTAACGGTTATTATTTCTATAACGTTGCATATATCAATACCGTAATCCTCTCCGTCAATGACAAATGTCAGGTATTTATCTTTTGTAGTATCTTCATCAAAATTTTCATCAATATTTTTATTGGGCTGTTGCTTATCATCCATACTCATATAAAAATACCCCCTCTCTTATTTATCAAAGAATCCGACAACATCGATAATAAGTGAAATATCTCCGTTGCCCAGAAGAGTACAGCCGCTTATGCCTTTAATCTTTTTGATATATTTAGGCAGACTCTTAACCACAACCTGCTGTTCTCCTATAAGCTCATCAACAAACAGACATACGCTTTGTCCTTCGTTTTCTATCATAATAAATACGCCGTCTTCTATTGTTTCAACCTCGGCGGTAGTTCCGAAAAATTCACTGAGTCTTACTACATTATAGACATTTCCTCTTAATGTTATCATTTCGTTGCCATCGGGATCCATGAATACATTTTCTTGTTTTGCCTTAAATGTTTCTATAATCGAAGCAATAGGAACAGTATATTTTGTTCCGCCCATTTTAATAAGCATACCTTCAACTATGGCAAGCGTCAAAGGAATTTTTAAAATATTTGTTGTTCCTTCGCCCTCTGCGCTGTCAACGATAATACTTCCGCCCACAGCCTCTATATTTGAAACAACAACATCCATGCCAACGCCTCTGCCCGAATAATTTGTTACGGTATCATTTGTTGAAAGACCGGCATGAAAAATAAATTGATAAATTTCTTTATCCGTGTATTCCTCTTCGGGTTTTTTAAGAAGGCCAGAAGCCTTTGCCTTAGCCATTACCTTTTCTTTATCTATGCCTGAGCCGTCGTCTTTAACTATAATAAGAACCTCTCCGCCGGAATTTTTAGCTTCAAGAGTGACCGTTCCTTTTTCATCTTTGCCAAGCATAGCTCTATCTTCGGGCATTTCTATGCCGTGATCGACAGAATTTCTTATTATATGCATAAGAGGATCGGAAATATGTTCTATTATATTTTTATCAACCTCTGTTTCCTCTCCCTCAATAACAAGCTCTACATTTTTGCCAAGGTTTTTGCACATATCTCTTACAATACGATGCATTTTAAGAAATGTTCCTGAAAGAGGCACCATTCGCATGCTCATTACAGTATCCTGAACATCATTTATAATTTTTCTAAGCTGTCTTGCCGATTTATTAAAGCTTTCAAGCTCAAGCCCGTCAAGATCCGGATTTTGAGTAGTCATAGCCTCTGAAATAACAAGCTCGCCCATTAAATTCATCAGATGATCAAGCTTGCCTATATTAACGCTTATCATCTGTTGAGCAGGAGGCTGTTTCTTAGCGGCGGCAGCGGCGGGCGCAGCCTTTGGCTCGGGCTTTTTCTTTGCGGGAGCAGCCTTTGGCTTTTCTTCTTTTTGGGCTTTTGGAGCCGCTGCGGGAGCGGGAGCAGGCGCCGGAGTCGGAGCGGGAGCAGCTTCTTTAACCTCGGCTGCTTCCGTGCTTTCGGATTCGGATTTTATCTGCTCAAGATGAAGCTCTTTAAGAAATACCGTTTGATATAACATCTCATAAACATCATCATACGGCTTTCCTATTGAAAATTCAAATTTAAAGCCATCTCTTCTGATTATCTCGGTTGAAGCCTCAGAAACCACATCTTCGGGTATATGTGTTATATTTGACGCCTTATCCTCAAGATTATGTATAACCGTAAAGGCTCTGATATTTTCCATCTCACAGCCTTCTTCAAATTTTATGATTGCGCTGTATCTGTTAAGGGCGCACGCCTGCACTTCAGCGCTTTCAAGATAAACCGTAGTATCTATAAGCGAACAAATTTCTTCGTATGATTTGTCTGAAGAGAAAGTCATTGTAAAGCCGTTCTTTTTTATAATAGCTTCAGACGCTTCTGCAACAACATCAGCAGGATCGGTTACAACATCATAAATAACGTCCTTAAGATTATTCACAAGAGTAAATGCGCGAACATTTTCCATTTCGCAGCCTTCTTCAAACTTAATCTTGGCAATGTAACGGTTATTTAAAGAAGCCTGATTCTGTGCAGCACTGCTCTCAGCCTTAGCTTCACTTGGAGCGGAAGCTGTCTGTACGGCAGGAGATGCTGCCTGAGCTGCTTGAGCCGCTTCTTCGGGTGAAGCCTTTCCGTTTTCCACCTTAAGCTGCTGCAAAAAGCCCTTAATTCTGCTTATAATATCGGTCGGATCGGCATCCGGCGTACTGCCTTCTTCGATTTTGCCAAGCTCAGCCTTAATAAAATCCATACCTTCCAGCACAAAATCCGTAAGCTTAGAATAATCGACATTTGAAGGATTTTCTTCTCTTAAGAAAAAGAATAAATCTTCAACCGAATGTGCTGTTTTTGAAACATTATCGTAAAGCATCATAGCGGCGGAACCTTTAATTGTATGCATTATACGAAAGATTTCATTAATTTCATCCATCGAATAACCGTCTTCGCCCTGAATAATCAACTGTTCAAGCTGTTCAAGAAGCTGGTTCATTTCATATATAAACATATCAAGCATAGATTCTCTTGAAAAATCTGCCACAGAACATCACCCTTTTCTATAAATTTTTTGGCTTTACACACTCTTATAATTAAAATTATAAACTTTTATCTAAAAATTTCAAGTAAATTTTATAAATTTTTATAAAACTTTATTAAAATTTGCTCAAAATACATAAAACTAAAGCTTTCTATATACGGCGGGCAAAACATATTTATATTCGGTATCGGTATTGTTAAGCGTTTCGGAATGACCTATAAATAAGTATGCGCCCTCAGCCGAAGCATCATAAAATTTATTTATCAGCTTTGTTCTTGTTTCGTTGTCAAAATATATCATAACATTTCGGCAAAAAATAACATGAAACTTTTTTCTAAACGGAAAATGATTTTCCATAAGATTAAATTTTCTGTATGTAATTTTGCTTTTAATTTTTTTGCATATTTTAACATTTTTATCATCAACATCTTCAAAATACAAATTTTTCCAATTATCATCAAGAGGTTTAATCTGCTCTTTGGAATAAATGCCCAAACTTGCTTTTTTTAAGACATTGGTTGAAACGTCGGTTGCCAAAAGCTCTGTATTCCAGCCTTGCTTTTCACTGAAATATTCGTCTAAAAGTATTTCGAGAGTACAGGATTCTTCCCCGGAGGAACAGCCGGCACACCATATCCTGAGATCTCTGTCTTTTATATTTTTTTCAAGATAAGGCAAAACAGTATCTCTAAAATAATAAAAATGGTCTACCTCCCGCATAAAATATGTATGATTTGTAGTCATTTTATCGATAAATGTTATCGATGCTCTTCCGCTTTTATCGTTAATAAGATAATCGTAATATTGAGTAAAATCATCAATATTAAGATCGGTAAGCACATTTCTCAGCCTGGAATATACAAGGGATTTTTTTTCATCTCCCAAATTTATTCCGTATTCTTGTTTGATATAACCTCTAATCAAATCAAATTCCTTGTCGGTTATATTATTCATAACATCACCCAATCCATATAATATTTGAGTATCAACAAAATTAAAAAAATATTTTAATTGACATTATTATATTAATTATACATAATTAAATTAAAACTGTCGATAGATTTTATAAAGAAATAATAAATTTGGAGAGTTTTTTTATGAATATAGCTATAATTGCTGAATATAATCCATTCCATAATGGGCATAAATACCATATAAGCAAAACAAGGCAGCTTTACAATGCAGAATATATAACAGTTGTAATGAGCGGCAATTTTATGCAGCGCGGCGAGCCTGCGATAATGGATAAATTTAAAAGGGCCAAAGCGGCTTTGCTTAACGGGGCTGACTTGGTTCTGGAGCTTCCGAGCATTTATTCATGCGGCAGTGCCGATGTATTTGCGCTTGGCGCTGCAGATCTTTTAAATAAAACCTGCATTGTCGACTGTCTGTGTTTCGGCTCTGAATTGGGAAAAACAGATATTTTTGAAAAAGCTGCGGATATCTTATGCGCTGAAAGCAAAAAATTTAAAACACTTCTCGGTAATTTTCTTTCAAAAGGTATTTCGTATCCAAACGCAAGGCTATCCGCTTTGTCGGAGGTTATGGGCGAGGATTTAAGCTTTTTAAAGTTTCCCAACAATATTTTGGCATTGGAATATATACGGGCGCTAAAAATGACCGAAAGCAAGATAAAACCTCTTACAGTCTTAAGATACTCTTCGGAATTTCACAGCACAGATATAAAAACAGAAATATCCTCTGCCGCAGCCATAAGAAAAGCTATGTACAATAAAGATATTGAAGCGGTTTTTAAAAGTGTGCCCAAAAACACATATGATTTATTTAAAAATAATAATCTTCCTTCAATAAATAATTACAGCTCAATACTCAAATATATTTTAAAAACAAAACCATTAAGTGAAATTGCAGAAATTGCCGATATAACCGAGGGGCTTGAAAACAGAATTTTAAAATTTTCCGATTTGGATTCTATAAGCGAGATGGCAGCCGCAATAAAAACAAAACGTTATACCCTAACAAAAATTCAAAGAGCATTGATTCATATAATATTGGATATTAAAAAAAGTGATATTGATTTTAAAAAAGCAAATCCATATATCAGAGTATTGGGCTTTAAAAAAGAATCCTCAATACTGCTTTCCTCTCTTATAAAAAACTCTGATGTGCCTGTTTTGACAAATCTTAAAAATGCACAAAAACTGCTTAACAAAGAAGCAATGCTGTTTTTTAAAAGAGAAATAAAAAACAATGATATATATAATCTTTTTTCAGCCAAAGAAGCATATGAAGATTATCGTCACCCGTTAGCCATTGTTTAACAATCGCTTTTCGGCTGCAAACAAATCTTCCGGCGTAGTTATTTTAATATTATCATAACTGCCCTCAACCATTTTAACCTTTATCCCAATCCTTTCGGCAAGCATGGAATCATCCGTTCCCAAAAATCCGTCTTCTTTTGCCTTAAGGTGAGCTTTCATTATAATATCGTATTTAAAGCACTGAGGTGTCTGAGCAGCCCATAAAAGCTCTCTATTAGGCGTTTTTTCAACAAATCCTCGTTCATCACACATCTTTATTGTATCCTTAAGCTTAACGCCCAATACACAGGCGTCATTTAAGATGGTTTCATTTATAATTTTTTTAATGTCTTGCTCACTTACAAACGGCCTTGCACAATCATGCACCAAAACAACATCACAGCTTTTGTCAGCTTCTGTCAGCGCATTAAAAACCGAATGCTGTCTTTGCTCTCCTCCTGCCACAACAGCCTTTATTTTTTTATATTTATATTTTTTTATTATTTCATTTTCAAAAAAATCTATATCGCCTTTACCCGTCACTATAATTATTTCACATATTTCATCAACAGCTTCAAATTTTTCTATTGTGTAAGCGGCAATGGGCTTTCCGTTTATTTTTATAAACTGTTTCGGAATATCGCTTTTCATTCTTTTTCCGCTTCCGGCTGCGGCAATTATTACGCTTGCTCTTATTTTAGACATAAGCTATCTCCTTTTCTTTTTATGCTCACTGCATTACAGATGCATTATTTAACTTAAATTAACCTAACGGATACCGCCCAAACAGCCAAATATCAATTTTCATTCACATTCCGCAGGAATGCAGAATCCCCTTGATTCAACCGTAAGATTTGCAATTCTGTAAAGCTTGATTATTGTAAATAAACCAATGCTTACATTAACTTCATTAGGCTCATTGGCAGCGCTTACGTCATCACAGCCGCAGCCGCAATTGCATGAGCAGTTGCAGCAGTTGTTTTGAGCGCTTAACTCTGCTGTAAGAGCAACTGCTTTTGATTCAACCAAAATAAACGGACCTGAGTTAATGTCATTATCACAGCAGTTATTCTCTGAATTATCACAGAACAAATCTGTTGATAATTTAATATCTGTATCGATAGAACCGAAAAGCGTTACTTTTTTAGTAAAAATACTTGTCGCTCCAATACAGCCTATATTAGTTCCGTCAACCTCTCTAAAGCTAAGGCGATAAACAAAAACATATTTAAGGGTAATATCCCAAAATCCATTTTTAAAAGGATTTGGAGCCTTATCGGCAATTATTACCTTCTTAACTTTTAAATTATCGATAGAAACGGTTGCCGCATTACTTGGCATAGCCAAAACACAACAAAAAAATAAGAGCTGAAAGCCTATCAGCCTTCGGCTCTTTTATTTTATGCTTTATCTTGGGCTTCGGGAATACGGAGCCTTTTTTTCTTTTTTTACCTTATACATTTTTTCATCCGCTCTTTTAATAACAGAAGCAAGGTTTAAATCCGCTCCCGGAACAAAATAATCATAACCAACGGCAATGCTTATAATAAAAGGCCTTGAATTATTTTCGATATTATATTTTTCCTGAGCCTTTTCAAAGCCGCTTAATGCCTCGGATATTTTCTCGGGAGAATTGTCTTCAATAATTGTGGCAAATTCATCGCCGCCAATTCTATAAGTCTTGCCAAAATGCTCAAAACAATTTTTGATAATTTTTGCGGAATTTGTTATATATTTATCCCCTGCCAAATGCCCGAGCGTATCATTTACAATTTTTAAATCGTTTAAATCGTAAATTATAACTCCTATTTTAGGATCTCCTATAGGATTCTTTTTAATCATAGCATTAGCGTCATCGATTGCCTTTTCATAAGCCAAGCGGTTTTTAAGCTTTGTAAGATCATCCGTGTAAACAACCTCTTCTGTTATATCATTAATGCTCTTTTTTAAAAAAATAAACGAAAAGGCTATTAAACCTACTGTAATCGGTATTAAAAATAAAATAAGCCCTTTTATTTTTTTATTTAAACTTACAATCACATCGGCACCAAATTCCATGCCTACCGCTCCCACAAGATTTCCGCTTCGGTCATAAACAGGGCATGAGCATAAGATAACCTTTTCTTCATCAACATTAACAGGCTTTCGTGAAACATATTCATTTCCCAAAAGAGCCGCCTCGGCAGCTTGTCTTATCTCATCGTCTATTTCGTTTCCAAGGCCGTAAAAATCTTTATACGAATCAAATGAGCTTACTATATATACTATTTTGTTATTTGTTTCTTTTAATATGTACAATGCGTTTAAATCTGATGTTTTTCTTATTTCGCCAAGCCTGTGCTTATATACGTTAAATGAAGAATACGCCAATGCGTTGCTTGAATCATACTCAAAGCTGCTATAGCCCAATTTTGAAACAACATTGCTTGAGAGCTCTTTAGCCCTTTCACCTAAGTTAGAAACAATATAATTATTCACAAAGCTTTTTACGCTAAATAGACATATAAAAGAAAATATTACAGAAGTCATAATTGTAAGAATTGCCAATTTTAATTTTATACTTCCATACAATGTATTTATACTATCAACCCCAAACACAAATTAAACAAAAGATAGATTAAGCAATACTACCAACTGTCAAAACAGACAATAAGCTATATTTACAAGATTAGTATAACACCATTATAAAAATTTTAAAAGAGTTTTTTTTAAAATAATCATAAATTATAATCATAATTTTCAATGCTTTTTAAGTTTATAAAGCAATGCATTTAAAATTGCCGCAGCCACAGTACTGCCGCCCTTGTTTCCTCTTGAAGCTATAAAAGGTATTTTACCGCCTATTATCAGTTCCTTAGCTTCAACAACATTAACAAAGCCGACAGCAACAGCTATAATCAATACGGGCGTTATTATTCCCCTTTCTGTAAGCTCGTTAAGCTTTATTAAAGCTGTCGGGGCGTTTCCTATGGCAAAAATCGTGTTGCTGCCAAGCTCAGCCGCTTTTTCCATAGCCGCCATGGCTCTGGTTATGCCAAGCTCTTTAGCCCTTTTCGCAACATCGTCATCGCTCATATAACAATATATTTTACAGCCAAGCTCGCTTAATATTTTTTTGTTTATTCCCGAAAAAGCCATCTGAGTATCGGTAACAATATTAACCTTATTTTTAAGCGCAGCCAACGCCTTATCCGCCGCATCTTCGGAAAAAATCATATTTTCGGCATAATCAAAATCAGCCGTTGTATGAATAACTCTTTTTATAATATCCTTATTTTTTTCTTCTATATTTTTGCCTTTAAGCTTTTCTTCTATAATTTCCAAGCTTCTTTTTTCAATTTCGGCAGGATTAATAATTTCAATATTCATATCATATTTCCTTTTCAATAATTTTATACACAAATTCCATATCGACATTTTTTCTGATAAGCTCTTCCAAAATATCATACTGTTTTACATTATAATCTTTATCACAAACGTGTGAATATTCCATATTCTTTAATTCAAACAGCTTTTTGACGACATTATCGGCAATATCGTCAAAAATACCGTGAATATAAGTTCCGTAACAATTGCCATTCTGCGCCCCGTCATATTTTTCCTCTTTGCCCTTTATCTTAATTAAAGGCATTGAATTATCCCTTATTTCGGATTTTCCCATATGTATTTCATAGCCTTTTATTTTAATAAAGCTTAAATCGCTCATCTCTCCTTTAACCTTGGCAAAGTTTCCTTCAGCCCTTGCTGTTGTTTTATGCCTTGAAAAAACGGTATCCACATTAAGAAGCCCCATTCCGTCAATCTGTTCAAGCTCTGTTTCTGTTTTATACGGATCGTAAATTTTTCGTCCCATCATCTGATAACCTCCACAGATGCCGAATATAATTTTCCCTTTTGATGCCTCTTTTTTTATGGCTGCTTCAATACCGTTTTCCCTCATCCATATAAGGTCTGAAACAACGCTTTTGCTGCCGGGAATTATTATCATATCAAAATCTTCTATTTCAGACGCCGTATGTGTATAAAAAACTCCCGTTGAGCTTATTCTTTCAAAACAATTAAAATCAGTATAGTTTGAAATTCTCGGCAGATGTATAACGCCTATTTTTATGCTGCATTTTGCTTTTTCTCTTTTTGAAAGCCTTTCGGAAAGACTGTCTTCATCATCTATATCTAATTTTTTATATGGTATTACCCCTACGGTTGGCACAGAGGTAAGCTTTTCAAGCTGCTTTAACCCGGGTTTAAGTATCTCGGCATCTCCTCTGAATTTATTTATAATAAATCCCTTAACCCTTTTCCTTTCGGGCTTGCTCAAAAGCATAATTGTGCCGTACAATGATGCAAACACTCCTCCCCTGTCAATATCTGCGGCTATCAAAACAGGACAGTCAGCCATTTTTGCCATTGCCATATTAACTATGTCATTTTCTTTAAGATTTATTTCAACAGGGCTTCCGGCTCCCTCCAAAACAATTATGTCATTTTCGCAGGCCAGCGAATTATACGCAGAGTTTATATCTTCAATAAGTTCCGATTTAAATTTAAAATAATCACGGGCGCTCATATTTTTTAATACTTTTCCGTTTAAAATAACCTGAGAACCGCTCTCACTTGTAGGCTTTAACAAAATAGGATTCATCCTTACATCAGGTTCACGTCCGCACGCATACGCCTGAACAACCTGCGCTCTTCCCATCTCAAGCCCATCGTGCGTAACATAAGAATTTAAAGCCATATTTTGTGATTTGAACGGAGCCGTTTTATAGCCATCTTTATAAAAAACTCTGCACAATCCCGCCGTAATAATGCTTTTGCCTACATTTGACGCTGTACCCTGTATCATTATAGCTTTAGCCATTTTCCTCCTCCGATCTTAATTTTTCAAGCTCTTTTATCAAAAAGGTATTTTCTCCTTTCTTTTTTACGGCTGCTCTGAAATAGTATTCATTCAAATTTTTGCAGCCTTCAAAGGATCTTATAAGTATTGCTCTTTTTTCAAGCTTAATTTTCAGATTCTTTATTTTAGTATTTTTAAAAAACAAATAATTAACATCAGAGTCAAACACCTTAAAGCCGTTTTCTTTAAAAGCCTCTTTAAGCCGTTTTCTTTCTTCGGCTATATATTCAATACTTTCTTTTATATATTTTTCATCTTCAACGGCACTGATTACGCATATGCTTGCTAACGCCGAAACATTCCACAGTGGGGTGTTTAATTTAATCTTATTAAGCAAATCTTTATTTGAAGTAAAAATAAATCCGGCTCTTACTCCCGCCAATGCATATGTTTTTGTATACGATTTTAAAATAATTAAATTTTTATATTCTTTCAAATATTTTTTTGCACTTTTTCCGTCCTCCAAAAAATCCATAAAACTTTCATCGATAAGCAAATA
Source organism: uncultured Clostridia bacterium (assembly GCA_947630475.1). Lineage (GTDB taxonomy): Bacteria > Bacillota > Clostridia > Lachnospirales > CAG-274 > CANRHR01. The sequence continues at coordinate 56,276 of CANRHR010000008.1, read as the reverse complement.
ACAGCCCTTTAATTCTGCTGTTGAAATAATTTTTTCCAATAAGCTGTCTTTTAAAACTTCTCCCGTAGGATTATTGGGATTGCACAGATATATAATATCTATGCTTTGGTCTATATAATCAATTATATTTTCTTCTGTTTTAAAATCATTATCTTCATTTGTATTATAATAAACAATCTCTGTTTTAACGGCGCAAAGTGATTCTTCATAGCCCGAAAATACAGGAGCCGGAATAAGCGCCTTTTTAGGTTTAATCGCCGCCGCAATCAGATATAATGCTTCAGATGCTCCATTTGTGCAGAATATATAATCTTGTTCTGTTTTCTCTTTTCGCGCTATGCTTCTTTTAAGCTCCGTGCAAAGCATATCCGGATAAATTGAAAGTTTATCGAGATTGTTTATAATTGCTCTTTTTGTTGAATGAGGCATTCCCAAAGGATTTATGCTTGAAGAAAAATCTATTGGTGTTCTGCCGTATTTTTTTTCATAAGAATAAATATCTCCTCCATGATTTAAAATCTGCATATAATAACCTCCACAGCAATTCTTAAAGCCGAAAAAAACAAAAGAGATAAAAAAGAAGTCAAATACATAATTTTATTTGCAATAATTATATCCTCTTTTTCAGCCTCTCTTAATTTATCGCCAAGCAATTGTTTTTTATATAATTTTGAAAAATAATAAGCATCTCCGCCAAGCTGTATTCCAAGCGCACCGGCGACAGCGCTTTCCGTCTGCCCGGCATTGGGGCTTGAGTGTTTGTTTCTGTCTCTTTTGTAAATTTTAAATGCATTTTTATAATCAAGACCCAAAAAAAACGATGACAAAACCATAAACAACGCTGTAATTCTTGACGGCAAAAAATTAAACAAATCATCCGCCTTAGCCGAAAATTTGCCAAAATTAATATATTTTTCATTTTTATAGCCAACCATAGAATCAAGCGTATTTACCGCCTTATATAAAAACCCAAGCGGCGCCGCTCCTACAGCCATATAAAGCATAGGTGCAACGACCCCGTCAGAGGTATTTTCCGCAATTGTTTCAACGGCAGCCTTTATTATGCCTTTGTCGTCTAAATTTTCGGTATCTCTTCCCACAAGATATGATATATTTATCCTTGCCTTATCTATATCATTATTTTTAAGCGCATTATAAACCTTTGTTGTTTCTTTTTTAAGGCAGTTTGCGGCAAAAATCTGTGCGCAAAAAGCGGTATTCAAAATAAAGCCAAGCCAAAAATTAACTCTAAACGCCAAATATAAAACAGCAAAAGGTATAATAAAGCAAATAACGCAAACCGTAAAAAAAAGAACAGCTCCCCCTATTCTTTCGGCTTTTACGGATTTGGGAAAACTTTTTCTTATGATTTTTTCTTCGCAGGATATCAAAAGCCCTATTGCCCTAATCGGATGCCAAAGCCACGGAGGATCTCCTATTATATAATCTAAAACAAAAGCCAAAACCAAGCTTAACGCCATCTTTATTCTCCCTTATCCTTTAATACCTGCTCCAAGCCGCATATCAGCCTTATAACCGTATCCGCCCTTTTGGCGGCCTTGCAGCATATGCTGCCGTAAAAATCTCTGAATATTCTCTCTTTTTTATCCATAGGAACTATACCGCAGCCTATTTCATCCGCCGCAATTATTTTAAATCCGAAAATATAGCTTAATATTTCATCTTCGGATAATTTTTCATATTCCGCTTTTATAAAATCATATAGACTTTCAAGGATCTCTTCATTTTTAGCCTTAAATCTTTGCCTGCAAAATTTAATTTTATCCTCCGCTCTTCCTCCTATAATCAGTATCATATAACCGCACCTCCAAAACAGCATAACGCTAACGCCGCAAGCTCTGACAATATTATAAAGCAGCCTGCCATATCTCCATTTATTCCGCCAAATTTAACACGGCACATTTTTTTATAATAAAAATAAAATGCAATAAAAATTGCCGACATAAAAACGCCAAAAAAACCATAATAAAAACCGTTAAAAACAAATATCACCGCAGCAATAATCCACAAAACAGCCTTTACAGTATTTTTATCCGCATTTTCGGAAAAAATTTTTGCGCTTTGAGAACCGTCCGCACACTTTGTTGAAACAACAATCAAGCCACCCATTGCTCTGCTAATTACAAAGCTTAAAGCCAAAGCATATTTATATTTAAAGCATGAATAAAGCTGAGAATAAAGCCCAAATTCACACAAAATCAGAATACCGTAATATATAAGAGAAAAAGCGCCTATATGAGGATCTTTTAATATTTCAAGTTTTTTGCTTATATCGGCATAAGAGAAATATGCATCAGCAGTATCTAAAAAACCATCTATATGTATTCCTCCTGTAATTATAATAGGAATGGCAGTTGAAAAAGCAGCATACAAATTTTTATCCAAATCTAATTTTATGCATAAAAAAAGCCACAAAAGTTCCGCTCCTCCTGCCAAAGCGCCGATAAAAGGCAAAAAGCAAAAAGCATACTTCATCGAATTTTTATCCCAGATTATATTTTTTTTAACAGGTATAATACTGTACATAGAAACGGAAACAAAAAAACCGTCTATTAAAGATTTCATTTTAAATTTCTCCCTTTAAAAACACAGGTATACCAAAAACCATTTCTATCACAGCATCGGCAATATCTGAAAGCTTTGCATTAATTTCAGCCATTTTTTTTATATATTCCTCTGTAAAATCATCGTATTTTATACCGTCCAAACCGACTTCGCTCGTTATAACAACAGCGGCGCTGCATTTTGAGCTTATATATTTAACCGCATTTACAATATCAAAAACACTGTTTTTGTTTAAGCTGAACATTTCATTTGCCAATGCGTTTGAAATACATTCAAAAATTATTCCGCCAAAACTGTCTTCGATTGTCATATCTTTTATATTTTCATAAATTTCAATTGTCTTAAAATTTTTATCATAACGCATATTTTTGTGCTTTTTTATTTTTTCTTTTTCTTCCGAGCCAATAGGTTTCATTGTGGCTATATAAAGCTTTTTGTCATAATTATTTAACAAATTTTCGCCATACTCGGATTTTCCGCATGATGCACCGCCTGTTATCAAAATCAGCATTTATAATTTCTCCTCTGTATAAAAGCTTTTAAAGCGGCTTATATGCCTGCATATCCATATCGCCAAACGAATACATTTTTTTATAAAAATTATCGGCAAGATCATAAAGCAAAAACGAAGCCGCCGCCCCCGTTCCTTCGCCAAGATGCATTTGTGCGCATATCAAAGGCTTTTTGTTAAGCTTTTCAAGTAAAATTCTTCCCAAAGGCTCTGACGACATATGAGATGGCAAAATATAATCCTTTACTTCATCAGAAATCTTAACGGCAATCAGAGCCGCTGTGCAGGATATAACCCCATCCATAACAACAGCCGTTTTGCAGGCGGCACAGCCTATATAAAAGCCTGCCATTGCGCCTATATCGAAACCGCCAAGCTTTGATAAAACATCTATGGGGTCATTTTTATCAGGGTTATTTACTTCAATTCCTTTTTTAATAACCTCTATTTTTCGTTTTAAACCCTCATCTGATAAACCCGCTCCCTTTCCTGTTATGTATTGGGGATCTGTTTCCAAAATCACAGAGCAAACGGCTGCGGCTGTAGTGGTGTTTCCTATCCCCATTTCGCCCGCCGCCATAAAATTATAGCCAAGCTTTTTAAAGTAAAACGCCAAATCTATACCGGTTTCAATCGACTTTATCGCCTCTTGTCTTGTCATAGCCGCTCCAAGGGTAAAATCCTTTGTAGAATAGGCAATTTTTTTATTTATTATTTTTTTGCCTTCAACCTCTCGGTATATTCCTACATCTACAGGTATAACATCAGCCCCTGCAAATTGAGCAATATTGCATATAGATGTTTTATCCAGAGAAATTTCTTCACATACTTTTGCCGTAATCTCTTGACCGCACTGGGTAACTGCTCTTGATACTATTCCGTTGTCAGAACAGAAAACAGCTATGCATTTTTTGCTTATGTCTATGTTTTCGCTTCTCTGTATACCTGCTATGGCTATAATCGAATCCTCCAAAAGCCCAAGGCTTTTTAACGGCTTTGCAAGAGTGTCAAAACGATTTTGAGCTTTTTTCATCGAGCCTGAATCCGGTTTTTTTATTAAACTGAGAGCCTGTTCAATTTTCACTTAAGCCCCACCTTTCACAAGCTTTTAAAAAATTATGCGCCGCATTTAAGCAGCCATAGAAATTTACATGAGGATAACCGGCAAAAATATTGTTATCGGCGAAAATACAGTTTCTTTTTTTACCCGAGCCGATTTTTTCAGCCGTAAAGCAGCTTCCGTTATTGTCGCTTTCGGAATAATGAAACTCATGCGCATTAACCTCGCAATCTTTTTTAAAAAGCATATTGTCTGTATTTGCCTTAAGCTTAAAATATCCAAAATTTGAAAGCCTGTCACTCATACGGCATCTTCCTTTTATTATTTTGCACATATCATACTTTTTTAATTTGTACTCAATGCTTTCCTGCAAATACATAAAGCCGCCACATTCCGCAATAATAGGCATTCCCGCTTTAACCGAGGAGCGAATAGCGTCTTTTATAAAAATATTTTCTGATAATTCTTTTAAGTAAAGCTCGGGATAGCCTCCTCCGATATATATGCCGGATATATTATCCGGAAGTTTTTTATCGGCAATAGGAGAAAAAAATTCAAGCTCCGCCCCCATTTTTCTCAAAATTTCCAAATTATCTTCATAATAAAAGCAAAATGCATTATCATAAGCTGCGGCAATTTTAACTTTACGGCTTAAAATGTTTTTTATATAAATTTTTTCAAATTCAGGCTTTCCGGCTGTTTTTGCAATTTCCAAAAGTCTGTCTGTATCGATATATTCACTGCAAAGCTGTGCAGCTTTATTTATTTTTTTATCAATGCTCTCGGTTTCATCTGCAATAAGCCCTAAATGCCTGCTTTTAAAGCTTATCTCTTCGTCAAACGGCAAACACCCCAAAACTTCAAGCCCAAGCTCATTTTCTATAATATTTTTATAATAATTTAAAATAGACGGCTTAATATTATTTAAAATAACAGCCCTTACAGTATTTTGTCTAAATTCCAAAAATCCCTTTAAAGCGGCGGCGCAGGAAACAGCCATTCCGTTTGGGTTAAAAACAAGCACACAAGGCGTTTGAGTTATATTGCCTATATCGGCGGCCGATGCATCGCTTGTTGTTCCTATGCCGTCATAATAGCCCATAACTCCTTCTATTATTGAGATATCGCTTTTTGCTCCAAAATTATACAAAGAATTAAAAATACCGTTTCTTCCCATAAGCAGAAGATCCAAATTCCTTGATTTTTCACCGGAGGCTATTTTATGAATCATAGGATCTATATAATCGGGGCCTATTTTAAAGGGACAAGCCTTTATGTTTCTGTTTTTTAAAGCCCTCAAAATACCGCAGGTTATCGTTGTTTTTCCTGCCGTACTGCCTGCGGCAGCTATAATTATACGGGGAAAATTAAGAATCATAAACTCCGCCCCCGCTTATTAAGGTTATGGGATTATTTGCTTTCATAACCGTCAGCCCTCCTATATTCCTGCCTCTTGAAGAATTTACGGTTATAATTTCTTTATTTTTTATGCCAAGCTCATCAAAGGCCTCCGATGCTCTGAAAGCCGTTTCCAAGCTTACAGCGCTCACCATTGTAATTGCTTTTTGATTTTTTTCAAATGATGCCTTTATTATTTTTTTAATCTCCTTTCCTCCGCCGCCTATAAAAACAGCGTCGACATTCGGAAGATTTTTTATAACATCCAAAGCCTCCCCTTCAAAGGGCTTTATATTATAGCAGCCTGTTTTTTTTATATTTTCTTTTAAAAGCAAAACCGCATCACGGCTTTTATCAACGCTGTAAACCATACCTCTGTACGCCTTTTTTGCCATTTCTATGCTTACGGAGCCTGTTCCGCTTCCTATATCACAGCATACAAAGTTTGGCTTTATATTAAGCCTTCCAAGAATTATATATCGTATCTCCTCTTTTGTCATAGGTATTAACGGCTCCGTGCTTCTTATAAAGTCACTGTCCTTAAACATTATGCTTTTATCGGCAGCCTCATTGTTAACAATAAGAATAACAGCTAACTCGGCATAATCATTATCTTTTAACTCGCAAACTCTTCCCTGTATAATTCTTTCGTTTTCAAGCGACAGGTTTTCTCCGATATATGCATATAAAAATCCCATATTAAAGCTGTCAAGCTCATTTAAAATTTTACGGCAGTTTCCTCCTCCTGTCAAAACAAAAACTTTTTTATTATAGCTTGCCGCCCCGATGATTCCTGTTTCTCTGCCATGAGCGCTTAAAAAAACACAATCCTCATAGCTCATTCCTATTTTTGAAAAAAAATACTGCATAGAGCTAAGCGCACAAATCAGCCTTACGCTTCCATACTTTTCAAGCCTTGCCTTTAATGACTTTGCGCCGCTGAAAAAGCCAACGTCGCCGCTTACCAAAATGCCTACATTATCACAGCCGCAGCCTATAGCCGAATTAAAAAGCTCATTATACGGCACAGACTTTATGTCGCTTCTTAAGGCTTTAAAAGTATATGCTATTCTTTCTGTTGAAAAAACTGCGCCGCATTTTAAAACAGCGTCCTTTGCTTCATCGGTCAAAACGAAAGGGCTTCCCGTTCCGGAGCCTATTATTATAAATTCCATATTATTAAAGATCCTTTGTATTATCAAAATGTTAAGCCGTACTTTTATTTAACAGCTTTTTATAGGTAAAATCAATAAAAAACGCTCCCAACGGCGCTGTAATCAATATAGAAATAACAGCAACACAAAGAACGGTATCTCCGCAGGAAAGTCCCATGCTTAATGGGATTGCGCCTATGGCTGCCTGAACGGTAGCCTTGGGAGAATAAGAAATCATGCAAAACAATCTTTGTTTAAAATTAAGCTCTGTTTTTAACATACATACAAACACTCCCGCCATTCTGAATATAAGCAGCAGAAATATTGCAACAACGGATACAACCCCAAGCCTTAAAGCATAACTTATATTTACCTCTGCCCCAACAAGTACAAAAAGCATGATTTCGGCTCCTATCCAAAGCTTTGAATATTTAACCGAAACCCTTTCTGCGGCTTGCTTATTTTTTCTGTTAAAAACAATCCCAAACGCCATTACTGCCAAAAGCCCCGAAAAGCCTATATATGAGCTTATAACATCTTCGGCGCTTACAAGAATAAACGAAAGACTTAAAATTATCAATACCTTTAAGCTGTCCCTTATATGAAATTTTTTAAAAAATACGCTTAAAGCCGCTCCGAATATACAGCCGACAGCAATGCCTGTTATTATAGAAACCGGTATCTTCAAAAAATCTCCAAAATTAACATTGTTTCCCGAAACCACCGATACAAAAGAGGTAAATAAAACTATAACAAAAATGTCATCAACCGAAGCGCCTGCCATTATCATCTGAGGAATACCCTTATCGGTTCCATATTTTTCCTGCATTAATTTAAGCATCTTAGGCACAACCACGGCAGGTGAAACAGCCGCCGTAACACTTCCCAAAACAGCAGCTTCGGCAATGCTTAAATTAAGCAGCCTCGGAGCAATCAAAACAGCGCCGCAAATTTCCGCAAGGGCAGGCAAAAAACAAAGCAGCGCAGCCGAACGCCCTACCCTTTTAAGCTCGTTTATGTTTAAATTTAAGCCCGCTCTTGTAAGAATAATTATAAGAGCTATTTTCCTTAAATCCGCCGAAATCAAAATAAGCTTATCGGATAAAATATTTAAAGAATACGGCCCCAGCAATATACCGACAATAAGCATTCCAAGGAGTCCGGGAAGATTAAGCTTTTTAAAAATCCAACCAAAAAGCATACCCAAAATAAAAACAATACCTATGCTTAAAAGCATAAATTTTACCTCCTTTAATCGGTCAAGTAATCCTCGTAACCCGAAGTTTTGTCAATATCGCCGTTTTTATGGTACCAAACGGCTTCGGCGCCATAATCTTCGGCAAGCTTTTTGCCATCGCTTACAGGCATTACAAAAAGCGAGGTTGAAAGCATATCGGCAATACAACTGTCCTTGCAGATAACGGTAACTGCCTTAAATTCTTCCGATGGCATAAGGGTTTTGCTGTCTATTATGTGATGGTAATTTTTTCCGTCAACAGTATAAAACCTTTGATAATCCCCACTCGATACAACAGCCGTATCATTTACATAAACCTTATCGGCAATTATAATATTATTTTCTTCATCTGTATTCTCAATCCCTATTACCCATTTATCTTTATCATGCGGCTTGCCTATTACGCAAACATTTCCGCCGAGATTTAAAAGCGCCGAATCAACTCCTGCCTCTTTAAGTTTTTCAACCGTTTTTTTTGCGGCATAGCCTTTGGCAATCGCCCCAAGATCAAGGCTTTCTTTACTGTCTGAGATAAATACGGTTGAATTGTCCTTATCAAGCTCAATGTTGTCAAAAGAGATATGCTTTGCAGCTTCTTTAAGGTTATCCATATCCGGAAGTTTTGCCAAATCGGGATTTTCTTCCGCCGCTGCTCTTTCGTCATGCCACAGCCTTAAAACAGAGCCCATCGCAATATTAAACGCTCCTTCTGTTTGCTCATAACAGTTTTGACACTCTTCAATTAAATTTAAAATTTCTTCATTAACCTCAACAGGCTTTATTCCTGCATTATCATTAACAGTCTTTATGTTGTTAAGCTGAGGATATTCATTATATATATCAAAATAGCTGTGATATTTCTCAAGCTCATTTTTTACAATATCGGAATAGATTTTAAATTCATCCTCATTTTTCGCATAACATTCAAAAACTGAATATGTATCAAAATAGGAAAAATATTCTTCATTATATCTTTTTTCAGATATATTATTAAAAGAACAGCCTGATAAGATAATCATAAAAACCGACAAAATAAATCTTAAAATTTTGCTCATTTTATAATTTCCTTTGCTTTTATTTAAACGAAATGATGCACTACGCTTGCCGGTCAACGTTTTCTAACGCTTGTCGTTTAAAATCAAACCAAGCTTATCCAACGCCGGCATTATGCTTTTAAGCGCTATCCCCGTAACCGTTCCCATAATAACTCCGGATAAAATCAAAAACGGTATATAATAAAAAATATAGCTGCTCTCAAGGATAAAAAAACAAGCTATAATCTGACCTATATTATGAAAAACCGCGCCAAAAATACTTATAGCCACATATGAGAGCTTGTTTTTAAAAATAATAACTATTAAAACAATAATCGTTATGGAAAGCATACCTCCGCATATACTCAAAAATCCGGCAACAACACCCCTTGAAATAAAAACAAATACTGATTTTGCCACACTTAATGCATACGCTGTAGATTTGCCTATAAAAAACAAAGCATACATTGCCACAACATTGGCAAGCCCAATCTTTACCCCCGGCGGAAGAAAAGGCATGGGCGGAAGCGATGCTTCAAAAATTGAAAGAACTATAATCATTGTCAAAAGAATTGCTCTAAAGGTGAGCTTTTTGGTTTTTTTCATATAATACACCTGTTTTTGTCTTAGCCGGCAGCGCTGTCGATATCATCTTTATATCCCACTATTTTTATAGAAGCCTTGTTTGGCAGACAAACAGCCATTTGTCCGGTTTTTGAAATAAAGCCTGTTTTAACACAGATTTTATCCGGACAGTCTGATTGTTTAAACCTTATTCTGCCGTTTTTTACCTCAAATGTAATATTAGGCGCCTGCTCTAAATTAAAAATTTTATCTTCGGATAATGAAATCTCTTTTACTGTTGTTCCGTCTATAACCAATTCGGCTTTTACAGCCATCGATCGATTAAAAAAATTATATGCCGAATAAAAAGCCAATGCTATAACAACAAAGCCGAATATCAGCCAAAAATCAATTTTTCTTATCAGCTTTCTTTTTTCCATCGTTATCTCCATCCGATAAGTATTTGTCTATCAGCCTTTCAGCCGCCTGTTTTCTTATATTTGCCTGATTTATCAGCATAAGAGCTATAAAAAGGCAGCCGGTTTTTTCATCCGTATCCTCATCAAACAGCCTGTCTGCTTCAGCCGATAAGCTCTTAAGCATATCCTCATTGTCATACTGCTGAAGCTTTGTAAAAAAATCATAATAAAATTGATTTTTATCTTCTTCAAATCCTGTTAAAATTTCTTTTATATCGTTTATAGAAATTATATTTTTAAAATAATAAATTAAAATAAGCTTAATTATACTGTTTTTATCGTATTTCTTTTTTATGGGAGGATTAATAAGACCAAATTTTGTGTAGTTATTTATCATAGTTTTGGTCAATATTTTGTCATTCTCATTTCTTTTAAGCGAACTCAGATGATCTTCAACAAATGTTGTTACCTGATCCATATAAAGCGGAATATCAGGTATTTGTGAAGCTTCGATTATATCTGTACATATAAGCTCTTTTAATATTTGATCAATTTGTTTTTCAGTCATAAAAAACCTCTTTGTCATTTAAAGCAATTATCGCAACTTTAACACATTCTATACATACAATCATAGTATAATCTCTTTCTTTCATAACATAGGGTATGTTATCCTTTTTTACTATGACGCATTGATTCACTTTCCCGTTGCCTTTCCAATACAGCAGGAAATAAATGCCTTGATTTTCTCTGATTTTCCAATTGTATTCTTCAATAGGCTTAACGTAATAATCCTGATCACATTCAAATCTTCTTAAAATAGCATTTCTGCAATTGATATAGTTTGAAATAACCTTTTTCATTTAAATATCCTCTCGTATAAATTTGTCATCTTTGAAGAATTTTTTTAAGATACCTGCCTGTATATGATTTTTCGACTCTGCAAATTTCTTCAGGTGTTCCGACGGCAACAATTTCTCCGCCGCCGTCGCCGCCTTCAGGGCCTAAATCTATAATATAATCCGCCGTTTTTATAACATCAAGATTATGCTCTATAACAATTACGCTGTTTCCTCCCTCGGCAAGCTTTTTTAATATCCCTACAAGCCTATGGACATCAGCGCTGTGAAGCCCCGTTGTAGGCTCGTCCAAAACATAAATTGTTTTGCCTGTGCTTCTGCGGCTAAGCTCCGCCGCCAGCTTAACTCTTTGAGCCTCGCCGCCCGAAAGTGTTGTTGATGATTGTCCAAGCTTTATATAGCCCAAGCCTACGTCACACATAACCTGAAGCTTTTCTTTAAGCCGCGGCTGATTTTCAAAAAAAACATAAGCCTCTTCGATAGTCATATCCAAAACATCCGATATAGTTTTTCCTTTATATTTAACCTCGAGAGTTTCTCTGTTATAGCGTTTGCCGCCGCATACCTCACACGGAACATAGACATCGGGCAAAAAATGCATTTCGATTTTAATTATGCCATCTCCTCCGCACGCCTCACAGCGTCCTCCTTTAACATTAAAGCTGAATCTTCCCTTTGAATATCCTCTAAGCTTTGCTTCGGGGCATTGTGCAAAAACATCTCTTATGATATCAAAAAGACCTGTGTATGTTGCCGGGTTCGATCTCGGCGTTCTGCCTATGGGCGACTGATCAATGGCTATTATTTTATCGAGCATTTCCGTACCCGTAATTTCTTTATAATTGCCGGGCTTAACCTTAGCCCTGTTCAAATCTCTTGCAAGGCTTTTATATAAAATTTGATTTACAAGAGAGCTTTTGCCCGAGCCTGAAACGCCTGTTACCAAAACAAGCATTCCCAACGGTATTTCAACATCGATATTTTTTAGATTATTTTCAGCGGCGCCTTTAATAACAAGCTTATTTTCAACAGGCTTTCTTTCTTTTGGCACCTCTATCTTTTTTCTTCCGCTTAAATAATCCCCCGTTATTGATTTTTTACAGTTTAAAAGCTTATTCGGCGTTCCGGCAAAAACAATTTCTCCGCCTCTGCTGCCCGCCATGGGCCCGACATCTACAATATAATCAGACTCAAGCATAGTATCTTCATCATGCTCTACAACAATAAGAGAGTTTCCTATATCCCTTAAATTTTTAAGAGTATTTAAAAGCTTGTCGTTATCTCTCTGGTGAAGCCCTATACTTGGTTCATCCAAAATATACAAAACACCGACAAGACCGGAGCCTATCTGTGTTGCAAGCCTTATTCTCTGCGCCTCGCCGCCGGAAAGAGTGCCTGCGCACCTTGAGAGGGTAAGATAATCCAAACCGACGTCATACATAAAGCCTAATCTTGCATTAATTTCGGTTAAAATTTGGGCTGATATAAGCCTTTGTTTTTCACTTAATTTTATCTCTTCAAAAAAGCGCTTTGCCTGCTTAACCGAAAGCTTAGTTACATCGGATATGTTTTTTCCGCCTACGGTAACGGCAAGAATTTCGGGCTTAAGCCTTTGACCCTTGCAGGAAGGACATTCTATATCTGTCATAAACTCTTCATATTCCTGCCTTGCCGTTTCGGATGAAGTTTCTTTATATCTTCTTGAAACGCTTCCTATTATCCCTTCAAATTCGTAAGGATAATATTTTTTAATTCCTGCGCTTATATATTCAACCTCTAAGGTGCTGCCGTCGCCGTACATAAGTATATTTCTTACTTCATCGCTAAGATCCTCATAAGGAGTATCAAGACTGAAATTATATTTTTTGGCAAGAGCTGAAAAAACCGAATTGCTCATACTGCCGTCGTTTGAGCTGTTGTTCCAGCCCCACACTGTTATTGCTCCCTGCGATATGCTTAAATTTTTGTTGGGTACAATCAAATCTTCATCAAAAATAAGCTTAACTCCAAGGCCTGTGCATTCGGGGCAGGCTCCTGCCGGATTATTAAAAGAAAACATTCTGGGTTCGATACTGTCGATGTTTATTCCACATTCGGGGCAGGCAAAGTTTTGGCTGAATACAAGCTCTCCTTTTCCCGGCTCATCAACAATAAGAGTCCCTCCGCTTAACGCCATAACAGCTTCAACAGATTCTGTAAGTCTTTTCCCTATGCCATCTTTTACAACAATTCTGTCAACAACAATTTCTATGCTGTGTTTTTTATTTTTTTCAAGCTTTATTTCTTCACTTAAGTCATAAATACTGCCGTCAACCCTTACCCTTACATATCCGCTTTTTTTGGCATCTTCCAAAATCTTTGTATGCTGACCTTTTCTTGCCTTTACAACAGGGGCGAGAAGCTGAATTTTAGCTCCGTTTCCCAGAGATTTAATTTTATCGACAATCTGATCTACCGTTTGTTTTTTTATTTCTTTTCCGCATTTCGGACAATGCGGCACGCCGGCTCTCGAAAATAAAAGCCTTAGATAGTCATAAATTTCCGTTACTGTGCCAACGGTTGAACGAGGATTATTGTTAGTCGTCTTTTGATCTATCGAAACAGCGGGCGACAATCCCTCTATACTGTCTACATCAGGCTTGTCCATCTGACCCAAAAACATTCTTGCATAAGACGAAAGGCTTTCAACATATCTTCTGCGCCCCTCGGCATAGATGGTATCAAAGGCAAGGCTTGACTTTCCCGATCCGCTGACTCCTGTAAATACAACAAACTTATTTCTTGGTATTTCAAGATTAACGTTTTTTAAATTATTCTCTCTTGCTCCTCTTATAACAATCTTATTTTTCTGCATTGTTTAATCAGTCCTCATAAATTCTTTAAGCTTTAAAATTTCATCTCTAAATTCGGCGGCTTTTTCAAAATTAAGCTCTGCGGCAGCCTTTTTCATATCTTTTTCAAGCTTTTTTACGGCTTTATTCAGCTCTTCAATGCTCATGGATTCAGGATCCTTTTCCAAAAGAGTTTTTTTACGGCTGTCAACCGCTTCTGTTGCCTTTATTATCTCATGAACCTTTTTAACTATTGTTTTAGGCGTTATTCCATGCTTTATGTTATACTCCTGCTGAATATTTCTTCTTCTGTTTGTTTCATTAAGCGCCGCCTCCATAGAACAGGTCATAGTTTCCGCATACATTATAACTCTGCCCTCGGCATTTCTTGCTGCCCTTCCTATTGTCTGTATAAGAGAGGTTTCCGAGCGAAGAAAGCCCTCCTTATCGGCGTCCAGTATTGCTATAAGAGAAACCTCGGGTATATCAAGCCCTTCTCTTAACAGATTTATGCCGACAAGAACATCAAAAACATCAAGCCTTAAATCTCTTATTATCTCAAGCCTTTCAAGCGTATCTATATCAGAGTGAAGATATTTAACTCTTATTCCGCTTTCTCTGAGATAATCCGTAAGATCCTCCGCCATTTTTTTGGTAAGCGTTGTAACAAGAACCTTTTGTTTTTTAGCCGTAACTTTGTTTATTTCACCTATAAGATTATCGATCTGACCCTTTACAGGCCTTATTTCAACCATTGGATCCAACAAGCCGGTAGGCCTTATAATCTGTTCGGCAACATTTTGAGAATGTTCGTTTTCATAAGTATTGGGTGTTGCAGAAACAAAAAGTATTTTATTTATTTTTTTCTCAAATTCATCAAATTTAAGCGGTCTGTTATCCAGCGCAGAAGGAAGCCTAAAGCCAAAATCAACAAGGTTTTGCTTTCTTGAGCGATCCCCCTCATACATTCCTCTTATTTGGGGTATTGTAACATGAGATTCATCAATTATAATCAAAAAATCATCAGGGAAATAATCGATAAGTGTATGAGGAGTACTTCCGGCAGGGCGCTGTGAAAGATGCCTTGAATAATTCTCTATTCCTGAGCAAAACCCCATTTCGAGCATCATTTCTATATCATAATTCGTCCTCTGGGCAAGCCTTTGGGCTTCCAAAAGCTTATCCTCTCTTTTAAGCTCATCAAGCCTTTCTTCAAGCTCCTGCTGTATCGATTTTACAGCCAATTTCATTTTTTCGGCGCTTGTAACATAATGAGAAGCAGGAAAAACGGTTATATGTTTTCTTATGCCGGTAACCTCAGATGTAAGGGCATCTATTTCAGAGATTCTGTCTATTTCATCGCCGAAAAATTCAACTCTCAGCGCCGTATCGGATGAGCCTGCCGGAAATATTTCCACAACATCGCCCCTTACCCTAAAGCTGCCCCTGACAAAATTCAAATCATTTCTGTTATACTGAATATCAACAAGCTTTCTTAAAATTTCATCTCTGTCCTTAACCATACCCGTTCTTAAAGAAAGAACCATTTTATTATAATCTATGGGATCTCCCAAACCATAAATACAAGATACGCTTGCTACTATCAATACATCCTTTCTTTCGAACAGTGCGGCTGTTGCGGAATGTCTGAGCTTGTCTATTTCATCGTTAATTGACGAATCCTTTTCTATATAAGTATCTGTTTGAGGAACATATGCCTCAGGCTGATAATAATCATAGTAAGAAACGAAATATTCCACCGCATTTTCGGGAAAAAATTCTTTAAATTCGTTATAAAGCTGAGCGGCAAGCGTTTTATTGTGCGCTATAACAAGGGTAGGTTTGTTTAGCTTTTCAATAACGTTTGCCATTGTAAAAGTTTTTCCGGAGCCTGTAACCCCAAGCAAGGTTTGAAATTTTTTTCCGTTTAAAAAACCTTCGCTCAGGCTCTTAACGGCAGCAGGCTGATCGCCTGTGGGCTTAAATTTTGAAACAACCTTAAATTTATCCATAAAATCAGCCTTTCTTAAAATTGAATATCTTATTATTGAAGCGTATCGGCAAAGCTTATTAAAAGCTGCTTAAGACTTTGTGCGCTCTGAGTTTTATTTGCCGAAACTCTCAGCTCGGCGCTGTTTGGCATACCCTTTGTATACCAGCTTAAATGCTTTCTCATTTCCCTTATACCAATAAATTCGCCTTTATCCTCTATAAGCATATCAAGATGTCTTAATGCGAGAGACAGCCTTTCGCCAAAGCTTGGCTCAGGCAAAAGCACGCCGTCATTAAGATATTTCAGTATCCTTGAAAAAATCCAAGGATTTCCTTGTGCGCCCCGCCCTATCATAACAGCGTCGCAGCCTGTATAATCCAGCATTTTTTTTGCGCTCTGAGGTGTTGTTATATCTCCGTTTCCTATTACCGGTATTTTAACTTTTCGCTTTACTTTTTTTATTATATCCCAATCGGCGGCGCCGCTGTAATACTGCTGTCTTGTTCTGCCATGGACAGCAACGGCGGCAGCTCCGTTTTTCTCGGCAATTTCGGCAATTTCATCTGCATTTACGCTTTCATCGTTAAAGCCTTTTCTTATTTTTACAGTTACGGGCTTATCAACGGCGCAGCTTACGGCATAAACTATTTCTCCAACCCTTTGGGGATTAAGCATAAGAGCGCAGCCCTCGCCGTTTTTAACAATCTTTGGCGCCGGACAGCCCATATTTATATCAAAAAGAGAAATAGGATAATCTTGAATTTTTTTTGCCATTTCCGCCATAATTTTGGGGTCGCTTCCAAAAAGCTGGACTGCCGTTGACTCTTCGCCATCGATTTTTAAAAGATTAAATGTATTTTTACTTTCATAAAAAAGCCCCTTTGCACTGACCATCTCCGTGTAGGCAAGAGCGCAGCCCTTTTCGGCGCATATGATCCTAAAAGCTCTGTCGGTTACGCCTGCCATAGGCGCAAGGAAAACATTGTTTTTTAACTCTAAATTACCGATTTTCATTTTTGCTTCCTTTCGGAGAATTTTTATTTTTTATTTTATACAGATACCAAAGGCTAAGGCTTTTTATAAGCTCGTTTTGCTCTCTTTCAAGCTTTTGTATCTCAAGCCCTGCCCCTATCTCATCATAATCAAAATCATTTTCCGTACCTGCTGTTTCAAAATAAAGAGTTCCGTCCTCATAAAAGCCTATCGTAAAAATACAATGCAGCTTTTCAGCCAAACAAACCGTTATTGTTTTTATATCATTTTTAACAGCCTCCGGCATATCATTATAATCCGGATTAAGAAAATATTTTTTATTATAGCAGCTTGCTGCATTTAAAACCGTTTTTTTCATAATATAATTTAAATATAGGCTCCGTCGGCTCGTCTTATGGATACTTCGCCGCCAAAAACCTTTATCCTTTCTCCCTTTTCCGTTTCCAAAACAAGCTCGCCGTTTTGGCTTATATCAACTGCCGCTGCTGTAATTTCTTTGTTTACAAGCTTAACCTGCATACCTATATTTGCACAAAGCTTTTTATATTCATCTCTGAAAGGCGAAAAGCCCTCTTTCTCAAAAACAAACCAACAGTTTTCTATCTCTTTAAGGCATTGTTGTAAAATTTTAATTCTTGAAAAGCTTTTTCCGCTTTCAATAAATAAAGAAGTGGCTTTAAAAGCAATCTCATCATCAAAGCAGGAATTGTTTACGTTTATTCCTATACCGACAACAATATATTTAATCATATCGATTTCGGCACTCATTTCGGTTAAAATTCCTACTAATTTTTTGCCGTTTACAACGATATCGTTTGGCCATTTTATTTTAACATCAAGCCCCGATAATTTTTTTATTGCTCTTGCAACGGCAACGGCGCATATTAAAGTAATAACCGGCGCTTGATTAGGTTCGATTTTAGGCTTTAAAACAAAGCTGAAATAAAGCGCCTTTCCTTTTTCGGACTGCCATATTCTACCGAGCCTGCCCTTTCCGGCGCTTTGGCTGTCGCTGAAAACCATAAAACCGTTTTCATTGTCGGCAGCCATTGCTTTTGCCTGCTCATTTGTTGAATCTATCTCGTCAAAATAAGCCGATTTACGGGCTAAAAATTTTGTTTCAAGGCCTTTTTCAAGCTCAAAATTATTTAATATATCATATTCTTTAATAAGCTTATAGCCTTTATTGTTTACGGCGTTTATCTTATAGCCCATTTGTTTTAGCTTTGAAATATTTTTATTAACCGCAGCTCTCGATATATTAAGTTTATTTCCAATAGCTTCGCCCGATAAAAAATCATCGCTTGATATAAGCATATCCAAAATTTTAAATTTCATATAAGCTCCTAATTCATATTCTTAAACAGACCTTTCATTGTTTTGCTTACATTATTGTTGTTTGCATTATCCTGGTCATTCTTTGACGGAATTTTTACATCGTTTATAAAATCTGTAACATAAATCTCTTCAATAGCCTCCGAGCCATACTTTTTACTTAAGCTTTCTTTAACAACAGACTTAACGTAATCCGAATCAACTCCGTCTTTATTTAATGTTTCATAATCAACATTTTCCATTGCCTCAACAACATCTGTGCTGATAACGTCTTTAGCCGTATTCTGAAGCTTTTTATCGGATGTTTTGATTGAAAATGTAGCCGAAACGTTTGATGCTTCTGTTCCGTCGTCACTTAAGATACTGACGTTTACTTGGGGCAGGCTTATTATTTTCTGATCTTTCTTAATTGTTATAAATACCGTAAACGCCAAAGACATTATAATAAGAAACATTACAAATACAATTACACCAATTGTAGATTTTTCATCCCTTCTGTTGGAATTCATGTAAAAATCCCCCCTAATTATATTATTTTTCGGTCAAAGACTTTTGTCGATTTACCCTAAAAGCTCTAAAATCAGCGCTTAAATCACGATAAATTATTTAACAATAAAGCTCTCGCCTTTTAAGCTGACGATAAAAAATTTATTTTTAAAGCTCTGTAATAGGATAAAACACCACATAGTATTATTTTACTTTAAAACCTTTTTATTATCAACACATTATTATAAATTTTTAACAATAAAATTAAGTCCTCCGTTTAAAACCACGAAGGACTTCAAAAAACAATTTATTCAACTATTACGCCCCCGCCAAACAGAAGATCTCCGTCATAAAAAACCCCTGCCTGCCCCGGCGTAACCGCTCTTTGCGGCTCGTCAAAAACAGCTTCTATGTATTTCCCATTTTTTCTTAGTATACAATCGGCTTTTTTTTGAGAATATCTAAGTTTGCCCGAAACTCTTATTTCTCCGTCAAAATCTTCAACAGACATATAGTTAAAATTTTTAATAAGCACATTTCTTTTAAAAAGATCGCTGTTTTCGCCAAGTACAACTTCGTTTGAATCCTTTTTGATTTTGCAGACATACATAGGCTTTCCGAATGCTATGCCAAGGCCTTTTCTCTGACCTATTGTATAACAGCATATTCCCTTATGCTTTCCGTAAACTTTTCCGTCAATGCCTACAAAATTGCCTTCCTTTATTTTTTCGTTTGTATTTTTTTTGATAAATCCCGCATAATCTCCGTCGGGTATAAAGCATATATCCTGACTGTCAGGCTTATTTGCAACAGAAAGCCCTATTTCTTCCGCTATTTTTCTAACTTCATTTTTATCATAATCTCCTATAGGCATAAGAGTTTTTTCAAGCTGATTTTGGGTTAAATTATATAGGGCGTATGTTTGATCCTTTGTTGAAGTATTTGCCGTTTTTAACGTATATCTTTTTGTAGCCGGATTTATCGCCGTCTTTGCATAATGACCCGTTGCGATATAATCGGCACCCATAAGCATTGCTTTAGAAAGAAGACTTTCCCACTTTACATACCTGTTGCAGGCAATGCAGGGATTAGGGGTTGAAGCATTAAGATATTCATCTATAAAATAATCTATTACATATTTTTTAAAATCTTTTTTAAAATTTAAAACATAGTGTTCTATTCCAAGCTTGTAGGCGGCATCTCTTGCATCGTCAACAGCACTTAAGCCGCAGCAATTTTTCTCATGCTGCTTTTTTTCTTTTTCATCCTGCCATATCTGCATTGTGACGCCAATAACATCATAGCCTTGTTTTTTTAAAAGATAAGCGGCAACAGAGCTGTCCACTCCGCCGCTCATTCCCACAACAACCTTTTTTGCCATAATTTAATCCTCTTGGGCAATATTTTCATGCTCGCTGATATCGTCCACAGGCTCTTTAAGCCCCTCTATAACTATATTATTTTTCTTTGCATAATCCCATAAGGCGGCGTGCAAGGCCTCTTCGGCAAGGCAGGAACAATGCACCTTAACAGGCGGAAGCCCGTCGAGAGCCTCCATAACGGCTTTATTTGTTATCTTTAAAGAATCCTGAATAGTTTTGCCCTTTATCATCTCTGTCGCCATTGAGCTTGTGGCAACCGCTGCGCCACAGCCAAAGGTTTTAAATTTAGCATCAATAACTATTCCGTCTTCTATTTTAAGATATACTTTCATTATGTCGCCGCATTTTGCGTTGCCTACAGTGCCTACACCGCTGGCATCTTCAATCTCTCCCACATTTCTGGGGTTCATAAAATGATCCATAACCTTTTCGCTGTAATTCATTGCAAAAACCTCTTTTCTATATATATATTATGCATTATTTTACATCTGATTTGCTGTTTTTCAAAAAATCTTCATATAAAGGCGACATTTCTCTCAGTCTGCTTATGATAGGAGGAAGCTCTTTCAAAATAAAATCAACCTCCTGCTCTGTATTAAACATACCTAAGCTTAGCCTTAATGAACCGTGTGCCTTTTCATGAGGAAGCCCTATCGCCAGAAGCACATGAGAAGGATCCAGTGAGCCTGAGGTGCAGGCGCTTCCGCTTGAAGCACATATTCCTTTCATATCAAGAAGCAGAAGTATTGATTCTCCCTCAACAAACTCAAATGATATATTTACATTCCCGGGAAGTCTTTTTTCTCTTGAGCCGTTAAGCCTTGAATAAGGTATAGAGCTTAATATGCCGTCAATAAGTTTATCTCTTAAACGAGCCAAACGTGCAGATTCTTCGTTAAGATCTTTTACCGTAAGCTCCAGCGCCGCAGCCATGCCGACAATCGCCGGAACATTTTCCGTTCCCGCTCTTCTGTTTTTTTCCTGCGCTCCGCCATGGATAAGCGGAGTTATTTTTATTCCTTTTCTTATATACAAAGCTCCTATGCCCTTAGGGCCGTAAAATTTATGAGCTGACATAGAAAGAAGATCTATATTCATAGCCTTTACATCTATGGGAATATGACCGACAGCCTGAACTGCATCTGTATGAAAAATAATACCCTTTTGTCTTGCTATTTTGCCTATTTCCTCAATCGGCTGAACGGAGCCTATTTCATTATTTGCAAACATAACGGAAATAAGAATGGTATCATCTCTAATGGCGGCTTTAAGTTTATTGATATCCACTATTCCGTCCTCTTCAACGGGAAGATAAGTCACCTCAAAGCCCTTTGTTTCAAGAAACTGACAAGTATGCAAAACCGCATGATGCTCTATGCTGAGGGTTATAATATGCTTTCCCTTTGAAGAATAACTTTCGGCAACGCCTTTAAGCGCCCAATTATCGGATTCGGAGCCGCCTGCCGTAAAAAACACCTCATTTTTATCGGCATTTATTGCTGCCGCTACCTTTTCTCTGCTTTGCTCTATAGCTTTTCTGCTTTCTCTTGCGATTTTATAAATACTAGAACCGTTTCCGTAACTTTCGGAAAAATATTTATTCATCTGCTCAAAAACTTCCGGACGAACCTTTGTCGTAGCCGCATTATCAAAATAAATAACATTTTCCATTTTATAAACATCTCCTTAATTTAAGCTTTTATAATCCTTAACAAGCTCTTGAAGCGTTATAGAATCCGCCGCTTCGGTAATGCTGTCGTTTATTTTTTCCCAAACATTTTTTGTTACACAGTTGCCGCAGCCGTTAATGCCGCAGCTTCCGGTATAATTATCCGAAACACATTCCACTATATTAATCGGACCTTCCAAAGCCCTAAGAAGATCGCCTACAGAAATATCCTCCGGGCTTTTATTTAAAATATATCCCCCTTGTGAGCCTCTTATACTTTTAACAAAATCGGCCTTTTTTAATACAGCCATAAGCTGTTCGAGATAATGCTCACTTATTCCCTGTCTTTCGGCAATGCTTTTTAAGCTTATACAGACATTGCTTTTGGAATTGACGGCAAGATCGATCATGGCTCTAAGCCCATATCGGCCCCGTGTCGATATTTTCATAATTCTCACCTCTTATTTGCGCCAAATCATACTCATTTAGTTGGTTTTAATTAGGATATCACTTTATATGTATAATGTCAAGTATTTTACTAAGAATTAATTAAAAATCATTCTTTGCCAAGTTTAAAGGCAATAATAAAGCCTAATATAAGCGCTGCCGCTGCCGCTGTTATGCTTAAGGCATCAACTCCGCTTTGATAGGTTGAGCCGTCGGCAAAGATTGAAACCAAAGAGCCAAAAATAAGCCCCAAAACGCAGAAATATGTTAAAGTATACGCTTTTTTCAAAAGTAAAGAAATAATTCTTGAAATAACAATAATGCCCAAAACAACGCCTATGCCCACAGCGCACAAAATTTTGAAGCTGTCGCTAAAAAAAAGATTTGCAGCCGCATATCCAAATTTTCCTGAGCCAATCATTAAAATACTTTTTCCTATGTTATCTATAAAAGAGCTTATGGCATTTATTACATAACCATACATTCCTATCAGCACCATTACAAATGAACCGCTTATTCCCGGTATTACCATAGCTGAACTTGCAACAAGCGCCCCCAAAAACATTTTTATTAAAAACATAAAATCAGATGACAAAACAACCGTGCTTCCATCTTCGGGTTCGCCTAAAACCTTTTCCAAAACAACAAAAGCTATTACAATAAAAAATGAAATAAAGGCAGCTAAATAATGCTTTAAGTATACTTTATTTTCTCTTGCCTTTGCATAAATAAGAGGAATACTGCCCACAACCAAACCGGCAAAAAACATATTTGTCGGCAGAGAGAAGCTCTCAAGACCCCATTTAATAATTTTGCTTAGAAGCACAATGCCCAAAACAGCCCCTATGCAGAGAGGAGCCAAAAATGCCGTATGCTTTTTTGGGTTCTTAAAAAAATTGTTGATTGCGTCAATCATTTCATCAAATATTCCCAAAACAACAGCGATTGTACCGCCGCTTACGCCCGGTATAATATTGGCAACGCCTACAAATATGCCTTTGATAATTAAAAAAATTAAATTTTTCATAAAATTTTACCTCACTGTTTATATTAATGATATTTTTGCCGATCTTATGCTTACCGATAACCAATGGCTTTTAACAAAGCCTTATTGAGTGTCGAAAAAATCCCTGCGGGACTTTTTCGAGAGAAAACAGATGTATAAACAGCTCATTCCATCGGGATTAAAAATCCCTTGAAACTCGCTGTTTTCCTCGGCGGAAGTGAATTCCGACTGCGGATTATAAGTCTGCGACGCTTTAAGTTCCTTGTTCAAAGCAGTTTTTTTTGACAGTCTGAATGGCTTTTAACAAAGCCTTATTGGCAAAAAATTTACCTATCGGTAAGTATATACTATTAATTATACATATTTTTAATGCTTTGTCACTAAAAAATTTATAGGTAGAAAAAAACCTTAAATTATGATATAATGATATCGAAAAAGGCATAAATACTTTCCTTGCGGATTTTAAATCTGTGGCTTATTTAATTGAGTCAATAAATTATGAGGTGAATTAAATGAAAAAAATTATTTTAACCCTTGCTTTAGCATTAATAATGGCAGTTTCCGCCAATGCTCAAGAGCTGACACAAATAGGAGATTCCCCCTATTACAGCTATACCGACGATAACGGTATGTTTAAATTTTGCGATAAAGGCGGAAATGTTATAAAAGAAGCGCCCTATTTTTGGGCTGAAAAAATGGGTACTGGTATTGTTTTTAAGGATAAAGAAAGCCTTTGCTGCGGCATTATGGATTTACAGCTTAATATTGTTGTTAAGCCTTTGTATTCGGAAATCAGCTACAATGACAATACCTCAACCTTCAACTGCATTACCGACAATGGTATGGATTACTACGACAATAGCTTTAACAAAATATCACAGCCCTTGGATATAAGCCAAATTAATTCAACAAAATATTATTCACTTAAAGTAATTGATGATAAAGATCCTTCAAAAACCGTATTATTTATATGCGACAAAAACGGAAATAAACTTATAAATGATGAATTTGCCCAGCTTGAAGGCGCAGAAGGAAGCATTATTGCCGAAAGGCTAAGCGATTTTAAAAACGGCATATACGATGCAAGCCTTAATCTTGCCATACCGTTTGAATATACTTCAATTTCATTCAGAAACAACAGATTTTACTGTGAAAATTATTCGCAGGACGCAAAAAAAAGCATCTGTCTTTATGCAGACTTCACCCCCGCAGCGGAAGTGGAAGAGCTTTATTTAACCCCCTACTTCACATTAAAAAGCGACGACGGGCTTACCTATATATGTGACGATAAAGGCAATATATTAAAAGAACAAGGCTACGCCGAAGTATACGCCTTAAAAAACGGCATTGTTGTCAGAAGCAGCGACAAATATCCCTTGCTATACGGTATGCTTGACAACAATCTAAACAATGTGATAGATGAAAAATATTATTATATCAACTCAAACGATTCCGGAAATACTTTATGTTATCTTGACGGCAAAATTGATGTGTATGACAAAAATGCAAAATACACAAATACCGAAAATTCCGATATAGTTTTCTTAAAGCCGCTAAAAGGCGCCGACGGAAATTATATATATGACCAAACCGCCTACAGCAGCGAATATTTAGGCAAAATTGTATGGGTTATCGACTCTGATGGAAAGGCTCTGACAGAAAACTCATATAATGCAATAGATGATACCGTTCAGCCCGGAAACACAATTATTGTAAAAGGCATAATGGGACATTCCGACCCCACAACCGGTGTGCTTGATTCAAACTATAAACCGATTTGCGCCATGAGTTACGGCGAAAAATATGTAAAAGAAGAAAACGGAGTTGTATATATTGAGGCTGTCTGGGAGGGCGCAGAAACCATATATTACGACCTTAACGGCAAGGAATATAAAACAAAGGCGGAGCTTATAGGCACAGGCAATACAGAAGAGCCAAGCGACTGGGCGGTTAAAAGCATAAACGATGCCATTGCTCTTGGTCTTGTACCCTCAGAGCTTCAGTCAAACTACAAGAAAAACATAACAAGGCAGGAATTTTGCCGCCTTGCAATGGAAGTTTATTCATTAAAAACAGGATATAAGGTGGATATGTCGGCAAAAAGTCCATTTACAGATGTTTCCGACCCATATGTTACGGCGGCATACGGGCTTAAAATAACAGCGGGCATTGATGATAAACTTTTTGCCCCTGACAACAAAATAACAAGACAAGAGTCGGCTGTTATGCTTAGAAATGTCGCTTCGCTTCTGAACGTTTCAGGCAGTGAAAATATATCAAAATTTGTTGATGAAAGCTATTTTGCATCTTGGGCAAAGCAGGCAATATACACCATAGCTTCAATAAAAAGCGGCGATACCTTTGTTATGGCAGGCACCGGAAACGGAAAATTTTCACCTTGGATGAATTATACAAGAGAACAGGCAATAGCTACAATGCTCAGGCTTTATAACTGCAAATAATAAACGCCTATATGATCATGTACGATATCAGCACAACAAAACAGGCGCAGACAAATCGCCGATCGTCTTTTATCCAAAATAATCTTAAAATTATTTGATTAACCATCTTAAAGGACAGTAGATTTCTTCACATTTTGGTGGTATAATGATTAATGTTGAATGACTGAACAAATTAATAAAAAATTATGAGGTAAAAAAATGAAAGTATTGCTAATCAATGGCAGCCCAAATAAAGAGGGCTGTACCTACACCGCCTTGAAAGAAGTGGCGGATACATTGGAAAAGAACGAAATTGAAACAAAATTTATGTATCTGGGAGTAAAGCCGATTGCCGGTTGTATTGCCTGCGGAAACTGCCAGAAAACCGGAAAATGTTTTGTTGATGACAAGGTAAACGAAATGCTTTCCATGCTGCCGGAAATAGACGGAATCGTAATCGGTTCCCCCGTTTATTATGCAGGAGCCAGCGGTCAGCTTACAGCCTTCCTTGACCGAGTCTTCTTTGCCGGCGGCGGGAAGTTTGCCGGAAAGCCGGGAGCAGCTGTTGTAAGCTGCCGCCGTGGAGGTGCGTCTGCTGCTTTCGATCAACTAAATAAGTATTTTACGATGAACAGTATGCCGGTTGTTTCCTCTCAATATTGGAATCAGGTACACGGTTTTACCCCTGATGATGTCCGTCAGGATTTAGAGGGCTTGCAAACCATGCGAACACTGGGAAATAACATGGCGTGGCTATTAAAGTGTATCGACCTCGGACGAAAAAACGGAGTGGAGTTTCCGATGGGAGAAGAAAAGATATTCACAAATTTTATACGATGAAAGCCTATTCAAGATTCGGCGCACAAAAGCTGAATATCCGCCGCCCTATAACGGCACATGAAGCAGCAAGTCTTAAAAAAGATTTGCTGCTTTTTTTATTTCTTTAACTTCTTTATCTCACATGAACAAAAAGACTGGCATATTTTATAATCTGCCGATTTTTTATTCAACAATTTTTTATAAATTTATTTTTTAAATTATGTTAAATTATCTAAGCATATTTTAATATTACACTTAAATTGTTTATATTTGATTAAATTTATTCGATTTATAGTTTTATTTTTGTATGTTTTGTACAAAACAAACTATCGTTTTAATGTTAAAAAGATTTATTGTAAAACTAATTTTATTGACAGTAAAATAGTTTTATAGTAAAATTAATTAAAATCATAAGTAAGGGAGGCGTATTATTATTACGGCCGCAAAATATGAAAAACTGGCTGAAAAGCTTGTTCTGATAATGGAAGTTATGATGCTTTACCGTAATAAATATATAAAAAGTGCAAAATTTTCCAATCTAAAAAAAGAAATAAGCGACAGACAGTTTGCTATTTTATGCATACTTGCATACAGTAAAAAAAATACGGTTTCCGAACTTGCAAAGCTTATGCAGATAAGCAAAAGCACTATTTCCATCATAATGAGCAAAATGCTCAAAAAAGGCTATCTCATCAAAACCTATCCCAATGAATGTGACGATAAAAGGCGCATTTATTTTTCAATCTCTAAAAAAGGAGAATGTCTTCTTAAGGATATTCAAAAAAAAAATTTTGATGAATCAAAATATATTTTTTCACTGATGAACGAATATCAAAAAAGCTGTATGCTCAATGCCTGGCAGCATCTTGCCGATGCGCTTGACGATAACGACAAAGAGCTTTTAAGCGTATTAAGCTTTGCTCCGGATAATGCAGACCCTCTGGAGCAGATGCTTCACAACCAAGCTCTGTTCTTATTGGCTTTGATAAGAAAGATCAACCTTATAATAAGAGATGATATGAGGATAGATGTTTTGGGAGGTTTTCTTACAAAAAATCAATGTCATCTGCTTATATGCATAGAAAAATACAAATATAATACAATAAGCAGATTGGAAAATTTTTTAAATTCCAGCGGAAGTACCGTATCCATAACCGTATCAAAGCTTGTTAAAAGCGGTTATGTGATAAAAGAATCCCCTGCCGAGAATGAAGACGGCAGAATAGTTTACATAAAGCTTACTCCAAAAGGCAGAGAAGTAATAAAAAAAATGCAGCAGATTATGAAAACAATATTCCTTAACTATGTAATATCATTAAACGAAAAAAGCATAGTTTCTATTGAAAAAGGGATTGATTTGCTGCTTATGGCATTTGATAATGATATGTAAATTTTTCATATGCCTTAAAGCTCATTCTTGTTATTTATGAACAAAAATTTCGGAGGTTACAAAAATGAAAAAAAGACTTAAAAATCTTATTCTTCCTTTGACTATTATTTCAATATTGTTCTCAGGATGCGGCAAAAAAGAAGAGGTTGTTCAAGAAGAAAACAAAACGCCCGTTGAGGTTCAGCAGATGAGTGTTTCTTCAATTAAAAAAGAGCTTGTTTATGCCGGTCAGGTTAAACCTAACGATACGGTAAACGTAACAAGCAAGCTTTCAGGCCTTGTTGAAAGCGTAAAATATGATGTCGGCGACTATGTAAACGAAGGCGATATTTTGTTTACCCTTGATAAAAAGGATATTCAAGATCAGATTAAACAGCTTGAAGCCTCTCTTAAAGTCAGCGATGCATCTGTTGCAAGCGCAAGAACGGGACTCAGCCAAGTTTCAGACGGCGGTCAAATAGAAAGCAGCCGCCTTTCTCTTCAAAGCGGAGTTGACAGCTCTCAAAAGGCTGTTGAAAATTCTCAAAAGGCTGTCGAAAATTCTCAAAAGGCTGTCGAAAATTCAAAAATACAGCTTGATAATGCAAAGTCAACTCTTGATGATACAGAAAAAAAATATAACGATACAAAAAAACTCTATGATGCCGGTGTTGTTGCAAGATCAGACTTTGAGTCTATCGAGCTTGCATACAATCAAAGCAAAAATGCCTATGAGCAGACTCAGCTTGCCTATGAGCAGACTCAGCTTAACTTTGAACAGGCTCAAATAGCTTATGATCAGGCTGTTGAAGCGTATAATAACGCCCAAAAGTCACTTGATATTTTTGACAACAAAACCACATCCGACAATATCGAAACCGCCCAAGCCGGAGTAAACACCGCTCTTGCTTCAAGAGATTCTGTTTTGACACAGCTTCAGATTGCAAAGAGTACCTTAAACGACACATCCGTTAAGGCTCCTATAAGCGGTTATATAAGCGAAAAAAATATAAGCGAAACAAATATGGTAAGTGCCCAAAGCGCTCCTTATACCATTGTGGATATGAGTAAGGTTACTGTCGAAGTTAATGTTTCCGAAAAAATCATAAACCTGATAGATATCGGAGAAAGCGTAGATGTTGTTATTCCTACAATAGGAAACAAAACATTAACGGGAGTTATAAAAACAATTTCTCCTTCCGCCGATTCCACAAATATATATCCTGTTAAGATTGAAATTGAAAACTCTGATTCCAGCATAAAATCCGGAATGTTTGCCGAAATTCATTTTGTTGAAAGCCAATCAGACAATGCCTTTGTAGTGCCAAGAAATACAGTTCTTGAAAACGATACGGACAAATATGTTTTTGTTGTTGAAGATAACAAGGCTGTTAAAAAAGTTGTTGAAACAGGTATTGACAACGGTGAAGATATTCAAATAGTAAGCGGCGTAACAGGCGGCGACAATGTTATAGTAAACGGACAGGATTATGTTATAGACGGTGAAGAGGTTAAAGTAATAAACGAAGAAAAAAGCGAAGAAAAAGAAAACGACAATAATGCCGAAAACGGCGAGCCCTCCTCTCAGCAGCCGTCTAAGGAGGAATAAAAATGAATATATCTAAAATTTCTGTTAAACGCCCCGTTGCAACACTGATGGTTGTTATAGTTGTATTGATGTTTGGTTTTATTTCTCTTAAAAACCTTAAAATGGATTTGCTTCCGGATATGAACATCCCTGTTGCATTGGTGCTTACCACATATGACGGCTGCGGCTCTTCCGAAATCCAAAAGCTTATAACAGAGCCTATAGAATCCGCCATGGGTACGGTTTCGGGTATAGATACGATTTCATCAAACTCAAATAACGGTTCTTCACTTGTTATTTTACAATTTAACAGCGATATAAATATAGATCTTGCTGCGCTTGATATAAGAGAAAAAATCGACCTCATAAAAAGAACCTTGCCCGATGATGCCGATGATCCTATGATTATTAAAATTGATATTAACTCAATGGCATCTATCCAGATTGCAGCTTACAGCGAGGTTATGGATATTATCGAGCTTAACGATGTAATAGAGCAGTCTATTTCAGACAGGCTTGAAAGGCAAAACGGCGTTGCCAGCGTAAGCATAAGCGGCGGAAGAGAAAAAGAAATTCAAGTAGTTGTAAAAGAAGATAAGTTAAGAGGCTATGGTATTTCAGAATCAACCGTTTCTTCAATTTTAAGCGCCGAAAACAGCAACACTCCTACAGGCTCTGTTGATAAGGGCAACAAAAATATGACAGTAAGGGTAGACGGTGAATTTGAAAATATTGAAGATATAAAGAATATACCTATAACTACTTCTTCCGGCTCAACTGTATATCTAAGAGATATTGCCGATGTTTCCGAAGTTTATCAAGATGTGACAAGCACAGCTTATACAAATAAGGTGCCTTCAATAAATCTTTCTGTACAGAAACAGTCTACTGCAAATACTGTAAATGTTTCAAAAACAGTGCTTAAAGAGCTTGATAAAATTCAAGAAGATTATCCCGATATACATTTTCTCGTTATAAACGATCCTGCCGATTACATAAACAATTCTATATCAAACGTAGCCAATACGGCTATTCAAGGCGGTATACTTGCTGTAATTGTGCTGTATCTGTTTTTGAGAAACTTTAAATCTACACTGGTTGTAGGTATTGCTATGCCGGTTTCCATAATTGCTACATTTGCCCTTATGTATTTTTCCGGCATGACTCTTAACCTCATGAGCCTTGGCGGCTTGGTTTTAGGTATAGGTATGCTTGTCGACAGCTCTATAGTTGTTTTGGAAAGCATATATAAAAAGCTTGAAGAGGGCGAAAACAGATTTACTGCCGCTGTTGAGGGAGCAAGAGAGGTTGTTCCGTCTGTTATAGCTTCAACCCTTACAACCATAGGCGTATTCTTACCCGTTGTTTTTGTAGAGGGAACTATAGGACAGATGTTTAAAGACTTATCTCTTACAATATCATTCTCTCTTATAGCTTCGCTTGTTATTTCAATTACATTTGTTCCTATGGCTGCGTCTGTTTTGATAAATCCGGAGGATATAGCAAATGTTCATGACAGAAAAAATATATTTACAATAATTTTGGATTTTATAGGTCATATTATTTCTTCTATCGAGGTTGGATATAAGCATCTTCTTGATGCGGCATTAAATCACAGAAAAATAACTCTTTTAATCGTGTTGTTGTTTACATTATTAACCTGTGCAGTTCTTCCTACCATGGGATTTGACTTTATGCCCCAGTCTGATGAAGGCGTTGTAGATGTAAGCATAACTCTTCCAAAAGGAACTAAGCTTGCCGACACCGAAAAAATAACTTGGGAAGTAATAGAAGCCATTGAAGATGAGCCTGAAATTGAAGATATAGCATTCTCTATAGGCGGCGGATCAATGTCTGTTTTGACAGGAGCATCAGAAGACAGCGCCTCAATTACTCTTAATCTTGTAGATAAAAAAGAAAGGGACAGAAGCTCTAATGAAGTCGCTCAGGCAATGAGAAAAAAGGTTAAAGATATTGCCGGCGCAGAAATAGATATAACCTCAAGCTCAAGCTCTATGGGATCATACTCAGGCGGAGCAGAAGTCCTTATAAAAGGTGACGATATGGAGCAGCTTGAAAAATTAGCCGATGATTTTGCGGATATCATAAATAAAATTCCAAATGTATCGGAAGCAAAATCCTCCATAGAAGATGCAACCCCTCAGATGACAATAAAGGTAGACAGAGATAAGGCATCCGTATACGGGATTGCAAGCTCTTCGGTTGCAAATGTTGTAAGAACCGCTATAGCAGGTTCTGTTGCTACTACTTATAAAATAGACGGCGATGAATATGACATAAGAATTATGCAGGATGGCGATAAGATTAATTTCATAACAGATGTTGAAAGCATACTTATACCTACTTCAACAGGAACAAATATACCGCTTTATGAAATAGCACAAATAACTTCATCAACCGTTCCTGCGACTATAACAAGAGAAGATCAGGAAACATATGTATCTGTAACCGCAAATATTGAAAACGGAGTTGCCACAACAGATATTAATAACGCCATAAGCGCAGCTTTGGCAGATTATATTATGCCCGATGGCTACAGTTGGGAATTTGGCGGAGTAAGCGATGAGATGACCGAATCATTTATGGGTCTTTTGTTTGCACTGCTTTTGGGTATATGCCTTGTTTACATGATAATGGCAGGACAATTTGAATCTCTGTTTTATCCTTTTATAGTCATGTTCTCTATACCTATAGCCGTAACAGGAGGTTTGTTTGGCTTGTTTGTAACAGGCTCTTCAATTACAGTAACGGCAATGCTTGGTGTCGTAATGCTTGCCGGTGTCGTTGTTAACAATGCAATAGTTCTTATCGACTACACAAATCTTTTGATAAGAGAAAGAGGCTATGAACTTATTCAGGCATTAAAGCTTTCAGGCCCAACACGTTTAAGGCCTATACTTATGTCTACGCTTACGACAGTTCTCGGCCTTATCCCTATGATGATAAGCACAAACGAGGGCGCCGAAATGATGAAAGGCCTTGCAACGGTAGTTGTATTTGGTCTTAGCCTTTCAACACTTGTAACCCTTGTTCTTATTCCGGTTATTTATGTTATTTTTAATAATATACAAAACCGTGGAAAGAAAAGAAGAGAAGAAAGAAAAGCCAAAAAAATGCAGAAGCTGATTAAAAGAAACGAAAGCTTTAAAATTTAAAAAAATAAGCACTTGCCAAACGGCAAGTGCTTAATACTGTCAAAAACCCTACTTTGAACAAGTAGCTTAAAGCGTCGCAGACTTTTAATCCGCAGGCGGAATTCACTTTCGCCGAGGAAAACAGCGAGTTTCAAGTGATTTTTAATCCCGATGGAATGAGCTGTTTATACATCTGTTCCCTATCGAAAAAGTCCACTTGGACTTTTTCGACACTCAGAAGATAATTACTCAAAAGAAATATTTTTCAATATTCAAAATTTAAAGCGGCTAATTAATCATATAAGAATTAATCAGCTCATCAAGAATTAAACTTATCTTATATATATCGTCAAAAGGCTTGTTGTTTTTAATCATATCGTTAAGAATTGTTCTGTATTTTTCAATTAATTCTGAATATTCCGGTTCACTCATTTAAGCCCTCCAATTTATATTTTTTTCTTTTGTAAAAAATAAAAACTGATGAAACTATAATCATAATTACCGATACAACCTGTGAAACAGCTATCCCTGTATGGCCTATCTTTAGCTGATCGGTTCTTAGCGTTTCAATCCAAAATCTGCCGACGCCATAGCCGATAAAGTAAAGAGCCGTAAGCTCTCCGTCAAATTTTTTATGCTTTTTAAATAAGCTTAATACTAAAAGAACAATTGTATTCCAACAGGCTTCATACAAAAAAGTGGGATGTACCTGTATGTATTGGCTTGAATTATAAACAATAATCTTATCTAAAACATCTTTTGGAACATAGCCTACCTGCTCCCTTAAATATCTCATGGCAAAAAGAGAATCGGTATATCCGCCAAATGCTTCTCTGTTTACAAAATTTCCGAATCGCCCTATTATCTGCCCCGCTAAAAGACCTAAAACGCAGCAATCGGTAAATTTAAAAAAATCTATTTTTTTAATCCTTGTATATATTGTCGCCGCCAAAACAGCTCCTATAATACCTCCATAAATAGCTATGCCGCCTTCTCTTATTGCAAATATTTTTAAAGGCCTGTCTTTAAAACTGTCCCATGAAAAGATCACGTAATACAGCCTTGCAAAAATAATGCTGCTTATAATAGCATAAAACAAATAATCTATAAATATATCGGGATTTAAACCGACTCTTTTACCCTCGCGCCTCGCTATAATAAGCCCGACAATAACGCCAAGCCCTATTAAAATGCCATACCAATAAATATTAAAACCAAAAACAGAAAAAGCTACTTTGTTAAGCTTATTTATTTTTATTCCCAGATGATAAAACCAAATTTCGGCCGACATGATCTCCCCCCTTTAATTAATTTTCAGCCTTAATAACAACTTAGCTTTTTTCAATCAAGCTTAATGCGCATAAGTTGTTTTTAAATAATGAATTAAGCCTTTTATTTATTTTTGACGCATCGATTTGTCTTATTTTCGCAAGCATTTCATCAAGCCCTGTTCCTTTAATCAAAAGCTCAGCCTGATTATTTACAATATTTGATATGCTGTTAAAATTTCTTATAAATTCGCCTATGTGTTTTTTTCTGCTTCTTATCACCTCGTTTTCATCTATGCCAAAATTTTTTAAGCTTTCAATTTCAGACAAAAGCATATCTTTTACCCTATCGCAATAATCCGAACTTCCCGAAAATACACAAAATCCCAATTTATGATCAAGAAAATACTCAAAACCAAATCTTTCATCGATAAATCCGCAGTTATACATTTTATTGTATAATTTTGAGCTTTTTCCGCAGATTATGTCTAAAAGAATTTTTGTTTCGCAGATTCTGTCTACTATTGTATCACTAAATTCCGATTCTTTAAAGCCTATATTGAAAATATTTTGGCCTGTATTCATTTTTCTTTTGACAAAATCTTTCACAAAAGCTTCATCCTCATCCGGATTTATTATTTCTGCATTTTTTTCATCACTAAGGCTCAAATTTTGCGATATAGATTCAAACACTGTTTCGGCGTCAATATCCCCGCAGCATATTACGGCGGCATTATCTTTTGTATAAAAATTATTATAACAGCCGTAAAGTATATCCGGCGTCATTTTATTTACAGATGATTCATCGCCTGCTATATTTTCCTTTACCCCGCTTTTTTGGTACATACATTTTAAGAGATTAAAATATCCCTGCCAATTTGGATCATCTTCATACATTTTTATTTCCTGTTTGATTATACCTTTTTCCTTTTCGACATTTTCATCGGTAAAATATGCCGAACTTACCATTTTTAATAAAAGCGCAAGAGATTTTTCAAAACCGTCGCTGCATTTAAAATAATACGCCGTAGAATTAAAATTGGTATATGCATTTGCGTTTGCGCCAAGTCTTGAAAACGCTTCGAATATATTTATATATTTATCTTCAAAAAGCTTATGCTCTAAAAAATGCGCCGTGCCAAACGGAAGATAATTTACTTTGTTGTCAGCCAAAAATTGAGTATCCTTTGAGCCATACTTGAAAATAACCATAGCTTCTTTTTCTGTAAAGCCCTTTTTTTTAATTACACAGCAGTTTGTTCCTTCTATATTTTTATAATATATTTTCTCTTTCATAAATTTAGTTTGCTCCCATCATATATATTGTATCAACAGAAACATTTTTAAAAGCATCAAGTATATCCTTTTTATTTATCCTGCTTATATTTTTTGCAGTCTTTTCCGGCTTTTCGTTATCCTCTCTAATAACGGACATAAGATAAAAATCCATCAAGCCTGAATTATAATCCTTTATGGATAAAATGTTTTTAATAAGGCTTTTTTTTGCATTTTCAACGTCATCGTCCGAAAAATCACCATTTTTTAATGCTTCTGTTTCCGCCTTGATAAGCTCTGCTGTCTTATCAAAATTATCTTCGCTTACTCCGCTTTGGATACAAATAACACCGTTTAATCTGTAAATAAAAGAATTTACATAATAACATAAATTTTCCTTTTCTCTTATTTTCATAAATAATTTGCTGTTTCCGCTTCCTCCAAGTATTTCACTGCCCACAAGAAGAGGAAAAAAATCATTGGTATCTGCTCCTGTCATGCCTATTAAAAGCTTGCCTTGATTTAATCCTTCTTCTTTTTCCCTTATAGTTTTTATTTCTTTGGAAGCTTTTTTAGGCAAAGCCTTTTTAGGATATTTTACATCTCTGTTTTGTATATTAAATAAGCCGATGCATTTTTCTCTTATTTTCTTTTCTTTAATTTTAGACATAACAATAATTTCAATAGGGCTTGTTTTTAAAAGCTCTTGATAATGTCGATATAAATTTTCTTCATTCAGCTCATCCAAATCCTCAATATATCCATCTGCATATATTCCAAATGGTTCATTTTCAAACATTTTTTCTATTAAGCGCTGTTTTGCATATTCTTTTTTGTCATTCTTTCTGCTTAAAATAACATCTTTAAGCTTTTGCTTTTCGTTTTGTATTTTGCTTTTTATAAAGCAGCCATCTTTCGTTTCGGGATTTAGTAAAATTTCTCCCATAAGCTCCAATGCTTGAATAACATAGTCTTCGCTATCATAAACTTCACAAAAAAATTCTATAAGCTGTTCGTTTCCTTTTTTTACTATATCGGCGTTAAACACTGCCCCCAGCATTGTATCAAGCTTTTTATTTATTTGCGCTATGCTTTTATAACTTTGGCAGCCTCCGGCAAGTATTTTAGGGATAAGAGCATTAGCCGTAACATCATTTCTGTTAAGCTCTCTTCTTAAAATAATTGCTATACAGGCTGTATTGAATTTATCATTTTCTATAAAATGAAACCTTATCCCATCATATATCTCATTCATACAATTTTCCTTTCTATTTTATATATGTTTCAGACTGTCAATAAAGCCTAAATTTACAACTTAGAAAAAAACGCCGCAGACTTTAAGCCCCTCTGAAATGAGCTGTTTATAATTATACTTTTTTGACAGCCGGATATATTTTACATATATTTCCTCATGTTTTTAAGGGCGCTTTTTTCCAATCGGCTAACCTGAGCTTGGCTTATGCCTATTTGCTTTGCAACCTCCATCTGTGTTTTCCCCTGAAAAAATCTTAAGTTTATTATATATTTTTCTCTGTCGTTAAGCTTTTTTATAGCCTCTTTAAGCGATATGTTTTCCAGCCAATTTGCGTCTGAATTTTTATTATCCTTAACCTGATCCATAACAAACAATGCATCGGCTCCGTCATGATAAACAGGCTCAAAAAGAGATACAGGCTCTTGTATTGCATCAAGCGCTACAACCACATCTTCCTTTGGCATATCAAGCTCTTTCGCAATTTCTTCAACGCTTGGCTCCTTTGAATTTTGGTTTGTAAGCCTTTCTCTTACCTGCAAAGCTTTATATGCCGTATCTCTAAGCGATCTGCTTACTCTTATGGGATTATAATCCCTAAGATATCTTCTTACCTCTCCTATAATCATCGGTACGGCATAGGTGGAAAATTTTACGCCTTGATTTATATCAAAATTATTTATCGCTTTGATTAAGCCTATTACTCCCACTTGAAAAATATCGTCTATGTTTTCGCCTCTGTTGTTAAATCGCTTGATAACACTTAAAACAAGCCTTAAATTGCCGTAAATATATTCTTCCTTTGCCTGTTTGTCACCTTTAAGAATTTTTTCAAACAGTTCTTTTTTTTCTTCATTTTTTAATATCGGAAGTTTTGAGGTATTTACACCACATATTTCAACCTTTGTTGAAGACATAAAAAAACACTCCTTCATAGACTTGGATATTTACTAGTCTTTTCAAAAGAGAGTGTTTTAATACTTAAAAATAAATGATAATTTTTTACAATTTTTATATATTTATGTGATAAAAATTAAGCTTAATTATTGTGCCTATTGGGTCGGTTAAAAACGGTCGTAAGGCATATATCCCTTATTTTTAAATCATACTTCAATTCTTTCAATGCGGAAAGCCCGGCTGCTTTTGATGAAAAGATACCGAAAACCGTCGGCCCGCTTCCGCTCATAAGCGATCCCATGGCATTATTTTTAAGCATCACGGATTTTATATTATCTATTATGGGATAATTTTTTACAGTTACAGCCTCTAAAACGTTTGACAAACACGAGCAAACGCCTTTTAAATTTTTGTGTTCTATAAAATAAATCATTTTTTCTATATCAGGGTGAGCTTTTATTTCTTTATGATCAAGCTCTTGAAACACAGATGCTGTTGAAACGCTAAATGACGGCTTTGCCAAAAGAATATAACAAAACGGAAGCGGAGCTAGCTGTTTAAGCCTTTCACCTATACCCTCGGCAAGAGCTGTAGCCCTCATAAGACAAAACGGCACATCCGCCCCCAAACTTTCGCCAATCTTCATAAGCTCATTATTTGTGATAGGAAGATTAAAAAGACGCCTTATGCCAAACAAAGCAGCCGCACAATCCGAACTGCCGCCGGCAAGGCCTGCCGCAACGGGTATTCTTTTATATATATCAACATAAATTCCCTCTTTAATATTATAATTTTCCTTTAAGAGCTTAGCAGCCTTAAAAACTAAATTTCTTTCATCACACGGCAGATAGCTTAAGTTTGACTGTATTGTTATATCATCGGAAATTGTTTTTTTTATAAATAAGTTATCATATAAATTAACGCTTTGCATTATCATTCTTAAATCATGATAACCGTTATCCATCTTTCCCAAAACATCAAGCGCCAAATTTATTTTTGCTCTGGCTTTAAGCTTTATATAGTTCATATTTATCCCCTTTTTTAAGCAAATGATTTACTTAATTGACTGTAATATCATAAAATTTTGTTATGAAGCATATATTATATTATCCTGCAAAGGAATCCTAAGCTTTGTATGCGTACTTATAACTGACGGTTTACGACGAAACTTGTCGGTTAAAAAAAGGTGCTGCAAGCAACACCTTTTAGATATATAGTTTTTAATATTGAGCTTAAAATATTTTAAGAAATTATTTGAGAACACGGCATGCGCCATAATAAGTTCTTGTGGAATATCCGCTGTTTAAGCTTGTAATTGTAACTCCTTTATTTCCTCCGTCGGTTGAATGAATATATTGTCCGTTTCCTATGTACATTCCAACGTGAGATATTGAGCTGTTTCCGCCTGTATTAAAGAACACAAGATCGCCCGGAACCAATTCACTCTTGCTTACAGGAGTACCGTTTTTAATTTGATCTCTTGAAACTCTGTTTAACGTAATTCCAAAGTTTTTAAATACAGAATAGATAAAGCCTGAGCAGTCAACTCCCGATGAAAGATTTGTTCCTCCGTAAACATAAGGAGTGCCTATAAACTGCTTTGCAAAGGCAACTATTTGCTCACCCTTTGATGAAGATGGAGCTGAAACAGGCTTTTTGCCGTTTTTGAGAGTTATATAATCTGTGCTGACATAACCGACAGCGCCTGCATTGTCTTTAACCTTTGCCCAGTTGTTTGTAACATCTATAACATCAAGTGTTGAACCGTCATCAAGAGCTTTTATAACATCGGAAGAAATTGAAGCATCAGATCTCATATTAAGACCATCCGCACAATTTATAACTGCATAAACATCTCCTGATTTTGAAAGCTCATCGGCAGCCGATGAAATTGGGAAATATTTAAGAAAATTGCCTGTTACATAATCTTTATGAACATAAGCCCTTGTACCGTTGTAAAGTACTATGTACCAATCACCGCTTATTCCCTGAACATTTAAGCCGTCGCCCTCTGAAAGCTGACCTATAACGGAAGCATTTGTTGAAGGCTCCGTTCTGACATTCACATCTGATGAATTTACTTTGGCATCAGACTGAGTAATTTTTATGTAATCGCTCGTAACATAAGCTATGCCGCCGGTAGGTGAAGCCACCTTAAACCAGCCGTCAAGCTCGTCAAGTATACTAAGCTGAGCTCCGCTTGAAAGGATAGTTACAACAGAAGAATCTGTTGAATTTGAAGCCCTTAAGTTTACATCTTCGCCTGTTATAGTTCCAATATTTGCAGCCGAAGCAGCCGCTGTATTTATTAAAGCAAGAGCACATCCCAATGCCAAAACATTTTTTATTTTAAAACGCATTTTCTTTCCTCCAAAGTGTATCAAAAATTAAAATCATCTATAAGTTTTTCATTAAATTAAATGTTATATAAATGTTTCAAAATTATTATATAAAATTTTAAGAAAAATGTCAATAAAAATATAAATTTTAATTTTATTACTTTTTTGGGATATAAAATATCGGCTTCATGCAAAAAATAAACATATTTTGACCCGCTTTAACAAATCAGAGTTTGTCTGTTAATCTAATATAAAGCCCTGTGAAGAAATTGTAACAACATTCCAAGGTATAAATTTGCCGCTGTTTTTAAGCGCTCGTTTAACTGCATTCTCTATTCCTGCGCAGCATGGAACCTCCATACGCACAACAGTTACGCTTTTTATATCATTTTCCGCTATAATTTGCGTCAGCTTCTCGGCATAATCTGTCATATCCAATTTAGGGCAGCCTATAACTGTGATTTTATTTTTTATAAAATCATTATGAAAATTACCATATGCATAAGCTGTGCAGTCAGCGGCTACAAGAAGCTTGGCGCCGTCAAAATAAGATGCCTTTGAAGGCACCAGCTTAATTTGAACCGGCCATTGAGAAAGCTTGCTTTTAACAACAACATTATCTTCTGTATCGTTTTTGTGATGTATTGTTTTGGCAGCGCTTCCGGGGCAGCCGCAAGGAAGTTTTTGTTCATTTTTTTGTTGTTTTGCCGCTCTAACCGCCTCTTCGTCATATGGCACAGCTTCACGCTCTTCAAATGAAATGGCTTCTTTTGGGCAGGTGGGAAGACAATCGCCAAGCCCATCACAATAATCTTCACGAATAAGCTTTGCCTTATTATCCACTATCACTATAGCGCCTTCATGACAGGCTTCGGCACAAATGCCGCAGCCATTACATTTTTCTTCATCAATTTTGATAATCTTTCTAATCATGCATAATCCCTCCTATTATTATAATTAATCAGATACAGAAAAAACTGAATGAAACAAATGTCATTCAGTTACGGATATCGAAAAAGCCATTTGGACTTTTTCGATGAAAATTTAAAAATATTTTAAAAAATATTTTATTCAAGGGAAGCCAAAAAATTTTCATAAACATCTTCCCATTCCTCAAAAGGATATGTAGCCCCTCCGTTGGTACTCTTTAAAAGATTTCCTATAAAGCTGCTTCCCATATCCATTAAATCGCCAACAGTTATTTCAAAACCCATCTCAGTTGCCGCAGTGCAAAAATCTTTCATAGGCTCACTGCTGTTTTTTGAGCTTAGAAGCCTTTTTTTTGCCTCCGGATTTTCTTTTGCATATTTTAAAAGCTTATCGAGAATATCCATATCCATTATATAAGCCTCCTGTTATCAAAGCTGCTGCATAATATCCTGCATATCATATTTACCGGCGGGCTTTCCTGTCACAAATTTAGCCGCCTTAACGGCTCCGACAGCAAAAACCTCTTTTGAATATGCGTTGTGCTTAAACTCTATAACTTCATCCTTACCGGCAAATATAACGCTGTGTTCCCCTACAATGCTTCCTCCTCTTACGGCTGTTATTCCTATCTCTTTAGGACTTCGTTTTTCTCTTCTTTGGCTCCTGTCATAAACATAGCTGTATTTATTATCCAACGCTTCATTCACAGAATCGGCAAGCAGAATAGCTGTGCCGCTTGGCGCATCGATTTTTTGATTGTGATGTCTTTCGGTAATTTCAATATCAAAACCCGACTCGCTAAGCAGCTTGGCAGCTTTACTGATAAGCTTGGCAATAAGATTTATGCCAAGGCTCATATTTGCAGATTTAAAAACAGGTATAATTTCGCTTGCTTTATCTATTTGATTAAGAGTATCCTCACTCAGCCCCGTTGTACAGATAACAACGGGAAGCTTCTTTTTTAAAGCATATTCGATAACCGACGGAACAGCCGCAGCCGTAGAAAAATCAATTATTACATCAGCCGGCATATCGCAGTCGTTTATATTGATATAAGTAGGAAAAACCGCATTGCTTGTTGTAATATCTATTCCCGCAACAATATCACATTCAGGGTCTTTGCTTACAATATCACATATAACCTTTCCCATCTTGCCGTTATAGCCGTTCATAATAATTTTAATCATAAGTATTCACCTCGTAAATATAAAGCTTAAAACCTTAAAACATTAGTCAATTAAGCCGTAATTTTTCATAGCAGCCTTAAGTCTGTCATAATTTTTTTCTTCCATTTCAACCAAAGGCTCTCTGTACCCTCCGGCATTTAAGCCCATCATATTAAGCGCAGCCTTAACCGGTATTGGATTGACCTCGCAGAAAAGAGCGCTTATAAGCTCTATGGCATCAAGCTGAAGCTTTCTGCTTGCTTCGATATCACCATTTAAAAATTTATATACCATATCATGTGTATTTTGGGGAGCAACATTTGCCAAAACAGAAATAACACCTTTTCCGCCCAATGACAATATAGGCAGTATTTGGTCGTCATTTCCCGAATATATATCTATTCTGTCACCGCAAAGCTCAGCTATGCGTGCAACTTGAGAAATATCGCCGCTTGCCTCTTTTATTGCCACAATATTATCTATATCACAAAGTTTCTTTACGGTTTCGGGCGCAATATTAAGCCCCGTTCTTCCCTTTACGCTATATAAAATAACAGGTATGTCAACGCTTCCCGCCATATTTTTATAATAAGTAAAAAGTCCTTTTTGAGTTGTTTTATTATAATATGGGGTTACAATAAGAAGAGCATCTGCGCCTGCTTTCATACTTTCTTTGCACAGCTTAATTCCATGCTCGGTGTGATTGCTTCCTGCCCCGGCAATAACGGGAACTCTCTTATTAACCTTATCAACGCAAAATTTAATTGTTTCAATCTGTTCATCATCTGTCAGCGTAGATGCCTCGCCCGTTGTTCCGCATACAATGACTGCATCTGTTCCGTTGTCAATCTGATAATTTATAAGCTTTTCAAAAGCATCAAAATTTACGCTTCCATCCTCACTGAAAGGTGTAACAATAGCAACACCCGATCCTGTAAATAATGACATAGCATACACCTCTTTTCAATTTTACAACTCACCAATATGTCATAATTTTTGTATTTTTATGCATCTTGATATAATATATTAAAATTATTTTAATATGTTACTGCATATTTTTAATAATTATCTCGGCAATCTGGACAGCATTTGATGCTGCACCTTTTCTTATATTATCGGCAACAACCCAAAGATTCACTCCGCTCTCTACGCTTTCATCTCTTCTTATTCTGCCAACATAAACTTCGTCTGTTCCGGAAGCATCAATGGCAAGAGGATATTCGTCATTACAAGAATCATTTTTAAGTATAATACCCGGCGCTTTTCGGAGTGTATCAACAAGATTTGTAAGCTCAAACGGCTTTTCAAACTCAACATTAATTGATTCACTGTGAGAATTAAAAACCGGTACCCTTACAGCCGTAGCCGTAATTTTCATATCC
Organism: uncultured Clostridia bacterium; assembly: GCA_947630475.1. GTDB lineage: Bacteria > Bacillota > Clostridia > Lachnospirales > CAG-274 > CANRHR01. The sequence goes on along the minus strand of CANRHR010000008.1, from coordinate 13,433 downwards.
GGATTATGGAGTATCTTTCTTGTTTCATTAATCATTTTTAATTCTTCTTTTGTGTAGCCGTTTTCGGTAAATACATCTATATGAGGAAGACAATTTCCGGCTATGGGATGAGGAAATTTTTTTGGAGCCTCTCCCTTAAGGCCGTTTTCAAGATCCTTCCAGCCTGCAAGACCTGCGCCCGAAACCGCCTGATAAGTGGAATAAACCACTCTTTTAATTTTATACTTATCATCCAAAGGCTTTAAAGGCACCATTGCCTGAATTGTTGAACAATTTGGGTTTGCTATAATACCCTTGTTCCACTCAATATCCTCCGGATTAACCTCCGGCACTACCAAAGGAACTTCCGGATCCATTCTCCAAGCAGAGCTGTTATCTATAACTATGCAGCCCTTTGAAGCGGCAATAGGGGCAAATTTTTCGCTTGTTCCTCCTCCGGCTGAAAAAAGAGCTATATCAATACCTCTGTCAAATGATGTTTCTGTAAGCTCTTCAACAACATAATCCCTGCCGTTAAAAACAATTTTGGTTCCGGCTGAACGAGATGAAGCAAAAACATAAAAATTTTCGATAGGAAGCTGCTTTTCCTCAAGGACCTTAAGAAAAGTCCTGCCAACCATACCTGTTGCTCCCACAACCGCCAAATTAACCTTTTTCATTTTATTATCACTCCTAAAATTTATTTGCTATGTAAAAGCTTAATTGGAAAGCTTGTCTAAAATAATTTATGTACCGCCGTATGAGCATAAAACACAAAAACAGATTGACAAAAAGCCAATCTGTTATAAATAGCATCAAGCCAAAAAATTTGGCATAACAAAACAGATAGCGCTCCATCAAATTATTGATGACAGTCATATGGGCTTTTAACCCAAACAACCAGAAAAAGAAAAATAAGGTTTTCTCATTCTTCGGCATTTTCCCCTTTTGCGAAATATAATCGACGCCTTATCGCCTGCCTTTCGTTACTGATGAAAAATGCACCTCTATCTAAAATAAACATTGAAATTTGTAAAAACATTTTCTTAAATATATCACTTTAACCTATGTATGTCAATATATTTTAGCTCAATACGTTTGTATTTAATATTATACTTCGCTCTCTAAGCAAGAACTTACTTATCGGTTAAATCATATTTTAAATCGATAAATTTTGAGATAATATCAACACAGCCGTCAACGCCAAGCGAAGAGCTGTTAAGCATCAAATCATAGGAATCTCTTACTCCCCATTTTCTGTTTGTATAATAGTTATAATAGCTTGCTCTTTTTTTGTCGATTTTATTTATTACATCCTTTGCCTTTTTTTCATCAAGGCCGCTGCTATGCATAACATATTTTATTTTATCTTCCATATCAGCATAAATAAAAATGTCTGCACAGTCATATTCATCTTTCAAAATATAATTTGAGCATCTTCCGACCATTACGCATGATCCTTCTTTTGCAATCTTTTTGATAATATCATTTTGAACCATATATAGCCTGTCGGAAAGAGAAACCGTTCCTGCCGCAGTAACTCTGTTTGCGTAAGAATAAGCGCCCATTGCTATAGAATATAAAAAGCTTCCCGTACGCTGATCCTCAACAACCTGAAATATTTCCTTACTTATACCGCTTTCTTTAGCCGCTCTTTCCAAAAGCTCTTTATCATAAAAAGAGATATTGTATTTTTGGGCAATCTTTTCACCTATAACATGACCTTGGCTTCCATATTCACGCCCAATAGTTACAATTATTTTTTTATCCATAAAAGTATCCCCCTTTCATTCTTTAAGCTTGCTGACAAAGCCTAAAGCCAATAATATCAATTATATTCTTACTCCGCTTACGCTGCGTACTCATAACCAACGATTTTTTGACGAAGCTGCCATATAAAAATATTTTATCGGCTGTCAATATATCAGTGCTTATCTTATAATGCAAAAAATATTGAATATAAAAAATCATTTAGGATATTATAAAATATTATTTTTATATTTCAAAGTCATAAAACATTGAAAGGATATAAATAAATGAAAAAATATAAAACCAATAAAAAGCCGACAGCAGTTAACGAGATTTTAAAATATGAAATTGCCGATGAGCTTGGTTTAAGCGATAAAATAAAAAAATACGGCTGGAAAAGTTTAACCTCAGGCGAAAGCGGCAAAATAGGCGGAATCATCACAAAACGAATGAAAGAGAAAGAAAAAGAAAATTAATTCTTAATTTTTATTTATGGGTCGCTCTAAGAAGCTCTCTGAGATCTTCGGCATTTTTTTTGATCATTTCGGGAACATTTGTTTTTACTAAAAGTCTGCCCAAAATTTTCTTGCTCTCATCTGTATTTCCAAGCCTATAATTCAACGCCGACATTATATATAAAAGAGTTCCTTCTTCTAAGCCGCATATAGGAAAATTTTCGTTTGTAAAAGCCAAATTAAATCCCTCTATGGCAGATTTAAGATAGCTTATTTCGTTTTGGGCGTCTTTTTTCTCTCTGTAAAGCCAGCCCAGCTTAAGGCAAATATAAGCTTTTTCGCCTGCCTTTGCGCCCTTAACGGTTGCGTTTAACAAAGCAAGCTTATATCTTTCTATGGCAACATCAACATCATAAACCTTAGGGTAGGTTTTATGCGCATAATTTATGCTGATATTATTAATTATTTGTTTTGCCTGACGATCCGTTATACGATTAAATTTTGAAGATATAGCCGCATAGCCGCATTGCTCGCAAACAATTACGTCATAGTAATCCGGGCTTACAGGGTCATAAATGCATCTTAAATCCAATTCACTTTTTACAAATCTTGTTTTTCCTTTCCTTATTGCTCTTGCTTTAAAGTCATAGTCGCAAACCGGACAGTGCATAGTTTTGTCATAAAGACAATTTTCAAGATTTTTTTGTTCATTGTTTTCGTTTTGACTCATTTCTTCCTCCTGAAATTTTTTTAAATTCTTTGCGGATTTAACTTTATCTTCAACAAACAAATTATCCAAATCAAAAATGTAATCTTTCATAATGCCAACTCATTTCATAAAAAGTTTTTTTAATCTACAAAATAAAATTATTTTACTGCATTTAAATTTTCCGCCTCTCAGGCGGCAAATACTTACTGTTGATAAACGGGGAACTGCTGCCAAAATAAAGAAAGCGAATAAATAAAATACATACTTAGTTTATTATTTAATTATATTATAAATTAAACAAAACTGCAAGTCTTTTTAAATCACATAAACTAATAAGGTTTCTTTTTTCTTTTTCTGTCATCTTTTAAAGGCACTTTATCGGGAGCATTTGTAAAAATAGGACATAAACAATTGTTATTGTCGCTGCAATAACCACAGCAGTCGTCCCAAAAACAATAATAAAACAGTTTTCTGCTTTTATCCTTAAAAACTTCATATTCTATCTCAATACTCGGATAATCTTTAAAATTAGGACAGTACCCTATTACCTTTCTGTAAACAATCAATCCCGGCTCTCCTTTGCCAAAGCTGAATTTTTAAAAACTGTTTTTCGGCGGATGCACCCTATGGGAATTGAACCCACTGCCTTTCGGTTCGGAGCCGAATACTCTATCCAATGAGCTAAGGGTGCATAATCATAATAAAATTAGATTATATTTTAGCTTACATTTTATAAAAAGTCAACATTTCATATTTTTAGTATCATAATTTATTGTATAAACATAAGTAAGTACCCGCCGCCAAACGGGCAAAGGGTACTTACTGCTGAGTACATAGCGTAAGCTAAGTACAAATATTATTAACTGTTATGCTCAAGCGTCCTTAAGACTGAACTTTGAAACAGATTTTAAGAAATCATCCGCCTGAATAGAAAGTTCCTCGGCAGTGGAAGCGCATTTTTGGCTTTCGGCGGAATTATCTTGAGTGATGCCTACAATAAGGCTTATGCCTTTATTAATCTGTTCAATATTGGCATCCTGATCCTTTGAATTTTCCGCACACTGACCGACATTAACAACAATATCTTCAATTTCGTTTACCATAGTGTTAAGAGCCGCAGCAGTCATGCTTGCAATGCTTGAGCCTTCCTCAACCTTGCTTATTGTGCCCTGAATAAGCTCTGTTGTTTCATTAGCCGCCTGAGAGCTTCTTGCCGCAAGATTTCTTACCTCTTCGGCAACAACGGCAAAGCCCTTGCCGTGGCTTCCTGCTCTTGCCGCCTCAACGGCTGCGTTAAGAGCAAGGATATTGGTTTGAAAAGCTATGTCGTCAATTGTCTTTATAATATTGCTGATATTATTGGAAACCATATTAATTTCTTCAATTGACTTAAGCATTCTATCCATCTGCTCGCTGCCGATTTTAGCATTTTCTCTTGCTGTATTTGCAAGGCTTCTTGCCTTTTCTGTACTCTTTGTGTTTTCTCTTGCTTTGTTCAATATCTCATTAACGGTAACGCTGAGCCTGTCTACAGTGTCAGACTGCTTTGATACTCCGTCGGAAAGGCCTGTGCTTGCGTCTGATATAAGCTTCGCACAGTCGGCAACCTGGTTAGATGAAGATTTTATTTCGCTTATAAGCCTGTTAAAGCTTTCGATAATTAATATAAGCGCCTCTTTAATCTTACCGTAATCGCCTATGTATTCTTTGTCAATAGTTATGTTAAGATTTTGGTTTGCCATCATTGAAAGTATATTGCTTATTTCATTTATATATTCCGAAGTATTTGCAACAGAAGCGTTTACGCTGTTTTTGATAATTGCAAAATCGCCTTTATAATCACCATGCATCTGAGCGCTCATATCGCCTTGTCCCATACGCATTAATACTTCTTCCATCTCATTTATAGGAGTATTGATGGATTTTATAAGATTGTTGAGAGCTTCTATAAGCTTAATCCAGTCGCCGCTGAATTTTTCTTTATCGGCCTGATAATTAAGATTTCCCTGAGATGCATTTAATACAAGATCTGAAATTTGGTTATAAATATCTCTAAGCCTGTTCCTAAGATTTTCAACTATGTCGTTAAACATTTTTTTGTCGCCTTCAAATTCTTCTATTTCGGCATTAAAGTCACCCTTTGCAATCTCATTTATACAGTCGAGGGTTTTTGTGGTTACATTAATCTGGCTTATATTTTCCTCAACCATTGAATTTAACAGCTCCGCCATTTCCTTAAATCTTCCGCCAAGCTCAGATGTATCCAAAAAAGCGTCCGCCTTTCCTTCTTTTTGCGCTTTAGCCATAATGGTTAACCCGTCTATAAGCTTATTTAAAACAGAGGACATGGAAACAAAAGTATGACAAAGCTTGCCCATTTCATCTTTTCTGTTTAAAAATGCCGGATTGATATTTGCATTTATGTTTCCGTTTATAATCTCATTGCTTACATCAATTATATGATTTAAAGGCTTGGTAATTGCTGAGGCAATAACTATTGACATAATTACGCATAATACAAGCAAAATAATGCTTACCACTATAATTACGCTTATTAAAGCTCCGTTGGAGGCTGCCATTTCATCCTTTTTTTCGTCAATTTCCAAATTGATATCATCAACATAATTTCCTGTGCTTATTACCCAGTTCCAAGGCTCAAAAAGCTGAGAATATGTCCTTTTGGGCGCCGGCTCTTCCTGTCCCGGTTTGTCAAAATAAAACTCCGTAAATCCTCCGTCCTTGTTTTTTTGTATAACGTCCATAATACTCTGGACTATTTTTACGCCGTTTTTATCGGTAAGATCATATCTGTTGTCGCCTTCCTGCTCTGGAATCATAGGATGGGCAACTAATGTATAATCGGTTGCGTCTATCCAAAAATAACCGTCTGCGCCGTATCTTAAGGATTTAACCAAATCGATTGCCATTTTTTGGGCTTCATCTTCACTCATTTCACCGTTGTTATATTTGGCATAAATTCCGTCAAGAAGCGTAATTACATTTTGAACCTGATATTTAACACTGTTGTCATAGCCTGTCATAAGAGAAGACTCGTAATCCTGTGCGGCGGATTTATTCTGTTTGCTGATGCTTACCAATGCACAGCCTGCTATTGCAAGTATTACCACACAAATCATAACAACATTAAGCAGCATAATTAAATTTTTTATTTTTTTCATAGTTTTCCTCCTAAAAGCAAAAGTAATATTTTATTTTGAATGGAGTTTAACAAAACCGAACCAAAAATTTTTATTAATATTTTTACCTCCAATCTATAATTTTTTTGTTTTTATCATACTATAAAACAAAAAAAATTTCAAGAAATTATGTGCAGTTTTTACATATTTTTTTTGATTTTTTTATTAATTTTATATCGATTAATTTTTAAAAATTAAACAAACCGCCTTAGCCGACATTCCCTCTCCGCTTCCCGTAAAGCCAAGCTTTTCTTCTGTTGTTGCCTTAATGTTTATTCTGTTTGGCTGGGTTTCAAGGCATTGGGCGATATTTTTTTCCATTTGGGGTATATAATCCATAAGCTTTGGGCGCTGAGCGACTATGACAGCGTCAATATTTCCGATTTTCCAGCCGTCAGCCTTAAGAATAGAATAAACCCTTTTTAAAAGCAACATACTTGAAATATCTTTAAACTCGTCAGAATCATCCGGAAAAAGTCTTCCGATATCTCCATTTTTTGAAGCTCCGGTTAAAGCATCCATAATGGCATGAATCAAAACATCCGCATCGGAATGACCTAAAAGACCTTTTTCGTATTTAATTTCAACACCTCCCAAAATAAGCTTTCTGTTTTCCGTAAGCCTATGAACATCATATCCCAAACCTACTCTTATATCTGCGCTCATATCCGCACCTCCCGAAATATACATAAATCATTTAGCTAAACCGCTTAGCAATATTAATGTTTTTAATGTAATGATATCATATTATTTAAGCTTTTGGAAATATTAATTGTAAAAATTATCAGATTCCAATCAACAACCCGTTGTCAATGATATTTGCACCATATTATACTGCCTGCTCACAATCAACGTTAAGCGCCCGCCGCCTAAAAGGCAGTGACTTACTTGCAAGTATACATTTATAATTCTTTCTGCAAATATATAAGTCTTATTATTGACATAATTGGATTTAACTGTTAAATTTAAAGTAGTCGGATAAATACTTTAAATTTTTAAAGTATTTAAAAAGACTTATATAAAAATTGATTTTAAGAAATTTTGGCGCAAGCACATTGCCTATGGGTATAGACATAATATTATTTCGCCGCAAAAAGCAATAATTTCCAACTTCAATTTTTATAATTTTTATAATAATTTTAAGATAGGAGAGTTAAAAATTATGAAAAAATTATTATCATCTTTACTTGCCTTAACTATTGCATTTTCATTTGTCGGCTGCTCAGATTCACAAAAGAATGCATCAGATACAAGTGATAACGCAAATCAGCCGGTTCAAGCTGAAGATAAAACCGAAAATACCGTATACAACATAGGTATCTGTCAGCAGGTTCAGCATCCTGCTCTTGATGCGGCAACAAACGGTTTTGTAGATTATCTTGAAGAAAAACTTGGCGACAATGTAAAATTCGACACTCAAAATGCTCAGGGTGACACAGCAAACTGTGCATCTATAGTAAATAAGTTTGTTTCAAACAATGATGATCTCATTCTTGCCAATGCAACAGCTCCTCTTCAGGCAGCATTTGCCGCAACAACAGAAATTCCTATCCTCGGAACATCAATAACGGATTACGGCGTTGCGCTCGATATAGAAAACTGGAACGGAACAACAGGCATGAATATCTCAGGAACATCAGATCTTGCGCCTCTCGATGAGCAAGCCGCTATGATAAACGAGCTTTTCCCCGATGCAAAAACAGTAGGACTTTTATACTGCTCTGCTGAAGCAAACTCAAAATATCAAATTGAAAAAATAAAAGATTACCTCAGCGAATACGGTTACACTTGCGAAGAATTTTCATTTGTGGATTCCAATGATATTGCCGCTGTTGTCAACGGCGCCTGTGATAAAAGCGATGTAATCTATATACCAACGGATAATACAGCCGCTTCCAATACAGAGGTAATCAGAAATATAACTCTTCCCGCCAAAAAGCCCGTAATTACAGGTGAAGAGGGAATCTGCGCCGGCTGCGGGGTTGCAACATTATCAATCAATTACTATGATATAGGCTACAAAACAGGCGAAATGGCATATGACATACTCGTAAACGGAGCCGATATATCAAAAATGGAAATTGAATATGCTCCTAATGTTGAGAAAAAATATAACAAAGAAATTTGCGAAGCATTGGGAATTTCAATGCCGGAGAATTATATTGCAATAGAAACTCAAACAGAGGAAGAGGAAGAACAATAAAAAAATTAAACGCCGTTTGACCAACAGCAGGTTAAACGGTGTTTTGACAAAATATCAGGAGGAGTTTCAGTGAATATAGCTTTACTGTTCAATTCTTTGCCCGGTGCTGTGGCACAGGGGCTTATATGGGGAATTATGGCAATCGGTGTTTATATTACATATAAAATACTCGATGTTGCCGACCTTACGGTTGACGGAACAATGTGTACAGGCGGTGCCGTAAGTATTATGATGATATTATCCGGACACAATATATGGGTAAGCCTTTTGGCAGCCTTTGCCGCAGGTATGCTTGCGGGGCTTGCCACAGGCTTATTTCATACCTTTATGGGTATACCTGCCATATTAGCGGGTATTTTGAGCCAGCTTGCATTGTATTCCATAAATTTAAAAATAATAGGAAAATCCAATCAGGCAATAAATGTAAATAAATATGATTTATTGGTATCTCTGCGTTATATAAAGGATGTTCCCTTTTACAAAAATTCTATTTTTGTAGGAGTATTGTTTATAATTGCAATTATTGTCATTTTATATTGGTTTTTCGGAACAGAGCTTGGCTGTTCTTTAAGGGCTACCGGCTGTAATCCGAATATGAGCAGGGCTCAAGGCATAAATACAAACTTTAATGTTGTTTTGGGGCTTATGCTTTCAAACGGCATTGTTTCTCTTTCAAGTGCGCTCTATTCCCAGTATCAAGGGTTTACCGATGTCAATATGGGCAGAGGCGCTATAGTAATCGGTCTTGCGGCTGTTATTATAGGCAAGGTCCTTTTTGAAAAAATATTCAGAAATTTTGCCCTTCGCCTTTTAAGCGTTGCCTTGGGCGCCGTTATATATTATGTTGTGCTGCAAATAGTAATTTGGATAGGCTTCGATACCGATTTGTTGAAATTATTATCATCTCTTGTTGTGGCTGTATTTCTTGCTTTCCCATACTGGAAAAAAAGATACCTTGACAAACCCCTTAAATATAAGGCAGCAAACAAGGAGGGAAGCGAAAATGCTTGAAATTAAAAATATTTATAAAACCTTTAATGCCGGCACAATAAATGAAAAAAGAGCATTAAACGGCCTTTCGCTTACGCTTGAAGAGGGTGAGTTTGTAACTGTAATAGGAGGAAACGGAGCAGGCAAATCCACTCTTATGAATGCGCTTGCAGGAACGTGGTTTGTAGATGAAGGAAGCATAATAATAGACGGCATTAATGTAACGAAAATGCCTGAATTTAAAAGAGCAAAATTTTTGGGAAGAGTATTTCAAGATCCTACAATGGGAACAGCCCCAACAATGGGTATTGATGAAAATCTTGCTCTAGCCTCAAGAAGAGGAAAATCAAGAGGGCTTAGAATAGGAATAACAAAAGCCGAAAGAGAAAGCTACAAAAAGCTGCTTGCAACCCTTGAGCTTGGCCTTGAGGATAGGCTTACGGCTAAGGTAGGGCTTTTATCGGGCGGTCAGCGTCAGGCGGTGACGCTTCTTATGGCATCTCTTCAAAAGCCTAAAATACTGCTGCTTGATGAGCATACAGCAGCTCTTGATCCCAAAACTGCCGCAAAGGTTCTTGAAACCACAAATAAAATTATCTCAAAAGACAATCTTACAACACTTATGATAACACATAATATGAAAGATGCCATAGCAAACGGAAATCGTCTTATTATGATGAATAACGGCACTATAGTTTTGGATATAAAAGGCGAAGAAAAGAAAAATCTTACCGTTGAAACCTTGCTTAAAAAATTTGAAGAGGTAAGCAAAGAGTCCTTTGACAATGACAGTGCCTTGTTAAGTTTATAAAAAAAGAGCTGTCGCACAAAGACGTGTGACAGCTCTTTTTTTTATTTTATTTCAAATTTATAACCTACTCCCCATACTGTTTTAATGCTCCAAGAGTCTTCATAAGACATCTTTTCTCTCAATCTTTTAATATGGACATCAACCGTTCTCGTATCCCCTATATATTCATAGCCCCAAATTTGATCTAAAAGCTGCTCTCTTGTAAAAACATGATTTGGATTCTGAGCCAAAAAATTTAAAAGCTCAAACTCCTTTGGAGGAAGCTCCAAATCTTTTCCGTGATATGTTACAATATATGTTGTTTGATCTATAATCATATTAGGCACAACTATTTGATCTGATTTTTTTTCATCTGTTTTTGCCGTATCATACCTTCTCAGCACTGCCTTAACTCTTGCGACAAGCTCTTTGCTGTCAAAAGGCTTAACTATATAATCATCAGCCCCAAGCTCAAGCCCAAGAACCTTATCAAAAACCTCCCCCTTGGCTGTAAGCATTATAATCGGAACAGAGCTTAACTGCCTTATTTCACGGCAAACCTGATAACCGTCAATCTCAGGCAGCATTATATCCAAAAGAACAAGCTGGGGATTAAATGTTTTAAAAACTTCCACAGCGCTCCTTCCGTCATATACCTCTTTAGTTTCATATCCCTCTTTATCTAAATAAAGAGAAATAAGCTCTGCAATATGAACATCATCGTCAACTATCATAATTTTACGCTTATTGGGCATTTTATTCTCCTCTTGTTTTATATTATAAAAAAGCTTCCTTTTACAGTATAACACATAAAATTAAAATTTGGAAAAATTTTTTAAAATATAAAGAAGCGAAATTTTTAAAAACTTAACCGAAAAATAAATTATCTTAGGCGGTTGTATATTATTAGTGAAATTACAGGCTTTTGATAAAATCAATATTCGCAAAAAATATGCACCTCCAAAAGTATTCGGCTTTTGGGGTGCATATATAAAAGAACACAGCTTCAATAAATCATCGAAAAACCAATAATTATTTTAATATTCCGTCAACAATCTTCATAATTCCATCTGAAGCCGCCTGAACCTTTTCAAGAGCTTCAGCCTCTGAGTCACCCTTGCTGCCAAAATAAATTTTAATTTTAGGCTCTGTTCCGCTTGGTCTTACGCAGAACCAAGTTCCATTTTCAAGAACATAATAAAGCACGTTGGATTTTGGAAGTCCTGTAGGCTTTGTTTCTCCTGTAACAAGATTTCTGCATATATCTATGCTGTAATCTCTGTTTTCAATAACCTTAACGCCATTTATCTCTTTAGGGCTGTCATTTCTTAAGGTATCCATTATTTTCTTCATATCTGCAATACCTTCTATACCCTTAAGGGTTATTGACTTAATTGTTTCTTTATAATAGCCATATTTCTTATAAACTTCCTGAAGTCCTTCATAAAGGCTCATATTTCTTGTTTTATAATATGCCGCAAGCTCACAGATAAGCATTGTTGCAACAACGGCATCCTTATCTCTTGCATAAGTTCCTGCAAGGCAGCCGTAACTTTCTTCAAATCCGAATACATATTGATTTGAGCCTGTCTGCTCAAATTGTTTAATTTTTTCACCTATATATTTAAAGCCTGTAAGTACATCAAAATATGTCATTCCATATTCTTTTGCAATAGCCTTTGTCATATCGGTTGAAACTATTGTTGAAACAACAGCACCGTTTTCCGGAAGAGTGCCCTTTTCTTTCTTTTGGCTTAAAATGTAATTCGCAAGCAAAACGCCTGTCATATTTCCTGTTAATATTTCATATTCTCCGTTGCTCTTTTTAACAACGGCGCCAACTCTGTCGGCATCTGGGTCTGTTCCTACTATGATATCAGCTTCAAGTTTTTCTGCAAGCTTAATTGCAAGAGTAAACGCCTTTGGATCTTCGGGATTCGGATAACCTACCGTTGAAAACTCAGAATCGGGCAGCTCTTGTTCGGGAACAACGTTAACGTGCTCAAAGCCAACCTTTTTAAGAACTCTTCTTACCGGCTTATTTCCTGTTCCGTGAAGAGGAGTATAAACAATTTTAAGCTTCTTGCCCATTTCCTTAACCATTTCCGGATTAATTAACTGAGCCATAACATTTTTGTCATATTCCTCATCAACATCTGGTGAAATTATATTAAACAGACCTGCTTTTTCAGCCTCAGCTTTATCAGCCTTTTTAATCATCTTAAAATCTGTTACTTTGTTAACTTCATTTATAATTTCTCCGTCACGAGGGAAAGGAACTTGACCTCCGTCACTCCAATAAACCTTATATCCGTTGTATTCCGGAGGATTGTGGCTTGCTGTTATAACAATACCGCCTGTACAGCCTAAATGTCTTACTGCAAAGCTCAACATAGGAGTAGGCCTTAAAGATTCGTATAAATATGTTTTTATTCCGTTTCCGTTTAAAACAAGAGCTGCTGTTTCGGCAAATTCGGGGCTCATGCGTCTTGAATCATAAGCGATTGCAACTCCCATCTTTTTAGCTTCTTCCCCTTCTTTTAAGATGTAATTTGCAAAGCCTTGAGTTGCCTTTGAAACGGTATATATATTCATACGGTTGGTTCCGGCTCCGATAATACCTCTTAAGCCGCCTGTTCCGAAATCAAGATTTTTATAAAACCTTTCTTTAATTTCTTTGGAATCATTTTCAATTGACTTAAGCTCTTTTCTGGTATTTTCATCAAAATAGTCATCCTCAAGCCATTGTTTGTAAGCTTCCATAAAGTCCATTTAAAAAACTCCTTTCAAATTTAATTTTTCAGCTTTATCTGCTGGTCCTTAATCTAATTATATATTTTTTATGCAAAATACACAAGTAATATTTGCCAAATTTAAAAAATTTTTTTCACACTGATGAAAAAAAGATAATAAAAATCAATATTTTAAAGATAATAACATATAATTTATCAAAATTAAGCCTAATTTGTTTTTATTTTACAAAAATTTAACATAATTTAAATAGCAAATAAATCCACATCTAATAAGCACAGTATTTACAAAATTCTATTTTTAAAAATAAAAAAAGCTTCATATCTCTTAGATATAAAGCTTTTAATGTATGTTGATTTAATTCACCATCAATCAGCAAATTAAAACTGTAATTATTTAAAAAAAGGCGACACCCAGATTTGAACTGGGGATCAGGGAGTTGCAGTCCCACGCCTTAGCCACTTGGCTATGTCGCCCTACTGACCCGTGGGGGAATCGAACCCCCGTTTTAGCCGTGAGAGGGCCACGTCTTGACCGCTTGACCAACGGGCCATATATAAAGCTCCCCGAGTAGGATTCGAACCTACGACCTATCGGTTAACAGCCGAGT
>CANRHR010000007.1 GCA_947630475.1 uncultured Clostridia bacterium | reverse complement strand
ACATAACCGTGGACCGGGACTTCACCGGAACCAGCATGTGGCTGGCGTATTTGTAGCCGACGCACTTGAAGGGATGGAAAAAGTTCTTCTCTTTCAGCCGCGTCTTGATTTTCTCTGCTGACAACTCAGAGGGCCACATGGCGTCATACTCCGGATAGATGAGAAACACCGGACCGCCGATGTTCTCCACCTGGATCTGCGCCTCCTCCGGGGCATTCTGCACCGCGTCCTCATAGCAGGAGCGCAGGCAGACGCTCCGTTCCCGCAGGCTGTCCCGAAGAATGGCTGCCTTGGAGAGCTTTAGCCGGGCCCAGGGCAGATCTTTCCCGCGCCAGCTAAAGGCAGAACACTCCAGCGCCTGTATGCTTTTTTTCTTGATAAAGCCCTGCCCGCAGATGTTCGTCGGGCACACCGCCGTCACACAGGAGATCAGTTCTGGCATCAGGCTGCCGGCCAACAACGCTAGCTCCGCGCCCATGGAGATCCCCCACAGACCGACCTTTTCAAAGCCCTGCCCGCGCAGCCACAACGCGGCTTTTTCCACCGACTCCACCGGGATCTTTTCAAAGCCATCCGGCAGGCCGGGTACGTTCCAATACGCCAGCGCAAGGATGGTCATCCCGCGCTTTACATACTGCTCCGCAGCCAGCTTCGTAAGATTGTATATCCCGTCGCTGCCGCCGAACATAATGACGGTTTTGCCGGAATATTCATCTCGCTCCGGCTGATAAAGCGCGCCGATGAAACCGTCCTTTTCCAGGGCGAACTCCTTTTTCGGCATCAGGGTCAACCGTTCCTGTGCCCGTTCTGCATTTGTTTTCATTGCCAAGCACCCATTCCTTCATTTGAAATCGCTCATGAGTTAGCATCATCTAACCGCTAGTCCTAAAGAAAACCGCTCCACCGAGCGGCATTTCTATTGTTTATTATAGGAATTTTTATTATTTTGTCAAGAACTTCACCTGCAGTACTGTACCGTTTTTGTTTCCACATTAATCCCAAAAATTAAGTAAAAGCCTCCATAATTTTCAGCGAACACATATAACTGCCATAACAATCCTGTCTCCACAACATACCCCCATATCTAACTTGTCAACTCAACTCTCCGCTCTTTGAAACGGTGGATATGTTTCCGCATACTGCAACAGACCAAAAAATCCGGGAGGCAGAACTGCCGTCCAAACAGTCCAACCTCTCGGAAATCCTTTAATTTCAACGTTTTTTCGTACCTTTATTTTTCAACCCTTGACATCAATACCACGCACTCGACATGTGAACTCATACAAAACATATCCACAGGCTGAACTTTTTTTATTTCAAAGCCATTTTGGCATAAAATTTTTAAATCTCTTGCAAGCGTTGCGGGATCGCATGAAACATAAACAACTTTTTTAGGCTTCATTTGAGATATGGTTTCCAAAAGCCGAAAGTCACAGCCCTTTCTAGGCGGATCGACAACTATAACATCGGCATTAATTCCCTTTTCGGAATAAAGACTTTTAATCACCTGCTCTGATTTTCCGACAAAAAATTCAGTATTTTCAATTCCGTTTATAAGAGCGTTCCTTTTAGCATCTTCAATTGCCTGCTCTATTATTTCAATCGCATAAACCTTTTTTGCTTTTCGGGCAAGAAAAAGAGATATTGTACCTATTCCGCAGTATGCATCTATAACTGTTTCATCGCCTTTAAGCTGCGCAAATTCCAGAACCTTTTTATAAAGCACTTCGGTTTGTCGAGGATTGACCTGATAAAACGAAAGAGAGGAAATTTCAAATTTAAGCCCTTCTATATAATCTGTTATATATCCTTTGCCCCAAATAACTTTTATCCTGTCGCCCATAATGACATTTGTTCTTTCTTTGTTTATGTTTAACACTATGCCAACTATATTTTTATCTGCATACAAAAGAGTTTTTATAAGACTGTCGCTATGTTTTAAATTTTCAGAGTTTATAACAATGCTTACAAGTATTTCTCCTGTTTTTTCGCCAACTCTTGTTATAATGTGTCTTATTATGCCGGTATGCGTCTTTTCATCATAAGGCTTAATATTATATTCTTCTATAAATTTTCTTACAGCCTCAATTATTTTTTCGTTTGCCTTGTTTTGAATACAGCATTGGCGGCAATCTATAATATTATGGCTCCTTTTTTCATAAAATCCTATTTTTATGCCGTTATTATCTTCGCCAACGGGCATCTGAGCTTTATTTCTGTAATTAAAGTGTTCTTCAAGCCCTATTGTAGGTTCAACAAAGATATTTTTAAAGCCGCCTATTCTTTCAAGGCAGCTTTTTACCTTATTTTTCTTAAACTCCAGCCCCGCTTTGTAACTTATATGCTGAAGATTGCAGCCGCCGCAGCGATAATAGCTTTTGCATATAGGCTCTTCTCTTATGGGTGAAGCCGATATTATGTTTATAAGCTTTGCGTAAGCACAGTTTTTTTTTACCTTAACTATCCTAACTTCGGCAAAATCACCTGTTACGGCATTTTCAACAAAAACGGCAAAGCCGTTTATTTTACATATTCCCTCGCCCTCAGAGCCCATATCTGTAATTTCAGCAAAATAATGCTCATTTTTTTTAATGCTTTTTAAATTTGTCATTTTCGTTTTCCCTTTTCAAAACATCCTGTATGGCTTCGGCAATAAGTTCACTGCTGCTTAATCTTAATATTCTTTCATATTTTGATTCTTTTAACTTTATCTTATCTGCTTTTATTTTTTTATTTTTTTTATCCATTATCTTACTCCCGCTATTTGCTGTATTTAGAATTTCTTATATTCCTTGAAAGCATTTTTTGATATCCTGCCCAATTGCCCGCCGTATTGTCTGAATCTATTGCATCTTGGAACATCTTAAGCTTTGCGTCCGTGTCATCGGCGGCATGAAGTATAAAAGCCTCCATTGTTTTCGGCCTCTTTGGAGAGCCAAATTCATATTCGCCATGATGAGCCAATATGCAGTGCTTTAACAAATTTTTAAGCTCTTGAGGAAAATTTTCAATTTTTGCCGCTTCCTCAGTAATAAGCTCCGCTCCTATAACTATATGTCCTATAAGCTGTCCCTCGTCTGTATAGTCGTTTATAGGAAAATCAGACAGCTCCTTAATTTTGCCTATATCATGAAGAAGCCCTGCCAAAACGGTTAGATCACGGTTTACATGTTTATACCTTGGCGCCATAAAATCGCATATTTCGGCAACATTTAACGTATGCTCCAAAAGCCCGCCCATATAATTGTGGTGCATAGCCTTTGCAGCGGAATGTTGTTTAAATTTTTCGCTTATTTCTTTGTTGTTTATAAAAACATTCTCTCCAAGCTGCCTTAAATACGGATCTTCAATGCTTTTAACAATCTCCAAAAGCTTTTTGTAAAGCTCATTTACATCTTTATCCGTAGAGGGTATGTAATCCATTGGATCATACTCACCCTCATGCGAGCGGCGTATTTTTTTTACATTGAGCTGAAGTTCATTTTGATAAGTTAAAACGGAAGCATCAATCTTAATAAAGTCATTTTCATCAAAGCTTTGTATATTGTTGTTAAGCTCCCATACCTTTGCATCAACAGTTCCTGTTTTATCTTGAAGAACAAGCGAAAGATAGCTCTTTCCCGCTCTTGATTTAAGCGTATTCTTTTTTTTGCATAAATAATGCTCTATGATATTTTCGCCTTCTGACAATTCGTTTATATATCTCATAATTAAACCTCCAAAAGCGGATTAATGCATCTGTTAATTTATCAAAAATAACCGCTTATTTGCTTTGCAAAAAAATTTATGTAACCGGCGCAATGAATTGCTATGATATCTTTGCCGCACATTGTGCGAATTATCATTTTCCCTTGATATGTCTTTTTGAAAGCCCAAAGCTTACAGTACTTATTATATATTATATCAATGTCATTTTCTATAAAATAATATAAATTTTTTATTTAAGGTTACAACGCCGCTTATTATGTGATAAAATAAAAAAAAGCCTTAAGGAGATAAAATTATGGTAAGCGTATGCATAATAATGAAAAATGAGGAAAAATATATTGGAGAATGCCTTAAAAGAATAGTTGTATCCGGCTGGGAAATTGTTGTTGTCGATACAGGCTCAACAGATTCAAGCAAAGAAATCGCTTTAAAATACACCGATAAAGTTTATGATTTTAAATGGATAAACGATTTTTCGGCAGCAAGAAATTTTGCCGCCCAAAAGGCATCAAACGATGTAATATTTGCCCTTGACTGTGATGAATTTATAGAAGAGCTGGATGCCGATGCCGTTTGTCGTTTAATAAGCCAAAACAGAGATTATATATTATGTACACTCAAAATTAACCGCTTTGAAAGAGATTCGCTTATGTATAATGAACACAGAAGAGTAAGCAGAATATATGACAGGCGCATATATCATTTTACAGGAAGAATACATGAGCAGCTTACAAGGACTGACAAAAAGAAGCCAAAATATATAGATGCGCCGGTAACAGCGCTTCATGTAGGTTATGACGGCACTCTGGAACAAAGGCGCAAAAAAGCGCAAAGAAATGCCGAGCTTCTTTTAATGGAGATCGAACAAAACGGCGAGGATCCTTATATTCGCTATCAACTGGGACAGGCTTATTATATGTCAAAAGAATATGAAAAAGCAATCTGTGAATATGAAAAAAGCCTTATGCTAAAGCCTGATCTTAGCCTTGAGTATGTTCAGGACAGCATACAAAGCTACTGCTGGTGTCTTATCAACACAAAACAATATAAAAAAGCTCTGGATGTTTTTAATAATTATGACGGCTTATATAACTTCAATGCGGATTTTGAGTTTTTGGCAGGCAGCATATTAATGAATAACGGAATGTTGTCGGATTCGGTAATAAGGTTTTTAAAGGCAACCGAATGTAAAAATTATAAAATTTGCGGAACAAACAGCTTTATGTCATATTATAATATCGGCGTTATTTTTGAATGCAGCGGACAAAAAGACGCAGCCAAGGAATATTATGAAAAATGCGGAGATTACGAGCCTGCTCTTAAAGGGCTTAAAAGGCTCGGTTAACAAAAAAAAGGAAGTGAAATAAATTATGAAAAAAAACGATTTCGGCTCTGACAGCCCTGCATCCGAAATATTAAAAGAGCTTAACAAAAAGGGGCTTAGGCTTTCAACGGCAGAAAGCCTTACCGGAGGTCTTTTGGCTTCTGCATTTGTAGATTCTCCCGGGGCGTCTTCGGTATTTGTAAACGGAGCGGTAACCTACTCAAACGAAAGCAAAATAAAAATATTGGGAGTAAAAAAACAGACTCTTGATATGCATGGCGCTGTAAGCGGCGAAACAGCCGAACAAATGGCTGTGGGAATAAAAAAAATATCAAACGCAGATATAGGGCTTTCCACAACAGGCATAGCAGGACCAGACAGCGATGACGACGGCAAACCTGTAGGGCTTGTTTATATAGGTCTTTGCCTTAAAGAAAAAACTATCGTAAAAAAGCTTCAGCTTAAAGGCTCAAGAACAGAAATAAGACTTGCGGCGGTTGCCTCTGTTTTGGATACACTTAAAAAAGAACTTAAAAACATTAATTAAGGAGATTTTAAAATGGCTGAAAAGAAAAAGGATAAAAATAAAGAACCTCTGCCGACAACGGCGGAGGGAAGGGCTGCGGCGCTAAAAAATGCGCTTCACCAAATAGAAAAAGAATATGGAAAAGGCTCTATTATGAAGCTTGGCCAAAGCAATACAAGCTCATCTGTCGAGGTTATTCCCACAGGCTCTTTAAGCCTTGATATCGCCTTGGGCGTAGGCGGAATACCAAAGGGACGAATAATAGAAATTTACGGCCCGGAATCCGGCGGAAAAACCACTCTTTCTCTTCATATTGTGGCTCAGGCCCAAAAATCGGGCGCAACTGCCGCCTTTATAGATGCCGAACACGCCTTAGATCCTATATATGCAAAAAAAATAGGCGTTAATATAGATGAGCTTTACATATCCCAGCCTGATGACGGCGAACAAGCTCTGGATATTACCGAAACCATGGTGCGTTCCGGAGCGGTTGATATTATTATAGTCGATTCTGTAGCCGCACTTGTTCCAAAGGCGGAAATAAACGGCGAGATGGGCGATTCTCATATGGGTATGCAGGCAAGGCTTATGAGTCAGGCATTAAGAAAGCTTACGGGCATAACGGCAAAAAGCAAATGCATAGTTATTTTTATAAACCAGCTTAGAGAAAAAATAGGAGTTGCTTTTGGCAATCCCGAGGTAACAACAGGAGGCAAAGCATTAAAGTTTTATGCAAGCATAAGAATCGATATAAGAAGCGGCGACAAAATAACAAAGGGCAACGATGTTATAGGAAAAAGAACAAAAGTTAAGGTTGCAAAAAATAAAGTGGCTCCTCCTTTTAAAGTGGCAGAGTTTGATATTATGTTTGGCCACGGCATATCCAGGGAGGGTGATGTTCTGGATTTGGCAACGGATTTAGATATTGTGACAAAGGGCGGCGCATGGTATTCCTATAAAGAAACAAGGCTTGGTCAGGGCCGTGAAAATGCAAAGATGTATCTTGCAAACAATCCCAATGTTTTTAGAGAAATTGAAAATGCGGTAAGAAGACATTATAATCTTGCAGAGCTTGACGCCATAGAAGCCGCAAACAAAGAAGCAAGCAAAGAAGTAAACGCCGTAACCGATGAAATTAACGATGATGACTCAGATACAGCATTAGATATTTCATTAAACGATATTGATGAAATTGAAGATGAAATAAAGCTTGAGCCTGATCTTGATATGGATCCGGATTTTGCCGAAAATGATTTTTAACAACAATGAAGTCCGCCTCTTAATAGGCGGATTTCATTAATCAACTATATTCGAACACATACCTTTAATGCTTAACGCTTCATCTCTAAGGCTTTGCAGCTCTTCATCGTAAATATCAATATCATAATAATATTTTTCTATTATATCGGCTATTTCAAAAAGTCTGTTCATGAGTATTGTATTAAGCCTGTCAAGCTCTTTTAATTCAAAATCACCATCATCAATACAAAAAAATCTAAGCTCTTCTTTTGCGGCGTTTATTTCAAGCTTTTTGCAAACAGCGTATTCCCTATTTGAAATATCAGCCTTTTTTAAACATAAAATATCATCAGAAATGATTAAAAGCTTTTTTGAAGCTTCTATATAGCCTTGCTTTAAATTTTCTCTTTCATAGTCAATTTCATTAGCGGTATTCGGCTTTAAAAAATTGATTTTTAACGCTGAATTATATGTAAACTCATAAAAAAATGACAAACAAACAACAAAAAAAATAATACAAAAAATAAAATATATAGGATTAACGGAGGTTTTTACAATTTTTTCTTCATTTTTGGCAAGCATCAATTCATTTTGAACATCAAAGCTTGCTTTCCTTTTATCCTTAAAGACTGCATTATCATTTAAAAGATTTAGCCTTTTTGGCGGAATATGCTTTATAAACAAATCTCTTAAAATTAAAATATTTTCTCTTGCGCCAAGCTGATATTTAGGCAAAACAAATGTTCCGTCATTTATTGTGTATATATAAAAATACTTTTTCAGCTCTGTTATTTTAGGTATATCCTTAAACAGCCAACTGTATTCACAGCTGCTGTTTCTTGAAAATACCCCGTTTTCGTTAAATACGGTTTCTCTAAGCCCATTTGCAGCAGCTTTTTTAACTGAACAGATAAGCGCTGCGCCGGCATAGATAATCGGTGTGCAAAGGAGGAGAAATGCCCTTAAAAATGAGCAGCCTTTAAAAAAAGCGGCATAAAAACTTATAAGCGATAAAAGTATAAAAAATATAAAAACAGCTCTTCCTGTAGTATAAATATAAAAATCGAAAATATCTTTGGCTCTCAGTCTTGTAAAAATTCTTAGCTGCATAAAGCTCCCCCTATATTGGCGCTAAACGATATGCTTATCGTTTACTCTGCTTACCGATAAGCAAGCATCTATTTAAACTTACTTATTGATTAAAAAAATATTTATATAATTTATATAAATAAGATAGCATAAATAAAGTTTTAAATCAATGCTTTAAATATAAACAAATATATTTTGTCGAAAAAAAACTCTCCGATATTATCAGAGAGTTTGAGTATTGAAAAAGTCCATCGGGACTTTTTCGAGATAAAACAAATGTATAAACAGCTCATTCCATCGGGATTAAAAATTCCCTGAAACTCGCTGTGTTCCTAGGCGGAAGTGAATTCCGCCTGCGGATTATAAGTCCGCGATGTCTTAAGTTACTTGTTCAAAGCAAGGTTTTTTGACAGTCTGAGTTTTTTCGTTTCGGCATACTGAAAGCCCCTTACAAATATATCACTCATTTTTTAAAACAACAGTAACCTCACATCCGCCCTCCTTTCGGTTTTTAATATCAAAGCTTCCCATGTATTGTTCAACTATACCCTTGCATATAGATAAGCCAAGGCCGCTTCCTTCTTTTTTTGTGGTTACAAAAGGCTCTGTTATTTTTTCCTTTATTTCCTCAGCAATACCCTCTCCGGTGTCTTTAACCGTTATTGTTATAAAGGCGTCTTTTTTAAAAATTTCTACGCTTATGCTCCCCTCAGAGCTTATTGCCTCAACAGAATTTTTTAAAATATTAAAAAACAGTATTGACAGCTTGGCATAGTTGCCATTAAAACTTATATCTTCATTTTCTGCTTTTATTTCAAATTTTATGTTTTTCCCTTTTAAAGATATATCGTACTCTTCAATTATATCGTTAATAAGATCGAAAATAAAAATTTCTTCATCTTCAGACTTTGATGATGGCCTGAAAAGTTGAATAAAATCCGTAACAATATAAGATATTTTATTTAGCTGTCTTTTTATTACATCAATATTGCTGTTAAAGCCCTGCCGGTCAAATTCACTTTCAAGGATATCTATATTGGCTTTAATCAGAGCCACAGGATTTTTAACCTCATGGGCAAGCGCTGCCGCAATATGGTTAAAATCTTCATTTTTTATTTTGCACACATTAAATTCCTCCGATTTTACAGTTGTGCTTATGCATATTACATATCATTTTACTTATTCACAGCTTCATAGCGTTTTTTATTGCCGACAATAATACTGCATTAAGGAAGCTTTATTATATCGCCTATTTGTATTACATCGGGGTCAGTTATACCGTTTATTTCAAGAATTTCATCCATCCTCTCTTCATTTCCATAATTTTTTCGGCAAATAATGCCAAGGCTGTCACCCTTTTTTACTGTATAATTTTTGTATGTCTTAGCCGGACTGCCTTGAGCTTGAGATGTCTGAGGCGCCGGTGGCTCGGAAGCCTTAACAGGCTGAGAGGCCGGCTGAGAATCAGTGCTTGTCTGTGTTTCTGTTTCACTGTTTTTTTGCGGCTCGGTTTGCTGAGCAAAAACATTTTGAGTTTTTTCACTGCCAACTTGATTAAGTAAAAATTGATAAGAATTATCTATTTCGGCAAGCTGACTTTCTATCTTTCTTATTCTGTCGTCATTTTGTACAAGCCCTGCGCCCATTATAAAACATACAAGAAAAAGCACAGCGCTCATAGAGCCAAAAAGGTTTACCATTTTTCTCTGCTCGGCTACAAGCTTTCCCCTGAGCCTATTTGTTCTGGGCTTTATATGCAGATCGGCATAATCAGCCTTTTCCTCGTTGGGGCGGCTGAACTTTGTACTCCTAAAGCCATCGGGCTTTTCATTTTCGGTGCTTATCTTCACCACTCTGTTTTCTATCATATAATCCTGCATACTTTGATTTTTATCGTAATAAACAATATAGCCTCCCACTTGTTTTAATTTGCTCTCTTCGCTTTTAAAAAAGGAACTGATGTTTTCTATAGGATCAACAATAAATAGAACATCGTTTTCTTTGCCAAAATGATTAAGGTGATAATTAACGTGAAAGTCGTTAATATAATCTCCGTAACCCGGCTGTACATATACCCATCCCAAAATTTTAAGGCCATTAAAATATTTTTCCTTTTCATCGTTTATATACTGCCATGACTTTTCTGTAAGTACATCCATTCCGTTTTTTATTTCGCTGTATTTGCCCTGAATAACTCCGCTTATAAAAATTACTCTGCTGCCATCCATAACATAATCTTCGCCAAGCAGAACGGCATTTTTTTCTTCACATCCACATTCTTTTGCATACTGATGTATGTAGGTAAGAGCATAATCCTCTATGTATATTCTGAAGCTGTCGGATATGGAACCTATTTGTTTTATATTTGTGGGAAGGTATATTTTTTCATTTTCATCATTCATAGTTTACACTCCTTATGCATATTATAATATATTAATCAATTTTTGACTATATAATATCATATATTTTTTACAAATTTTAGAAATTTGTGTCGACAATTTTGAGTATTCTTGCACTATTAATTCCCAATATTTTACAATTATATTTTACTTTCTTTATGCAAATAATCATTTTAACCGACAAGTAAGCCCCCGCCTCTTAGCCGGTGGGTACTTACTGTTTGATTATATTGACTATAAGCTGAAAAGGAGACTGTGCTTTGAATAATCCTCTTATTAAATATGAAAAACCTATGTCATATTATATAAATGCCCTTGATGAACAAGCTCTCTATAAATTTAAAAATTTATTTTACAGTATGGCGGAAGAAAGCATAATAAGAAACAAAAAATTAATCATTCTTTGTATTGGCACAGACAGAATAACAGGCGATTGTCTTGGGCCGATAGTAGGCTACAAGCTAAAAAAAATGAATCTTAAAGAAAACATAGTTGTTTTCGGATGTCTTGAAAAACCTGTACATGCACAAAATTTATGCAGCACAATTTTGGATATAAAAACAGAATATCCCGATTCATTGATTGTCGCTGTAGATTCCTGCATAGGAAAAGCCGAGCATATAAGCCATATTTGTATAGGAGAGGGAAGCATTAAACCGGGGGCAGGCCTTAGAAAAGATCTTCCTCCCGTAGGCGATGTGTTTATAACCGGAATAGTAAATTCTTCGGCTGTTTTGGATATCTGTATCCTTCAAAACACAAGGCTAAATGTTGTTATGCAGATGGCTGATATAATTTCTGACGGAATAGCATTTGCGGTCAATGATATTCGTACTCCGCTTACGCTGCGTACTCATTTTTAATTTTATAACAAACGCCTAATTTTTAAACATAAAAAGTCGACTGCTTGATAATTAAAAAAAACAGTTATATAATAAATTTATCCTATGGGTGTATAATTTCTGAATTTGCCCCCTTACGGAAATATTTTCCTATAAAGGAGAAAATAGAAATGATTCAGGATATTAAACCAAATATTTTTTACAATGAATATAACAACATAAAAATCGATGACAAAAGCAGAATTATTATTTTCAGAGATGATGAGGTATTAATTAAGCACAACAAAGAGCAACCTCTTAATATTATCTTTCCTTTATATGGTGATTATGAATTTAAAAAAGAGGAGCTTATATATCTTTTTAGGATAGATGATATATCATATTATCTTTGCGAAGATGATATTGGGCTTGAAAACCAAGGCTTTAAATATGAGAGTATGTTTGTTTTTAGAACAGCATTGCCTAAATTTGATGCATTTGCAGGCTTTACGGCGCATCATCTTTACTGCTGGTACAGGGATAATAAATTTTGCGGAAGATGCGGCAAAAAGCTTATTCATTCTAAGCATGAAAGAGCGCTTATATGTGATTGCTGCTCAAATACAATTTATCCTAAAATATCGCCTGCGGTTATAGTAGGAATAATAGACTGTGACAGACTGCTTATGACAAAATATGCCAAGGGATACAAAAATTACGCTCTTGTTGCAGGCTTTAACGAAATAGGCGAAACAATAGAAAGAACCGTTGAAAGAGAAGTTATGGAAGAAGTAGGTCTTAAAATAAAGAATATTACCTATTATAAAAGCCAGCCATGGG
Organism: uncultured Clostridia bacterium; assembly: GCA_947630475.1. Lineage (GTDB taxonomy): Bacteria > Bacillota > Clostridia > Lachnospirales > CAG-274 > CANRHR01. The sequence continues at coordinate 135,887 of CANRHR010000007.1, read as the reverse complement.
GATTTTCTTCAAGCCTTCTTATGGGGTTTTTTTGCGAGATAAACGAATCGGACAGCATAACGCTTGATGAAAACGAACTTAAGGAAGCAAAATGGTTTAGAAGAGATGAAATTTTAACAAACGAAATTGATATAAGCCTTACAAGGGAAATGATATATAAATTTATAAGAGAAGGGAAGAACGGATGTATAAAATAATACATCACTGAGTGTCGAAAAAGTCCATTCGGACTTTTTCGAGGTGGAAACAGAGGTATAAACAGCTCATTCCATCGGGGCTAAAAGCCCCTTGAAACTCGCTGTTTTCCTCGGCGGAAATGAATTCCGCCTGCGGATCAAAAGCCTGCGACGCTTTAAGTTACTTAAGCAAAATATGGTTTATTGACAGTTTGGGATGTATAAAACAATACATCGCGAAATTTATTTCCGCTTAATATCGCAAAAGCCCGAATGGACTTCTGCGATATACATAGCAATGCCATCGGCATTACTATGTATTTATTGTATTTTTAATTATACGATGCCCTGAGCTAACATAGCATCTGCAACCTTAACGAAGCCCGCAATATTTGCGCCTGCAACAAAATTATCTTTTTGTGCATATTTTTCAGCAGCTTCCGCCATCTCATGATAAATGTTAACCATTATATCATGAAGCTTTTCATCAACTTCTTCAAAGCTCCAGCTTAATCTCTGACTGTTTTGGCTCATTTCAAGAGCAGAAGTTGCAACGCCGCCCGCATTTGCAGCCTTTGCCGGTGCAAACAATACTTTATTTTTAAGGAATACATCAATAGCCTCAAGTGTTGAAGGCATATTTGCGCCCTCTCCGACAGCCTTGCAGCCATTTGCAACAAGAGTTTTTGCATCTTCCTCGTTAATCTCGTTTTGAGTTGCACATGGAAGAGCAATGTCACACTTAATATTCCATACGCCCTTGCCTTCGTGATATTCAGCTTCGGGTCTGTGGCTCTTATATTCTGAAAGACGACCTCTTTTAACAAATTTAAGCTCTTTAACGTATTCGATATCAACCCCTGCGGGATCGTAAATATAACCGTTTGAGTCGGAGAAGGATACAACCTTAGCTCCGAGCTGAGTTGCCTTTTCAGCCGCAAAAACAGCAACGTTTCCTGCGCCTGATATAACTACTGTTTTACCCTTAAATGAATCGTTTTTATCGTTAAGCATTTCTTCTGTGAGATAAACAAGGCCATAGCCTGTTGCCTCTGTACGAACAAGAGAACCGCCAAAAGAAAGCCCTTTTCCTGTAAGAACGCCTTCATAAAGGCCTGTTATTCTTTTATACTGACCATACATATAGCCAACTTCTCTGCCGCCTACGCCTATATCGCCGGCAGGAACATCTGTATCGGCGCCTACATATTTATATAATTCTGTTATAAAGCTTTGGCAAAAACGCATAATCTCGTTGTCGGATTTGCCCTTTGGATCAAAATCGGAGCCGCCTTTGCCGCCGCCTATAGGCAAACCTGTAAGAGAATTTTTAAAAATTTGCTCAAAGCCTAAAAATTTGATAATGCTCAAATTTACTGAAGGATGAAATCTAAGGCCGCCCTTGTATGGCCCTATAGCTGAGTTAAATTGAACTCTGAAGCCTCTGTTTACGTGAACCTTGCCGTTGTCGTCAACCCAAGGAACTCTAAACATAATCTGACGCTCAGGCTCTACGAGTCTTTCAAGAAGAGCTGTATTCTGATATTGCTCATTTGCCTCAATAACAGGCTTTAATGTGTTTAAAACCTCGGTTGCCGCCTGGATAAACTCGGGCTGACCGGGATTTTTTTCAATTAACTGTGATAATACATTATCAACATAAGACATTTTTTGTTTCCTCCCTTTGCTGTATAAAAATCAAGAAGATGTAGCAAAAGCACGGAATATTTACAGCGTCTTTGCTATCTTATAAATGCATTGTTATTATACCATAAAATGAGAATATGTCAATCAAAAATTAAGCTGATAATATATAATTGTGCATAATTAACCAATTAATAAAGCCGCCGACTTTGAGAGAATAAGCGCCTGTTGCATATCGGCAGGCGGCGTAAGGGCTGAATAAGCAAGCCAATTTGTTATAATTATGCAGAAAATATCATTAATGCCAACAATATTCCTATTCATCTTGCGCTTAATAAGCATAACCAAAGGTTATTATCGAAACTTGTTGTTTAAATTTTTAAAAAAGACAAAAAAAACGCAGAGATTATATACTTTTTTGCAAATATATGCTATAATACCATTAATTCGTAATTAATGAAAGCTGAAAGATAATTAAAAGATTATATATTAATACTTTTTGATAGGGAGAGTTGAAAAATGAGCAGCAATTTAAACGAAATTAAAACTCTGAGCATTAAAGATGTAAAGCCCAATATGCTTTTGGCTGAAGATGTTGTAACCAGAAACGGCAGCGTGATTATGGCAAAAAATACAATGATAAACAATGTCAACTTCAGCAAATTAATGGAAAACAACATAAAAAAAATAAAAGTATGGGCTTCTTCCATAGAGGACAAAGGTGAGCTTAAGGAAATCGTAAATATCCTTGAAGAGCAGATGAAGCCTACGGTTGAAAGAATAGAATACAAAAGCTTTGAAAAATCCTACGAAGTTGAGCTTGAAACAGTTAAAAACAATCTTTTGGAAATAGGTTCAGGCGGCGATGTAGACGTAAATTCACTTTATCAGACCACATCTCAGATAATATCAAAGGTAAACTGTAAAAGCGATGTTTTGGGATATTTGGGCTATCTTAAAGAAAAGGACGATCACACGTTTTCTCACAGCATAAACGTTGCGCTTTTATGCAGTCTTTTTTCAAAGTGGATCGGTATGGACGAAGAAGAAAGCAGAATGTTAAGCGTTGCAGGTATGCTTCATGACATAGGCAAAACAAAAATAGACCCGGCTGTACTCAATAAAAAAGGAAAACTTACAAAAGAAGAGTTTGAAATAATAAAAAAGCACACATATTTTGGCTACAAAATGGTAGAAACCGCAAATATTTCCGATGATATAAAATCAGCCGTACTTATGCACCACGAAAAAATCGACGGCTCCGGCTATCCTATAGGCCTTAAAGGCGATAGGATAACAAAATTTGCAAAAATTGTGTGTATCTGCGATATATACGATGCTATGACATCAAACAGAGTTTACAGAGATAAAATTTGCCCGTTTGAGGTAATAAGAAATTTTGAACAATCAAGCTTTGGCACTTTGGATACAGAATATTTGCTTACTTTCCTTCAAAATATCGCCTATACTTATGTAGGAAGCTGGGTAAAGCTTTCAAACGGAAAAAATGCAGAAGTAATATTTATAAATTCATCACACTTGTCAAAGCCTATTGTTAAGTGCGATGATGAATTTATAGATCTCTCCCAAGTAAACGATTTGACTATAGATCATATTATATAAAACTTAAAAAAGCGAATCCTTGTAACTTAAAGCGTCGCAGACTTTTAATCCACAGGCGGAAATCGCATTTTCGCCGAGGAAAAAGGTGGGTTTCAAGGCTTTTAAAGCCACCGGAATGAGCCTTTTGTTCATCTGTTTAACTTCGAAAAAGTCCGAATGGACTTTTTAGACACTCAAAAGCGAATCCGTAAGGATTCGCTTTTTTGGTACCGCCAATCATTTATTTTAATGCTTCAAACTCTTCTAATGCCTGAGTTAAATCAGTCATCTCTGTTTGAAGCTTTTGAACAGATTCATTTAATTTTGCGGTGTCATCTTCTGTCAGAGCTTCTCCGTTTGATATTTTAGTCATTAAATCAAAAGTGGAAAGCATAAAGCTTTTAATTCCGCTTACGCCGGAAACAAGCTTCTCATGTACTTCTTTAGCCTCCTCGGGAGGATTTTTTATACTTATAAAATCATCATATTCATTTACAAGCTCACGCATTTGAGAAATACTTTCAAGCGCAGCGTCTTTATCTCCGTTTTGAACGGATGTTTGCCATGATACCATTGCAGACGCAATATCAGTGCTGATTGTATTAATTTTTTCTGCTTTTTCAATATACTCGGATTTGCTTAAGCTTTCATCGGCAGAAGAACTGTCAGAAACAGATTCGCTTTGTGTTTCGACGTTTGCGGCAGCGTCATTATTGCCGCAGCCTGCCATAGATACAGACATAATAATTGCCGTCATAATAATTGCAGCTTTACTTTTAAATTTCATTTTAATTTTCTCCTTTATTTTAAGCTTTATTTTTTACCGACTAAGCAAACCCCTCAATGCTTAGTCGAGGCAGCTTTTTTAATTATTCTGATTACCCGTTAAAATTTTGTTTACTGCGCTTACCACAGCCCTTATTGAAGATTTTGTTATGCTTGAGCTTATGCCGGCGCCGAAATATGAATTGTGATCCTTATCATAAATCTGCATATATGTTATAGCTCTGGATTTATTTCCAAAATCGAGAGAATGTTCGCTGTAATTAACTATCTCAAATTCAATCCCAAGTTCTGACTGCGCAGCCTTGCAGAATGCATCCAATACACCGTTGCCGTCGCTTTCATATACGGTTGCTTTGCCTTTATATTCCATATCGGCATTAACTCTTACGCCGTCTTTGCCATGAGAGTATTCGTTATAATAAACAAGCCTTAAAGGAGAGTAAATATTTGCGTACGTGTTTATAAATAAATCATAAATTTCATCAGGCTCAAGCTCTCTGTTTTCTGTATCGGATACTTTTGTAATTATCTGGCTAAAATCAGCCTGCATACTTCTTGGAACAATAAGCCCAAAATTGTGTTCCAAAATATACGAAACCCCGCCTTTTCCGGATTGGCTGTTTATCCTTATGATAGGATCATAATTTCTTCCTACATCGATAGGATCTATAGGAAGATAAGGCACTTCCCAACGATCCGGATGTTCCTGCATTTTTGCCATGCCTTTTTTTATGGCATCCTGATGAGAGCCGGAAAATGCAGTATAAACCAAGCTGCCCGCATACGGATGCCTTGGATGAACATCGATTCCAGTTGAATGCTCATAAATTTTTATTGTATCGTTAATATTTGAGAAATCAAGCTTTGGATCTATGCCTTGTGTAAATAAATTTAAGGCGATATTCATAATATCGGCATTTCCTGTCCTTTCGCCGTTGCCGAATAATGTGCCTTCAACTCTGTCCGCCCCTGCCATCATGGCAAGTTCTGTTGAAGCAACGGCTGTTCCTCTGTCATTATGCGCATGAAGGCTTACATATATATTTTCTCTGTATTTAAGCTTTCCGCACATATACTCTATCTGATCGGCATAAACATTGGGCGTTGCCATTTCAACCGTAGACGGAAGATTTATTATAACCTTTTTATCTGATGTTGGCTGCCATATATCAAGCACAGCATTGCATACATCGGCGGCATAATCCATTTCTGTGCCGGTAAAGCTTTCGGGAGAGTATTCAAACCTGAGGTTTTCGGCTGAATATTGCCTGCTTAACTCTTTAATCATTTTTGCTCCGTAAACAGCTATATCTAAAATTTCACTTTTGCTTTTATTAAACACTACATCTCTCTGAAGAGTCGACGTTGAGTTATAAAGATGAACAATAGCATTTTTGCAGCCCTTTAATGATTCAAATGTTCTTTTTATTATATGCTCTCTGCTTTGTGTAAGCACTTGTATTGTAACGTCATCGGGTATTAAATTTCTTTCTATTAATGTTCTGGTAAAAAGATATTCCGTATCTGAAGCTGCGGGAAAGCCAACTTCAATTTCTTTAAAGCCGATTTTAACAAGATATTTAAAAAACTTTATTTTTTGATCTAAATTCATAGGTCTTTCAAGCGCTTGGTTTCCATCTCTCAAGTCTACGCTGCACCAAATAGGCGCTTTGGTTATGGTTTTTGAAGGCCATTTTCGGTTTGGCATATCCATTGTTGGATAAGCTCTATACTTTTTAAAATTCATTTTAAAGCTCCTTTCTCCATACTTTATTAAAATTTATTATTTGTATTTCTTATCTTTTAATTTTCGGCTTTTCTTATAAAAAAAGCCTTTCATCTCTTAAGAGACGAAAGGCATACTTCCGCGGTACCACTCTGCTTTGACAAAAACATCACACTTTAAAGATACGGTTAAAAAACTTATATCCTGATGCTGTATCGGGCATCCTCCCGTCAAGGCCTACTATAAGGTTCAGCCTGCCACTCAAAGGCGAGTTCGGCATTTTCAAACTGCCGTTTTGCACCAAACAACGGCTCTCTTAAAATCATCCAATGCTTACTATTCCTTATCACAGTGTTTAAAAGATAATATAAAGATTATATCAGATCAAAATAAAAATGTCAAGCACAAAAATTAAATGCTTATAAATAAATTCTGTTTCTACTCAACAACTTCATTGCTGAAAATAATATCCGTAAATGTAATATCGGCGCATCTTGAAACAAACATACCTGCAAAAACATCATTTTTAAAATCAGCCTCTGTTTCGTTTATTGTTCCATTATATTCAATTTTATATTTATTGCCAATCTTTGTTATTTTAATTGGTATTTTATCGCCTTCCTGCGGAATATTTTTATCCCTAGGCACAACCTCTATGGCTGAAAGAATACCGTCTGTTCTTTTAAAGCCCTTGTAAATTTCAAAGCCGCTCATCTTAAGAGGAGCCGCCGCAATATAATCATAGCTATCCGCAGAAACCGTATCTATCTCAACCCTATCCAGAACAATCAGCCCGAATGACGTTTGTCTGTCGTCCGTTTTTACAAAATTTACATTTGCCAATGCGCTTACAGAAAAATTAACTCCGGCATCAACAACCCTAAAAACAGCCGCCATACCATCGGAATTTTCTGCAATTTTGCCAAAATTTTTATTATTTACGCCATCTTTTTTAAATATTCCCGATCTTATCCTAAAAGATATATTATCATTTTCAGAAATCATAGCTATGTTAAAATTATCTTCATTTATACTTGAACCTACATCGCCAAACACACTGGCCCACCAAGGCTCCTTTACACTCTTCCAAATACTGCTTTTAATAATCTTTGCCTGAACCTTTTCTTTATAATTTGGGTTTACAATAAGCTCGCTTTTTTTAGGCTTGTCAAGATTCTCTTTTATATAATGCTTTAAATCGCAGTCACTTTTTTTAATAAATTCACTCATGATATAAGCAATCCATGCCGCTCCATAATTATTAAAATGAGTATTGTCAACGCTTGTACTTTTTGAAGAAGTCCATGCATGAAAATATTTTGTTTCTTCCAAGCCCATTTTTTCATAAAGCTCTTTTGTCATTGCCGTGTTGTCAATAACCATAAGCCCAAGCTCTTTGCCCAATTCCCTGATACAGCGGGCATAATCTCCTCCATTTGCGATATGCAGAGCATTATTGTCCCATTGCAAAGAGTTGGTACGCCTTACAGTGGGAGTACATAAAATAACATCGGCATTTTTTTCAATTGCGGGAAGAATATAATTTACATATATGCAATTTTTAAAGCTTCCCTCATCATCTTTTTCGCCTATGGGATCGGTATATCTTTCCGGTTCTCTTTTTTCGTCATTATGACCAAAGGCTATTATAACATAATCGCCCTGCTTAAGCCGGCTTAAATAAATTTTATAGTTATCCTCTCCCAAAAAACTCTTTGAGCTTCTTCCCGACATAGCAAGATTTTTTACATCTATATCAAAACAATCTTTTAGTTTTGTGCCAAAGCCAACCCTTTTGTAATAATGCGTCATATCTGCTTCAGCGGCATAATCACAGCTTGTGGAATCGCCAAGAATAAATAAAGACTTGTCGCTTTTAAAGCCGACTATACTCTTATCTTTTGCATCTGACATAGAATCCCCTCCATATTTTATAATAGTTTTTTACAAATATCGATAAAAATATTTGCTAAAAATCAAACATATTAAAAGGCTCGGCATCTTCTTTTATACTGAAAGAAAGACTTTTTCCGCTGATTGGGTGAATTATGTTAAGCTTATAAGCGCAAAGGCCTATGTTTTTAAAGGCTCTTTTTCTTAAAAGCTCTTTGTTATATTTTGTATCGCCCCAAACAGGGAAGCCTGCGTTAGCCATTTGTATTCTTATTTGATGATGACGCCCTGTAATAAGCTTAATTTTTACCAAACTAAATTCTTTTTCATCAACATTTTTATTTTCTAACACTTCATATTTTAAAACGGCTTCTTTTGCAAACGGAGAATTTTTACATACTATTTTTGAAATATTTTTTCTTTGATTTTTTAATATCCAATCGGTTAATTCCCCTTTGCCGGACATTCTTCCGCATACAACAGCAAGATAATACTTGTTAAAATCTCCGTTTTGAAGCTGTTTTGATAAAATATCAGAGCATATTTTATTTTTTGAAAAAACCATTATTCCGCTCACCGGGCGGTCAAGCCTATGTATAAGCCCTACTTGACACCCCTTTGCATAATCCTTAACGGCAGTATATAAATCCAAATCTCCGCTTTTATCGCTCTGTGAAGCAATTCCAAAGGGCTTTTTTATAACTATTATGTCGTTATCCTCAAACAAAATGTTTTTAATCATATTTTTATCCTTTATAATTTTTGTAAATAAAAGAATATTAATCAGGCTAAAATATAATGTTAATTTCTCAATATTGATACAATATTGTATTTTTGTTGCTTTTTTGATACAGTAATGATAATATAATAATAAAAAGGCAAAACTAATCCTATAAAATAAAAGCTTTATATTAAAACTCAATAAGCCTTTCCGGGCTGTTTTGAAACGCTTTGAATTGTAAAACAAACATAAGCATTTCCGGCATTTCCCAGATAAAGGTGCAAATTTTCGAAGGAGATCGTATGAATATAAGTACAATAATAAAAAACAGAAGAAAAGAATTAAACCTTACTTCGGAGGAGGTCGCCGCCAACTTAGGCATATCGAGAGCAACCTATTACCGATACGAAAAATCTGCCGAAAAAATACCTGCTTCAATCATAGAGCCTCTTTGTGAAACTTTAAAGCTTGCCCCCGCTGTACTTTTGGGGCTTAATAAGCTTAATTCATCAATAACCGAAGCCGAAGCCGATTTAAATTTTTTAGAATCAAAAGCAGAGCTTGAAATAAAAACAGAACAACTTGCTCAGGTTTTAGGTTACTGTCTTGTAAAAGATTATGCAGTATCAAAAGACAATAATAAAATTTCAGCCATTATTTATAAAGATAATATAAAACTTATCACAGAAAAACAATATGCCACAATAATAAACTCTATAAAAGAATTTACACTTTTTGAGCTTAATAAACTGCTTGAAGAAAATCAATAATAATAATACAATTATTCTGCTGTCGGCAGGAACTTTTATTCCTGCCGATAAAAAGGCGCCGCCTTATAATCAGTCTTATTAATCTTTAATTTCCGTAAGTTTGCTGTCGTTATAATAAATAATACTCTTTCCAAGCAGCTTTGTCAAATCTCTTATAGATACATAATTATTTTCATTATAACTTAAAACTTTAAATTGTTCGGTTATTCCATTATATTTATAATCTCTTTTTATTTCATCAACCCACATTTTGTTATCCTCCTTATAATTTACGGATAAATACTTGCAAATCCCTTTAACAATACATTTTATAGCTCTGTCCAAAAAGTTTTCATCTTTTAACAAACCCGCTTCCTTAACATTGCTTATAAAACCAAGCTCCACAAGCACAGCCTGCATATCTGTTGAGTTTAAAACGTATAAGTCTTTTCGCTCTTTAACACCTCTGTCTGCCAGTTTTAATTCATCGATTAAATTTTGCTGTATGTAATAAGCCAAATTATTTTTTGTATAACATAATGTTTCAATGCCGTTTGCCGCCGCATTTACCGCCGCATTGTTATGTATGCTTACAAAAGCATCGCATTTTCTGCTGTTTGCAATCCTGCATCTCTCCCCAAGTGCTGTATAAATATCCTTTGTCCTTGTATAAACAACGTCAACGCCTTGTTTTTCCAAAAGGGCTCCCATTTTTTTAACCGCTTTAAGTGTTATGTCTTTTTCTTTAAGCCCGTTTGCGCAGGCTCCCGGGTCGGTTCCTCCATGCCCCGCATCCAAACAAATCAACTTACTCATCTTCTTCACTCTCCTTTTTTTTAAGCATATCAACGCCTTTATTCATAGCATAAGGAATATTTATTCCAAACAAAGCCGCATTTTCACTAAGGCTTAAAATTTCATTAACACAAAATCCAACTATACAACTGTTTCTTACAAAGCAGTTTGTTCCTATTAATTCATCAATAGTTACACAGGCAGCTACCAAAATCAAAATAATTCCTTTTTTTACAAGACCGCTGAAACCAACTCTGCTGTTGGCTTTTCCGTTTACGGTTTTGGGGCTTTTTCCTATCAAAGCCGCAAAAAAGCCCGAAATATAATCAAAAATCATTAAAATAATCAGCGATTTAAGCATAATATCCCAACCGCCGAAAATTTCGCCCAAATAATTGCCCATAATCGAAGCTGCTGCACAAACAGTATATTTATATTTTTCCATAATAATCACCTCAATTCAAAAATAATTTTATATAAAATTTTTAAATGTCTTATTGAGAAATGCCCGCCGCAAAAAGACGGCAGGCATTTGCCTTTAATTTTTACTCTTCCTCTTTTTGGGCATTCAGCTCTTCATTAAGCTGTATGTATTCTTCCTGACTGATTCTTCCCACAAGCAAAAACACATCAAGCTTTTCTGCCGTAACAACGCTGCTGCCCTTTTGTATAAGGCTCTTGCATAATTCGAATGTACTCATAATATCACCTCCTTTCAAAATAAAAACACCCTGCTTTGCAAGGCGCTTGTTTTATTCATTGCTTATCAAATTATCAGGCTCTGTCATTAATTATAAAACGGTAATAAAAATTTTTATTTTAAGGCAATAAAGAATTTATATCGTTAAACAACTTCATTTTATCAATCTCAAACTGTGTTTCTATGAGCTGCTCTTCGAGGGTCATATTTTTTATTATCCTTTCGGCTTCATCATAATTTGACGCTTCTAAGCCGTCGTAATCAGTTATATCTGAACTGTCAATATCTTCAACAGTGATTTCAACGTCTTTATTTTCGGGCTTAACAAGCTCTTTTTCCATCTCTTTTAGTATTTCATTATAATCCTCACCGAATAAAATATATCGTTCTCCTGTTATCTGTTCCTTATTAAGCTTATTATTTTCTGTATTATATTTGTATTTAATTATATTGATAATAGCTTTTATTTTTCCATTATATATTATATACTTCATAAATTATCCCCCTAAATATTTGTATAACTTCCACTGCCAACCTTAAGCCTTGTAAGATGATTTCCCGAAAATACACACTCTTTTTTTGCGGCTTCATCATCACAGCTTACATTAAAATACCCATAGCCTGAGTTAAGCATATTGGATATTATAACTCCCTTACTTCCCGTTCTTATCAAAAGATCGTCTGTATTTTGGGATCCGGAATGTTTAAATATTTTACAGTTTATCATTCGGCAGTATTTTAAAACATTGTTTGCTATGCTTACATCGCCATATTCTGCAATATTTGAATTATTTATTATAAAATAAATATTCTCCCACATTACGTTATTAATTGTTCCATTTACGCCATAATTATTTCCGGTAAAAAGCGGATTAGGCGATGCTATCTCTTCTCCGGTATGTATTCTCATATCCATAAACTTTACGTTTCCTCCGTCAGAGTTTGCCGTTATTTTAAATAGCGATCCCTCTTCTCCATCCGAAGTATCTCCAATTTGTCTTAAAACAGTATCCTCCGGGCTTACTCCTTTAATGGTCAAATTTTTGTTTATAACTATCGGACTTGCCACATCATTTTCATAGCAGTTTACATTATAATCGCCCTTAAGTAAAACTATAGTACTTCCTGCTGCGGCGCTGTCCACAGCGGATTGTATTACACTTCTTGCGTTCGTTGATGTACAAGTATAATCGGCATAATTGTAACCGTTTGCGGTGCTTGGGGTATTGTAAGACCTTATTATTATTTCTGTTCTAAGCTTTTTTGCTGTTTCTGGTATATTTTTTGCGTCATCATTCAGCAGTATCCAATCCGATATACTCGTACCCTGTACAACTCTGAAATAAAGATGCCCCGACCCCGGACGATATACAATTTGATTAAGCCAATAATTATCTCTTCCTATGTAGCCGTCACCATTAGTATTTCCATTGTAAAAATGTACAATCATCATAGCCTGCCCATCGCCGCCGCCCGGCATATTCCTGCCACCGTTGGCTCCTCCCTTATGCTCTTCGCCGTCGTAAAACACAGCACATCTGTATATCCCTTCAATAACACAGGCCCTAAGATCTGTTTCTTGTCCGTAATGTTCATTATCGTATTTAACAAACTGAGATGAATGTTTTCCGTCAACTGTATCCGCATTGCCACCGTTTGCAGGCAAAGAATCAGGCTTATTGCTCAAGTTATTATAATCCATACTCACGGAATCATTACTGTATTTTAGCCAGTCACTCCAACTTGAATTAAAACATCTTCTTATATAAATTTCAGGTACTCCGCCCGTCAATTTATATAATATCTGTATAACTGTATTTATATCCTTAGAGTATGAAACATCAAGAACACAATTGATATTTAAGCCCTGCGGAACATTTTGTGGAACATCTCCAGCTGCAAAATAATATCCTCCCGCCTCCGTAATATTGTTCAGGTCATTTGCTTTAGTCAGCTTTGTTCTTTCAAGACTTTTGGGCTTATTAATTAAATCATTATAGCTCCCGCTTCTTGCAACATTTGCCAGTGAGCCTATTTTATTATTAATATTTTTATCTTCATCACTGAGATTTTTTAATTCTGAATCAACTGAATCCATTTTATTATCTAAGCTATTATCCTTATCATTTAGCTTTTTTAATTCCGAATCAATAATATCTGCGTTTTGATTAAAATCCTCAACTCTGTAAAAATCCTCTCTCGCCGGCTTCAATAAGCTATAATTATCTGTATAGCTCCCTCTTTCCAATCAAACCACCTCATCCTTCAAGTCAATATGTCTGTATTTTTCCATATCCATATGGGTAAGCTTTTCAAGCGTAAGATGCTGATTATACATAAGATCCAAATCCAATATTAGGTTTGCTGGAAGTACCCTTTCAAGAAGCATTTTAACCTCATCAAACATCGCTTTGCTTGTAAGCGCAACTCTTACAATTACTCTGTAGCTGTCAAAAACAACTTTAAAGCTAAATTCGTCCTTGCCGCATAATGTTTCAAGCTGCTTTTTTACAGTTATCTCTGTATAAGGCAGGCTTTCACTGAATTTTGACAAAAGCCTGAACCGCCTTGTTTCAAATGTATCCGTAAGTTTAGGCACAATATTAAGCATATCTTCATAATGCTTTAATCCTGTTTCCGTTGCTTCAAGAAAGTATTGATCTTTAAAAATATCTTCTATATCAATTTTTAATACCTCAACATCAGTATCCTCGGCGCTCAATAAAACCTTTATTTCTTTCATATCCTGCATAAATTCGGGCAGATAATCAATTAACAATCAGCTCACCTCTTATCGGTATTTCATCGGTGCCAATGCTTAAATTCTCTTCGCTTTGATTTATAGCTGTATTTCTTATGTCTATAATTCCTGTTATATTTAATATTCTGCTTTCAATACTGCTTATTCTGATAATAATATTTTCTTCATCAGCCCACGCCGCCCTTAACTGCGCAAGATATTCTTCAACAGCATTTTCTGCATATGCTTTAATATCATCAATTATGTATCCCGGTTTTAATGTAAGCTCGGCGCTTATATTAATTGTTCTCTCCGTAACCCCTTTAACCGTAACATTATGCCCTACAGGCGCAAAGCCTACCCCTTGATAAGGAAATTCTAAAGGCATTACGGCAGTTTGTACAAGCTCTTTCAATTCATTTGTAGGCTTGTTGTTTCCTCTTGTTGCAAAGACAAGCCTAACAGTGCCGCCGCCGTTAAATACGGGATAAACCTTAACGCCGCCCACGCCGCCACGCTGTGAAATTTCATAATTTTCATTAAGCTTCTGCATTTTTTCTTTATAATCTGCTATATTCCCGCCAAACGCAAGGGCTTCAAAGCTTGCGAAATATCTTTTTCTAAAGGCTTCGGTATCCTCTTCATTTTCGCCTTCGTAAAACAAATCCACAATCTCTGCGCTTTCAAGCCCGCTTATGCTATCTATGGGTATAAGCCTGCCATAGCTCTTGTTTCCGGCTTCGCCGGCTGTTTCGCACTTAAGCTTGTAGTAATCTCCCTCTGTTTCGCCTGTGTAAAAATAATTCACATCTTCAAGATTAAATCTTTCCCCTCCGTTCAGCTTAAATTTTCCCTTTAAATCCGCAAGCACAACGGCATATGTAGATTCATACGGCGCAAGCCCTCTTTCTTTGGCTCTTTTTATTAAATACTCTCGGCTTGCTGTGTCTGCGAATGTTTCGGTTATCACTCTGTCAAGCTCAATATACGCCTGACAAAGCTCCGCACAGGCAGGCGCCAATGCATCATAAATAACAGAGCCTTGTCTTTTGTCAACATTGCTTGTCACTCGTGACAATGCTCTGTTCATTAAATACTCGTAGCTGTATTTTTCAAACATTAAATATTCACCTCCCAAACAATATTTCCATCACCAAAATCAGTTTTTATAGTAAAATACACCAAAATAGTAGTTTTATCTATATCCTCAAAATAAAAATCAAACACATCGTTAATTCTGTCATCAACAATCAGCGCTTCACTTATTCTGTTTATAAGTTCACCCTTAACATAGTTTTTTTCTTTGCCAAACAAATCGTTAAGCTCAATACCATAGCTCCAGTCGTAAATTTCATAAATATATCTTTCCGTTCTTAATATTTTATAAACTGTTTGTTTAACTGCCTCAATTTTATCTACATATCCTTTGATTTGGTCTTTTTTTTCATTCAATTTATAGCTGTTGGATGTAAATTTTTTTATTTGTATTGCGTTGCTTAATCCTGCATTATTAATAGGTATCACAATTTAATTCACCTGCCTTTTTTATAATCGATAATATTGGTTTTAACCTAAAGATTATAAGCCGTCGTCTGCGAGTGCGCAGCATAATTAAAAAATATCTTTAATTTCAAAACTGTTTACATATAATCCTTTGTGTCATTTGTATATAAAAATATTTTACGGCAGCATAAGCACTGTTCCCACAGATATTTTATTAGGATTGGCAATATTGTTAAGTTCGGCTATTTCTTTATATCTGCTTCCGTCATTAAGCTGAAGCTTTGCAATCTTCCAAAGGCTGTCGCCCTTTTTTACCTCATAGCTTTTGGATGGACTTTTTGAATCTCTTTGATTAAGCTCAACAGCGGCAATATCACCGTTTATTTCTCCAATACTCTCATAAACAACGGGCTTAAAATCTCTGTATTCCTTAATTCTGATATTTACCCAAAAACAACCCTCTTCACCTGCATTTTCGTCAACACAATAGCTTTCAATGCTTACTTTCATATTCCCGTCAAAAATTCTGCTTCCGTCCGGAAGTTCTCTTTCCACAATGAACGAAGCAATGCATTTATTTTCCATTATTTCTCTCAAAGCATGAAGATAAAATATAGGTGGATGACTTTGAGAGCTTATATTTTCCATACCAAAATAATTAGAATCTTTTGGCAAAAAAACTCTAAACTCCAAATCTCTCAGCCCTATATTTTTTATAAGATTAACTTCGCCAAGGCCTATGGTATCTATAATTTTGTTGCATCCGTTAATTCTTGTAAAAAGCTTTTCCGGTGCCAAAGGAAATTCAATAATCTTTTGCTCTCCGTCATAATCGTACCTTAAATAAAATTTATACATTTAATAAATTCCTTTCCCATATATCTAAATTATCCGATATCAAAACGCCGAGCTTTAATTATAGATTTAGAATTTTTTTCAATTCTTTTAATTTCATCGCTGCGGTTTTTAATATATTCATCAATAAACGCTATTATAAGGGCTTTTTGTCTTGTGTCCATTTCAACAAAATCTTTTGGCATTATTTTTAATTTAAAGAGGGCAAAGAAAGCGTAATTAATATCTCCCTTCCCCTCTTTTATCAGTTTTTTGCCTCATCCACCAGTTCATTTATATTTTTTCCAAAACCGCTTAACTGTAAAATTTCTCTTGCAAGATTTTCGGCTTCTCCTGCAAGCAGCACCTTGTTTAAATACTGTTCGGGAGTTGAGCAGCCAAGTTCTTGAATACTTTTTGCATCTTTAAAATTAGGCGTAACGGTATTTTCTATTATACATAATGTACTTAACAAGCCTTCATTTAAAATCATTCTTCCGTTTTTATCAAAGCTTGAAGCTCTTTTTCTAAGCTCATTAAACTCCTTTTGGGTCAAGCCTTTTATTACAAATTTAAATTCGCCGCCATTTTCATCTTTAAATCTATCTCCGATAACTGTTTCTTTTGTAATTCCATCTACCGTATTTCTGTTTAAAAATTCTTGTAAAGTCATTTCATATCCTCCCAAATATTTAGATGTATAAACAGCTCATTCCATCGGGATTAAAAATCCCTTGAAATTCGCTGTTTTCCTCGGCGCAAGTGAATCCCGCCTGTGGATTATAAGTCTGCGATGCTTTAAGTTACTTTTTCAAAGTAGGGTTTTTCGACACTCAAAGCCCCGCTTTTTATGCAGGGCTTTTTGTTAAAAATTACTCACCCACAACCTTGTCAAATTCCTGCATAATCTTAACATCATTAAATGTAAAATGAATATCTTCATCAAGCTCAGTAGAATCTATATCAAGCTTACCTATAACAATGCTGTCAATATTTACCTGCTTAAGCCAAATTTGTTGTTTGCCGATTTCGCTTGATGGGTCTTCATTTATAATATACAAATCAAAATATGTATCTTTGCCTGTTTTAATATACTCAACCATCATTCTTCTAAAAGCTGATGTCACATAATACATATTCATAGTTCCGCTGCCTTTCCAGCCGTTAGCTTTATGTTTAGCGCCTGTTTGTCCAAGCACCTTAATTTCAGATTTAACTTTTTCTATCTTAGCCTCTATGTTTTTAACATAAATCATTTCTTCCTGATTTCCGTCTATAACGGCATAACATATTCCCTCTGCTCCGTTAATGGCATCCCAAGCCTTCAAAGTTCCCATAAATAAAAGCCTCCTTTTTATTCAACAATACAGCTCATATATAATTTATCCATAGCTGCAACCGGTTCTATATATTCCTTAACAACAACGTCGCCCTTTTCCGTTCCCTTTGATACCTCTATATCATCTGCATCAAAGTTTGTTATAGCTCCTATTGCTTGAAGATCCTCGTGGTATTTAACAAGCTCAGCTTTAAAAATACTTCTTCCAAGCTCATGGTTTTGAGTTTTTCCAAGATAATACGTATTAAAAATTCTTGCCGTATCATTAGCTACAGAATCAAGCACTCTTATTATCTGATTGTTTGAAAAATCGCTGTTTTTCTCACTTTCAAAGCTCACAAAAGAATTTATATCCTTCAATACTCTTACATCATCTCGTTCTTTGTACAGAACAAATTGTCCCTGCTGAATAAGGCCTTTAAGCTCACTCTTTTTAAACTCAGCTTCAATATTGTATTCTCCGTCATATAAAAAATTAGTCAGGCTTTCATTAACCTCGGCTCCGGCATTTCTTCCTCCTACCCAATACACAAGGGAATTAGGGTTATCGCCTTCAACAGTATTTTTAACGCTTATAATGCCTTCAAAATCAGCCTTTGTATAATCATGCAAAACGCAAGTAATTTTATAACCCTCTTCATCTCTCATTCTTTTTGTAAAGCTTGCAAATAATCCTTTGGTTGTTTCATTGCTGCCGTCATATATAATAGTAGTAAAATCTTCCGCCTCAATTTTTTCTATAAAATCGGAATATTCATTTCCCGTAATATCTTTGTCAGAGCCTCCCTCAAGTTTAAGGGCTGCTGTTTCAAACATATCGCCGCTGCCCTTAAACACAACGAATGCATTTTCTTTAAGCTCATCAAATTTAGAAACCGTCTGTTCATCAGCGACCATGCCATCTACAATAGTGCTTACCAAAAATCCGCCGTCTACCAGCGCTTCGCTTGTTATAACAATGCTGTTTCCTCTGCTGCCGCCATATTTTGCTTCAATTGTAAATTCATCTTTAACGGCGCTTGCCTTTTTATCCGGGCCAAGCATTAAAATTTTAATTGTATTTGCGCCAACAAAAACTTCTCTTATGTTTTTAACCTTGTCACTGTCATAGCTGCAGCCAAAAATTTCGAGGCAATTTTTTTCAAAATCACCGCTTTCAATTGTCAAAATTTTGCTTTTATCTCCCCAGTCGCTTATCCATGCAAAAGCTGCGGTGCCTCTTTCGCCCATTGTTCCCAAAGCTCTGGCTTTTGAAATAAAGTTAATATAAGCTCCCGGCAAAACCTTATTATGTGTTAAAAAAGTACCTCCTGCTGCCATATTAAATCACTCTCCCTTTTAAATATTCGTCAATTTTACTTATGGCTTCGCTTTCCGTGTATTTTTTAGAATCCTCCAAAACGGCATTAATAATATCCTTTTTATATTTTCCGGATTTTAAAAACGCATTTTTACTGAATACAGTCAACTTTTTTTCATTTTTAATTTCTGTCGGCTTGTTTAAAGAATCAATATTGCTTTTTGTTTTTTCATTACTCACAATTGCACTCTCCTTTTATTGTTTTTTATAAATTTTAATAAGCTTTCGCTTCTGCCAACAAAAAAACTCCCAATTATATTCATGAGAGTTTTTTATTTTGTTTAAGCTCGTTTTCCAAAAACAGCTTATCCATAAGAGCAGCCTCTTCGCTTTTACTTATTTTGGCTTTAAAATTGGCGTCAAAAATAAGTCTGTCCGCTTCCGTTACATATTCTCCCCCTAAATATTTAAGCCTTTTGCCGCAAGATGTTATATTTTCACACCCGTCAAAAAGCTTAAAAGCAGCTTTAAGCATTTCCTTGTTGGCATTTCCGTCATTTTGCGGATAAAAAAATATATGGCATTTAAAATAAAACAATCTTTCTGAGCCAAGCTGTCTTTTTACCTTCCCGTTATCATGCCCTATAAAAAAGCACGGTCTTTCAAAAGTCTGTTCTATCATTTCGCTGTAAATTTTAAAATCTGCCCCAAATTTATCAAAAATCATATCTGCAATCAGATTTCTAATAAAGTCCAAATTATAAATCACTTCCTTTCATGCAGACAAAAAATCAAACCTGCTTTATGTAATCTGAGCTTATGCCTCTGAAATATATTCCAAAATAATTTCCTGATGACTTTTATAAATCGATGATATTCCGCTGTGTTTAAATTTAAGCTTTTTATTATCCTTAAAAACAATTATTTCGCTTCCCGGCTTAATATCATATTCGGGTGAAACAAAAAGCTTAATGCTTTGAGAAACTTTTCCTTCAATTTTTGTCTGCTTTGTCGTAAGAAGCTTTCTTGATCCATTTTTATATGAGATTCTGCATTTAAGCGCTTCATACATTTTTACCCTTTTATGCTTAATAATAATACTGTCATTATCAGTCGCTTCACTGTTTACATAAACATCACAAAGGCAGTCATAAAGGCGTTCAACGGCGTCTGTCAGTTCCATTTTACACATCTGTAATTTAAAAGCTCCTTTCCAAGCCTGTAAATCAAATGCTCTATAAGAGCTTCAGCCCTTTTTTGAGCATCCGAAGCATTGTCGCCAAAAACAACCGAAACATCGCCTTCCTGTATACTTTTAACATTATCATCAAAGCAAAGACTTTCTATATCCAGTTGTCCGCAGGTTTTTTTGTTTAGCAAAAATTCTCCGCATATCATATCCGCCCTTGCATAAAGCAGCTCATCGGGTATTTTTTCAATCGAACAAAAACTTTTTATATATTCGTCACAGCAACCGTTAAGGTTTTCCAACAAAGGCAAATCTTCCTGCTTAAGCTTATAACCAAGGCTGTCAAGCTTAATTTTAACCTGATTAAAAACATCGCTTTGCATAATTTTCAGCCCCTTGAAATAATTCTTGCTATAGGTATAGCCTTATGATCTATAAAATTACCGTTATTGTCGCTTACGAGGCTCCAGTTGCTTCCGTCGGCAAGCTCATCGTCTGTAGGGCTTAAGCTTTCTTGATTTAGCTTTTCATAAGATATGCCAAACGGAGCAAAAACCTTTCTTTGTCTTGAGTATAAGGTATCTTCTCCGCCGTTGGTTTTCGGATCTCTGCTCATTTCAAAAGGTGTCTTTGCGCCTATATCCGCATAATCAAAAGCTCCTTCTCCCAATATATAAGTAGTGTATTTGGTATAAGGGCTTGTTTCATCTTCTACATATTCGGCAGGCATACTGTCATCTATAAATACTGTTCTTCCGTTCCATGCCGCAAGGCTTATATCTCTTTGAACGCCGTTTGCATCGTTATAGCTAAAATAATTTAATATCTGAAGATTTTCAAGATTTGTAGCCACAACACTATTCATAATAGCCACGCTAAACTTATTTTTGTTGTCGCCGCAGGCATTTTGGATTGCATTGTTAAGACTTTCCGCATTAACAGTATTTTTTTCATTTTTTGTGATATCATATGTATGCTTGTTTATAAATTCGATATTATTTGCCCCTTTCATAGAAAATACACCTTCCAGTGTTTTAAGTATAGTGTTTTGATCCACCTCGGCCCAATATTCGCTTATTTGCTCTGCTATATTGTCCATAAAATCCGTATCGGATGTTATGTCATAAGAAAAATCAAGCTCTGTCCAAGCATTTGCTCTGCCAACCACGATAACGCCTCTTTCAAAGCTTCCCGTTTTTTCCGATAAAATATCTGTTTGTCCGTCATAGTTAAATGCGGTGCCTTTAAGCCTTTCAAACATAGGCAGTCTTGCATAATAAGCGCCTGATTGGGAGCTGAATGCTTCAGCAATACTGATGCTGTTTTTAAGCACTCCGCTTTTTAGCAGTTCATTTTTTTTGGTTGAAGGAATCCTGTCTATATATTTTCCAAAAGCCTCAGCATTAAAGCTTTTAGAGTCAAATTTTGCATTGCTCATAAATAATCTCTCCTTAAATAAAATAATAACAAAAAAGGCTTGTTCTAAATTTAAACAAAGCCAAACAACATTTAAATATTATTTTCCAAATATCTGCACATTTCGCTGTAGCTCATCTCATCAATGCTTTTTTCGTTTTCGCTTTCTCCCTGGGCGGGCATAAATCCGGATAAATCACTGTTTTTGGAAAACAAAAAAGAGCTGTTTTCATCCTGAGCTAAGTTTTTAATCTGCTCATTAAGCAAATTTTCATCAAAATCGCCGTCAAGCTCAATCAGGGCTTTGGCGGCTTTGATGTTTCTTGCTCCCGCCTTAATCAAAGCCAAATCTATAGCGTTATCTTTAATTATATCTTTTTGCTTTTGTTTAAGGGCTTCAATTTCATCTTTCATAGCTTGGATATCAATTTTTTCATATTGTGCCAGAATATCGTTTTTTTCTTTAATTTCGGTCTTAATTTTTTCATTTTCAGCCAAAAGCTCGTCATATCTGCTTTTTATAACCGCATTTTTGCCAAATTCTCTGTTAAATTCTTTTATTAAGACTTCAATTTCAATGCTGCCGTTTTTATCGGCAGCCATTTCAATAATTTTTTTAAACCATTCCATAAGCAACCTCCGTTTTTAATTCATACTGCCGCCGTTTGCCTTTTTTTTAATCTCTTCATAAACATCCTCCACCCATGGGTGCTGAGCGATAACGCTTTCTTCGGATAAAACAGAGCTGCTTTTAATGCAGTTGTCTATGGCTTCACTTTCATTAATCATTTGATCTTTGTTAAATATAACTTGTATAACATCATTTTCAAAGCAGCCCTTTCCCAGAAAAGAGATATAATTTTTAACAAAATAAAAGACCTCTTCAAAAGAGGCTTGGAATTCATTTTCCATACCGTTTGCATCAAGGTCAATATCAGAATACATACTTATAATATTCATCTGATTTGGGTTAGAATTAAATCTTTCATCTCTCGGGTCAAAACCTCTGCCGTTTTCAATAATGGCTTTTTTAAGCATATCGCATACAACAACATAATTGCTGCTGTTAACATCAATGCTTAAAGATTCTATTCCGCCTTCGGCGCCGTCAATTGTTCTCACCTTAACAGCTCCATACTGTGACAAATTTTTTCTAAATTCACCCAAATCCGTTCCATCATAATTTTTTATAACAAGGATAGTATTTCTTTTATCCTCCTGCAAATTATTAATAAAATCAGATCTCATTTCGTTCAAGGCATCCTGCAGAGCTTTAACTCTTTTAATAAGAGGGATTTCACTGCTGTTTTGCTTAAAAGCTATAAGAGGGATTTTACCCCAGCGCCAGCCGTTATTTTTAGAGTCATAAAAGTAATTTTTCATTTTCCCCGTTTTAATAAGTTTGTCATTTTGTATAATATAGGTTTCAACTCCGTCACTTTTATATATTTCTGCAAACTTAATCAATTTCTTTTCTTTTGCTTCATATTTTTCCCTATTGTATAATCTCACGGCGCAGTCAAGCTTTGTGTGATCTTCATCATTCCAAAATGGGATTATATCAAACGGCTTAAATCTGCAAAAATCAAGCTTGCCTATTTCATTAATATAGATATAAAGCCAGCCTATGCCGCCTTTAAGAGAATCCTCACCGACAGCTTTCAAAACTCTTAAAAATTTTCTGTTCAAAATACTTTTAATTTCTGTCAAAAGCTTTTTGTTTTCAGCTATAAACGTAATAGGCTTTGCCAAAAGATAATTAACTTTTTGATCCACCAATTTGGCAAATTGATTATCAACAATTCTGTTATTTGGCAAATTTGTAATTTCTGTAAGCTTGCCGCCTTCACCTATAGCCGTTCTTTTTCTTTTAAGGATATCATGGCAGCCGTTATAATACTGTTCGCCCTTAAGCATTAAGGCTCTTTTTTCACAGGCGAGAAAATTTCTGATTTCTTTTTCAAAAAAAAATCTTTCTTCAAAGGTTCTGTTGTTATTAATAAAAGCATTTATTTTTTCCGTTTCTCTGTAGCTGTCAAAAAACATACTTCCTCCTTTTCAATCAAAGCTAAAATCTTTGCCGTCAACATCCTGCATAGCATAACGCATAGCGTCCATCAAATGATTACAGCTGTCGCACGGATGATTTATACTGTTTCCAAAGCTGTCCTTTTCCCAGCAATAACTGCTTATTTCATTAATAAAATTAACGCATTTGGGATGGATTATTATTTTAAATCCCTGAATTTTTTGGATTCCGTTATTAATGCTGTCTTTGCCCTTTCTGGAGGCTCTAATGCTTATAAGACCAAAATCTCTAAGCTCTGCAATACTTTTAGGCTCTGCGCAGTCGGCTATTATTTTTTCCTTTGAAAAACCAAGCTTAAAAATTTCTTCATAAAGCATTTTATTTGTAAGGGCTTTTTTATAAAGCTCTTCAAAGACATATATTTCATTTTTATCCATATCTACAATAGCGCAAAATAAAGCGCTCGGATCATTTGTATAGCCAAAATCCAAACCAAAAACAGCGGCAGTATTTTTTCTTTTAATAATATCATCGGCATTAAACAGAGCTTCTGTCCAATTATCAAAAATAAGGCCTTCCGAAACGCCCCATTCTCCAAGTCCGGCAACCCTGTATCTTTTCGGATTGGTTTGCTTCATTTTTTCAAACATAAGAAGATCGGCGTCATCAAGCCATTCATTAATTTTATAATTTGTGGTCAAAGCAAGGATATCTTCATTATAAACGTTTATAATTTTACCGTTATCCGTATCGATATTAATACAATTGTTGTCAAAGAATCTTTTTTTAATCCAATGCCTTTCATTCCAAGGGTTAAGAGTAAGCGTAATCTGCTTAAAAAGGCCGTTGCAAACATATCCCCTTATAGATTCCTGAAGGACGTCAAAATCACTTTCATCACTTATTTCATACGCTTCTTCAATCCAAAGCCAACAAAGGAAGCCCTTAGAAACCGTCATAGATGTAACTTTCATAGAATCATCGAGGCCCCTAAAATAAATTTTAGATCCAACCGGAAGATATGTCAGCTCCAGAGGTGAGCTTTGGCATTTCCAAAGTGAGCTTGCGCCAAGCCTGTCTATTGCCCATTTAAGCTCGGCATAGCAGCTATCCTTAAGGGTACGGTAAGTTTTTCTTACAACCAAAAGATTAGCCATAGGATATTTCATCATTCTAAATATAAAATTAAGAGCCGCTGTTTTACTTTTTTTGGAAGCTCGGCTTCCTTTAACCACTCTGTATCTGCCCTTATAGTTCCAAAATTCCCAATATCCCTTTCCAACAACGCTGTTAAGAGAAATTTCAATTTCCCTCATCATTCAAATCCTCCCTGATAATAACGCTCTGAATAAAATCTTTTTCCTCGCCTAAGCAATATCTTTTGGCCAATAGCTCGGCTGCTTTCATTCTGTCTTTCGTATCAGGCTTGATCTGAGCTATTTCCTGACAATCTCTTCCTGTTCTTATAGCTATTTCATCCTTTTCTTCACCCCGCATAACGGAGGTAAGATAAGCCATAACCTCGTCTTCTTCGGCAATATTTTTATGCTTCATTTTAGCGCATTTTTCTAAATAGCATTTAACCTCATCTTTTTTCAATATTTTTTCTGCGCCTCTAACAGCGGCGTCAATGTTTTTACAGTTAGGATAGGCAGCCATATAAGCTCTGATAAGATTAAAATCAATTGAATATTGCTCTGCAAAAAGTTTTTGCTTATCTGTCAATATTTCATTCCCCCCTAAAAATTTTCAATTGTTTTCTGCGCAAAAAACTTTATGTCAAATTTTGACAGTAACATAATAACACATAAATAAGTGTCATTCTATGTCATCTTTTAATTTTTCAAGAATTTTATTATGCAGACGGTGAGCCGTTTTCCAAGAGCAATTTATTTGTTCGCAAATAATTTCCCATTTAAGGCCGTCTATATAACGTTTTCTCATCAATATTCTTTCATACCCGTCAAGCTTGTCAATAGCTGCTTCAATCTTAATTTGCATATCCAGCAATTCGGTAATTTTATTATTGTATATTTCTCTGAGTCTTTCAATTCTGGCTATAGCTTCAGCTATAGAGTCTTTTATTGTCTTGCTTTTTGGCATACCGTTTATATAAGCGGCTCTTACTTGAGTGTATGACTCTTCAATTTCATCAAGCTTTTCTTTAATTTGCAAAAGCTCTGTTTTAATCTTGTTGTATTTAATCATTTCTTCCTTTCTCATAAAAATTCCTCCATTTTTGTGCATTTAAACAGTATAAACAATTTAAACCACATTCTTAAAGTCAAATTTGTAATATGTCTATATGTGTATATTATTTGTAAATTGCTTAATCGTCAATAGTAAAATTGTATTTTTTTAATTTATAAAAAAAATCATATTGATTTCAATACGGTTTAACAGTATAATTGTATCGTAAAAGCATACTATTTATACAATACTTTTTATTGCTTAATAAAAAAATCCAATAATGTTTTTAAAAAATTTCAGGAGGCATTATCTATGGCAAACAGTAAAGAGATATTTTCAAATAATTTAAAATCACTGCTTATAAAAAATAAAATAAGCCAATCAAAAATATGCAAAGATTTAAATATAAAACCTACAACATTTTCAGGCTGGATAACCTGCAAAACTTATCCTCGAATAAATAACCTTGAAAAAATATCAAAATATTTTAACATACCGATTTCAAATCTTATAGAAGGCGAAAATAATTTTGATATATACAAAAAGCTTAATGATATAGTTTTTATTTTAGAAAACAGCGGCAAAGATAAAAAAATAACTTTCAACGGAGATTGTATAACAAACGATGTTGCCAACATCATAAATACATCATTAAAAAATACTATAAGATTAATTAATGATATAGTATCTTATTATACGCCACAATAGTTTATATAGCTTTTTCCTGCCTTACGCTTGGCTAAATTTTTCATTATTGGTTGACAAAATATATTTTGTCTGTTATAATACACAGTGTTTAGCCGCACGAAGAGGTTTTAAAGCTTTTTAAGCTGCCACATTCGGCGAGTTCTCGTTAAGGAGGTGCATATATATGTACGCAATTATTAAAACAGGCGGAAAGCAATATAAGGTTTCCGAAGGCGATGTCATCACTGTAGAAAAATTGGGTGTTGAGGCAGGTTCAAGCTATACCTTTAACGAGGTTTTGGCTGTCAGCAAAGATGACGATGTAAAATTCGGCGCTCCCGTTGTTGAGGGCGCAAGTGTTAACGCTTCAATAATAGGCGACGGCAAAGCCAAAAAGGTAATTGTATATAAGTACAAACCGAAAAAAGGGTTTCATAAGAAAAAAGGTCACAGACAGCCTTTTACCAAATTAAAAATAGAAAAAATTAATTTCTGATTATGATCAAGGCATATATTTACAGGAACAAATCAAAAGCGGTTTATGGCATAAAAGTAACCGATCATGCCGAGTCAAATGTCTGCAATGCGGTTTCAATTTTGGTGCTTAACACGGCAAACAGCATAGAACAGCTTTGTAATATTGATTTCGACTGTGATTATAATGATGAGGGCGGTTATTTATATATCAATATCGATTCAATCAAAAAAGGGATTGATAATCATGATGCCCAGCTTCTTTTAAAATCCTTGGTTCTTGGTTTAAAATCCATCGAAATGGAATACAATAAAGAAATACGAGTTTATGACGAGGAGGTGCAGTAAAATGATCAGAATAAACTTAGAATTTTTCGCTCATAAAAAAGGTGTAGGTTCAACAAAAAACGGAAGAGATTCAAAATCCAAAAGATTAGGGCCGAAGAGGGCTGACGGTCAGCTTGTAAAAGCGGGCAACATACTTTTCACCCAAAGAGGCACTAAAATCCATCCCGGCAACAACGTGGGCATAGGCGGCAATGATACTCTTTTTGCTTTGATAGATGGTCGTGTTAAATACGAGAGAAAGAGAATGGGAACAAACGGAGATAAAAAGAAACAACTTTCCGTTTATCCTGTTGCCGAATAATTTTTAAGGCTGATGAAAATATCATCAGCCTTTTTAAATAATGGATGGAGGTAAAAATGTTTATTGACAGAGTAAAAATACACATAAAAGGAGGCAGCGGCGGCAATGGCGCTGTTTCATTTTATAGGGCAAAATATATAACAAACGGCGGTCCCGACGGAGGGGATGGCGGTAAAGGCGGAGATGTAATATTTATAGCCGACGAAGGATTAAATACGCTTGTGGATTTCAGGTACAAAAAAACATTTTCGGCGCAGTCGGGTGCAAACGGCAGCAAAAGGAACTGTACCGGCGCTGACGGAGAAAGCATAATAATAAAAGTTCCTGTCGGCACAGTTATAAGAGAAGCCGCCAGCAATAAAGTTATGGCTGATATGGTAAAGCCCGGAGAAAGTAAGACAATCATTAAAGGCGGCAAAGGCGGCAAAGGCAATCAGCATTTTGCTACCGCCACAAGACAAGCCCCAAGATATGCGGAAAAAGGACGCCCTTCAAAAGAATACGACGTAATTTTAGAGCTTAAGTTAATAGCCGATGTAGGGCTTATAGGTCTGCCTAATGTAGGGAAATCAACACTTCTTTCAATGGTCACAAATGCAAATCCTAAAATTGCAAATTATCATTTTACAACCTTGTCGCCAAATTTAGGCGTTGTAAGGAGCCGTTGGGGTGATGATTTTGTTATGGCGGATATCCCCGGTCTGATTGAAGGCGCAAGCGAAGGCGCAGGCTTAGGTCACGAATTTTTAAGGCACGTTGAAAGGACAAAGGTATTTATCCATGTTGTTGACGGTGCAGCTTTAGAGGGGATTGATCCCATTTCCAATATCAAAAAAATAAATAACGAATTAAAAAAATACAATCAAAATCTTTCTGACAGGCCTATGATTATTGCATGCAACAAAATGGATATTCCCGAAGCAGCCGAAAACTATAAAAAAATAAAAGCTGAATACGAGCCAAACGGCGTTAAAGTATTTCCGATATCAGCGGCGGCTAACACGGGTCTTGACGAATTGCTTAAAGCTGTTGCCGATATATTAAAAGATTATCCGCAGGATATAGTTTTTGAAGAAGACTTCGACGAATTTACAGAAGAAATAACCGCTTCAGAGCCATTTAGGATCCATCAGCCTTATAAGGGATATTATATTGTTGAAGGAACCGGCGTGGAAAAAATGATAGGCTATACAAATATAGATACGGAAAAAGGCTTTGCATTTTTTCAAAAATATCTTAGGGATAAGGGAATTATAAAAGCCTTAGAGGAAAGAGGAATAAACGAAGGAGATACAGTTAAGATTTATGATTTGGAATTTGAATTTTATCACTAATATTTTGTATTTATAAAAACAGCCAATAAAGGAGAAATATATTATGATTAATTCCAAACAGCGAGCATATTTAAAATCACTGGCAAACAAAATGGAGCCTATATTTCAAATAGGCAAAGCAGGCGCATCTCCCGAAACAGTATCAGCCATAAACGAAGCTCTTCAGGCAAGAGAGCTGATTAAAGGCACTGTTTTAAACAACTGTCCTTATGATATAAAAGAAGTGGCAAATATCATAAGCGAAAGGGCGCATTGCGAAATAGTTCAAATTATAGGCAAAAAGATTATTCTTTTCAGGCAAAACAAAAAGAAGCCGATTATAGATATAAACTCTGTATTATAATCAACAAGCCTGCCCGCCTAAAATGCGGACAGGCTCTGCAAAATTTCAAATAATTTCTATTATTTGCTTATCTTATCAATTCCTCCCATATAAGGAACAAGAAGCTCAGGAATTTTAATGCTTCCATCAGCCTGTTGGAAGTTTTCAAGTATAGCTGCTGTTGTTCTTCCTGCCGCAAGTCCGCTTCCGTTTAATGTATGAACAAACTTAGCCTTGTCTTTAGGATTATCCTTATATTTAATATTTGCTCTTCTTGCCTGATAATCTTCAAAATTTGAGCAGCTTGAAATTTCAACATAACGGTTATAGCTTGGCATCCACACCTCTATATCATATGTCATAGCAGAAGAAAAACCAAGATCTCCGCCGCAAAGTCTAACCACACGATAAGGCAGATTAAGAAGCTGAAGTATATGCTCAGCGTCATTTGTAAGGCTTTCAAGCTCATCATAAGAATTTTCAGGCTTAGAGAATTTAACAAGCTCCACCTTATTAAACTGGTGCTGTCTTATAAGACCTTTCACATCTCTTCCTGCAGAACCCGCCTCAGCTCTAAAGCAGGCAGTATAAGCGCAGTGCTTTATAGTAAGTCTGCTTCCGTCTAAAATTTCTTCTCTGTACATATTGGTAACAGGCACTTCTGCAGTAGGCACAAGGAAGAATCCGTTATTTGCAACTTTAAAAGCATCTTCTTCAAACTTAGGCAGCTGACCTGTGCCTATCATACTGTCTCTGTTTACCATCTGCGGAGGGAAAACCTCAGTATAACCATGCTTATCTATATGTGTATCAAGCATAAAATTAACTATTGCTCTTTCAAGCCTTGCGCCAAGGCCTTTGTAAATCATAAATCTTGTTCCGGCGATTTTAGCTGCTGTAGATGCATCCAAAATACCGTATTCTTCTCCTATTTCCCAATGGGGTTTCGGCTCAAAATCAAATTTTGTAGGTTCTCCCCATCTGCGTATTTCCTCGTTCATAGAATCATCGCTGCCCTCGGGAACCTTGGCATTAGGCGTATTGGGTATACTTAAAAGAAAACTTCTTATTTCCTCGTCAACAGCCTTAACTTCAGAATCCAAGCCTTTAATTTTTTCCGAAAGAGATTTCATTTCAGCCATCAAAGCGCTGGTATCTTTTCCTTCTTTTTTAAGTATAGGTATTTGCTTTGTCGTTGTATTTTGTTTGTTTTTAAGCTCTTCAACCTCCTGTATAAGCGCTCTTCTTTTTTCATCAATAACGCTGAATTTGTCAAGATCATATTCCTTGCATCTTTTGGCAAGGGCTGCTTTAACCTCATCTAAATCAGTTCTCAATCTTTTAACATCTAACATTATAAAATCCTCCTAATAAAATTTTTATGGTAAATAAAACAGCTCCCGTCCCAAAAGGGACGAGAGCATAACTCCCGCGTTGCCACCCTGATTGACTTTATAAATAAAGTCCTCTCTTCAGCTGTAAAGGGCGTACCCTTTTGGCTTTCGCCAAAAATGCTCGGAAAGTGGAACTCTGCATTAAGTCTGCCGCCTTTCAGCAATTACAGCAGCTCTCTGGGAAACTCTCTACAGATTAGTTTTCCTTCATATACCAAAAGTATAATAGCATAAATCATATAGATATATAATACCACAAATTCAAAATTTTTCAATCACTTTTATAAAAAAATTATCATAGAATAATATGTATAAAAATCTTAAATAAGTCAAATATTATATATGTAACATCACCACCGACATACCTTTCCCCCCTAATGTCGGATTTGGAGGAAAGCATATTCCTTCAAAATATCGAAAAAGTCCATTTGGGCTTTTTCGATTTATAAAATTCATAAAACTCTTTTTTTACACATTATTTTTTATAAAACCCGCTCTGTTTAAAGCATTGTAAATTATAGGCATAAAAATACATAGTGCTGCGGCCTCAATAGGAAGCAGGGCAATATTTTTAATAAACCTTGGCCAAAAAGTAATCCATGGTATACCAATAGATATTTTAAGCCAATATGTACCTAAAAATGAATTTATAAGCACATTTATAATTATTTCCATAATAATAATTTTAGATATAAAATTTATAGGCTTTTTAAAATCATTTTTGTAAAGAAAGATGCCATAAATCATACCTGCCAAAGCGGCGGAAATTGTCCAGCCGGGGAAATACGCTCCCGTAGGCTTTAAAATATACTGAATTATATCTCCTGCGCCGGAAACTATAGCTGCCGCCACAGGGCCATACAGCATACCTAAAACGGCTGTCGCTATAAATGTTGTTCCTATTCTTAAACTTTCGTTTATCGGAACAGAAACAAAAACTGACAATAAAATTCTAACTGCCAAAAGCATACCCATTGCCGAAACCGAGCGCAAATTCTTCATTTCCTCAAATGAAGATTGAAACATTTTAAAAAAATACATAAGCAGAACCTCCTTTACATTTTTTTGCTGAAAAAAATCGGAGGTTTTACCTCTGTAATTTTTAACAGCGGGATGCGATTTACAGACCGCAAGACAAAATCTTTTCGTTTTAACAGCAACTCCCCGTCCGTTAAACACTTAACGCCTGCAAATCTACTCTGCTATAAATATATATTAACACAATTTCATTTAATTTACAATATCTACTTAAATCAACGACACGTTCGTTTAATAAACATAAAATATTAAAAGTGCGGAGTGTTTCAGACTGTCAATAAACCTTATTTTAACCAAATAACTTAAAGCGTCGCAGACTTTTAATCCGCAGGCGATCGCATTTTCGCCGAGGAAAAAGGCGAGTTTCAAGGCTTTTAAAGCCGCCGGAACGAACCTTTTATACTTCCCTCTCAAAAAAGTCCGCTTAGACTTTTTCGACACTCAAAAATACCCCGCTAAAAGCGAGGTATTTAATTGCCGGTTAAAATAAACTTTTCAATTACTTCTGCTATTGCATCTTCGTCATTTGTTCTTTGTGTTATATAATCCGCTGCCGCCTTTATTTCATCCACTCCATTTTTAACAGCAACTCCAAGTCCGGCATTTTTTATCATACCGATATCATTAAAATTATCTCCGCAGGCAATAAATTTACTCAGCTCAACGCCTGTAAATTCACTTAATTCAATAATAGCGCTTCCTTTGTCTATATTAAGCGGATTAAATTCATACAGATCACTGCTTGAATAAAACATGGTAACTTCATCGGTCAGATAAGAATTTTTAAAATATGTATCAATTTCTTCAAGAATTTTAGGATTATTGGCTTTAACAAGCACTTTTGATATATTATCCTGTATAAAATCCTCAAATCTTTGTATTTTCATAGGCTCCAATCCTGATATTTTACAGTATTGGTCAATTTCCTTTCTTTTTTGCTCTATAACAAGCATATCAGCGGCATATACAATAATTCCGACATCAAATTTTCTTAGCTTCTCAACTATATTCAAAGCAATTTTTTTGTCTAATTTGTGTTCGATAATAATATTATTGTTTTCGGGCTCATAAATAAGCCCTCCGTTATAAGCAACAGCATAATTTCCTTTTTTGTTCAAATCCAATTTTCTTATAAATTTTTCTGCCGACATATAAGATCTTCCTGTGCAAATAACCGTTTTTACTCCAAGCTGTGATGCTTTCAAAATTGCCTGTCTGTTTTTTTCGGATATTTCTCTGTTGTTGTCAAGAAGCGTAAAATCCAAATCCAACAGCAAAAATTCATATTTCATAAAAGACCTCCTTAAACTGCAAAATACAGACAAATATATCAGCTTTTATTTTTTAACGCAATTTTAAGAGCTTCATCTTCTTCGGATGAGAGCTTGTATTTTAGGCTTTCTCCGCTTGATATTGGTTTTGCATAGGTATAACAGCCTTCTCTTGAATAAATACTGTTCAATATAAATCCATCGTTTTTTTCATCAAGCATAGCTATGGCAAAACAAAGCTCTCCGCCAACATCTTCAAATGGATTATATCTTACAACTCCAACTTTTTGTATGCAATTAGTCATCTTTAAGTTTATTGTTTCTATACTTTCAATAATATTGTTTTGGTTTGCATTTATTTTTTTAACCTGCTCAAGATAATCCAAAAGCATAGCTTCTATATTGTGGCTTTGGCTTGGCTGCAAAAATTTATTTATTCTTTTTTTAAGATTGCCTGCCTTTGTCAAAGCAATAATGCATAATATAAATAAAATTAAGCTAAAACATATTAAGCCCAAAACAATAAAAGTAAAATAATCATTGGTAAAATCATTTAAAATTTGAAAATACATTTTTAATTACACCTCTGTTATATTTTATCATAAAACTGCTTATATATGCAAAACAGCAGTTCTTTATTTCAAATAATTTAAAAAGTTTTAATTTCTTATCTGTTGTCAATGATATTCATGTGCTTGCGCCGTGTACTTCAAAATATCCGCCGCCTAAAAGTTGGGGGAATTACTTAATCGATTAAATAAGCAAATCAATCTGTCAAGCTCGTCTTCGGAATAATATTCTATTTCAATTTTGCCTTTCTTTTTTCCGTTTTTTATGCTGACCTTTGCGCCCAATATTTCGTTAAGAGTTTTTTCAACGCTTTTATATGCTTCATTTTTTGCTTCATCAATATTTTTTTTAGGCTTGTCAGCTTTGTCCTGCGCATCGTTAATATTTTTTATAAGCTCTTCAACCTGACGCACGCTCAGTTGTTCTTCAATAATTTTTTCAGCAATTTCAAACTGCATATCATTATCTTCAATAGGTATCAGCGCTCTTGCATGGCCTGATGTAATCTTGTTTTCTCTCAAAAAAACTAAAACTCTCTGGTCAAGCTTTAACAGCCTTAAAGAATTTGCGACTGCAGCGCGGCTTTTTCCAACTTTCTGAGCTATAGCCTCTTGATTCAGCTTAAAGTCGTCATAAAATCTTTTGTATGTCATAGCCTCTTCAACCGGATTAAGATCTTCTCTTTGTATATTTTCAATCAACGCAACTTCAAGCTTTTCCAAATCAGAGTAAGTTTTAACAATAACGGGAACTTTTTTTAATTTTGCTATTCTTGCCGCTCTCCATCTTCTTTCTCCTGCTATTATTTCATAAAACTCTCCTTTTTGCACAGCAATAATAGGGCTTATAATTCCGATATTTTCTATCGAAGCAGCAAGCTCTTCAAGGCTGTCGTTGTCAAATCCGCAACGCGGCTGATTTTTGTTAGGCTCCAGTTTGTTAATATCAATCTCTATAACTCTTTCTTTTTTATCGCTTAAAGAGGGTGCGCTTGATTCAAGCTCATCATTATTTATCAAAGCGCCAAGGCCCTTTCCCAATCCAATTTTTTTGCCTGCCATTATCCAATCCCCCTTTCCATAACCTCCTGAGCAAGCAGCTCATATGCTTCTGCGCCCTTAGATTTTCCGTCATAAAAATTAATAGGAATACCATGACTTGGCGCTTCGCTTAATCGCACATTTCTGGGTATAATACTTTTATAAATGCTGCCGCCAAGATATTTTTTTACTTCTTCAACCACCTGAAGCGAAAGATTTGTTCTTGCATCATACATAGTAAAAACAATACCTTCTATTTCCAATTGCGGATTAAGCTTTTTTTGTATCAGGTTAATTGTATGCATTAGCTCTGTAAGGCCTTCCATTGCGTAATATTCGCATTGTATTGGCACAAGAATAGAGTTTGCGGCAGTAAGAGCGTTTATAGTCAGCATATTAATTGAAGGAGGACAATCAATAATTATATAATCATATTCTTGTTGAACTTCAGATAATATATTTTTAAGTATATATTCTCTGTTTTCTATGCCTATCAATTCAATTTCAGCCCCTGCCAATTCAGTGTTGCTCGGCAAAACATCGAGCTTGTCAAATCCATCAATAGATATTTTTGTTTCATCAAAGGTTGCCTCCGATGAGAGCAAATCATAAAATGTATTTTCTACATTTCGTTTATCGATACCAAAACCACTGCTGGCATTTCCTTGTGAATCGGAGTCAATAACCAACACTCTCTGTTTGGCTAAAGCAAGAAAAGCAGATAGATTTATTGCTGTAGTAGTTTTACCCACACCGCCCTTTTGATTTGCTATTGCAATAATTCTTGCCATAAAATTCACCTCGATTTCTGTTATACTTTTATTAAGCGGCTGTTAAGTAATTTATAAAGTTAATGATATTTATGCTCTGCTTGCTGCATACTCATACAAACGATTTTCGATAAAACCTTTGCTTAAAATACATTTCGGCATACGGTATAAAAACGACTTCAAGCCGAAGCAAATATATTTATAATAATATTTTATGCGATATTTTAAGTATTATTAATGCTTGTATTATTCTTCTTTTAAAATAACTGTTTCAAAGATATTTGTAACCGCTTAAGATTAATAAATATTATATCATAAAAATGTTTCACGTGAAACACTTTAAGGTCATATAAATCAATTTTTTATTCAATTTTGTCTGATATTCGTATTCCACTTGATGAATATAACCTCAATAAATATCCGGCCGCCTAAGATACGGGCTTACTTATT
The DNA here is from genome assembly GCA_947630475.1 of uncultured Clostridia bacterium. Lineage (GTDB taxonomy): Bacteria > Bacillota > Clostridia > Lachnospirales > CAG-274 > CANRHR01. The sequence continues at coordinate 100,556 of CANRHR010000007.1, read as the reverse complement.
GATAAAAAAATAAAGACAAAAGCAATTGCTTTTGTCTTAAGTCTATAAATAAGTCGTTGAGTCAATTATATTCGTGCTCCGCTATGCTGCGCACCATAACCTAAGGCTCCTGACGAATTATCCGCCGCTTAGATACGGGCTTACTTAGTCGGTTAAATTTCTGTATATACAAAGTTATTGTTCTTTATCTTTTTTAGAAATAATAAAAATTATAAATATAACAATCAAAATAAAAAATAAATTTTTTATATCAAAATCAAAATTAAACAATCTCAGTCTTGCATGGTTTAAAATTTCCATAGCCATCACAGCGCCGAGGGTTACTATTATAAGCGGTTTATTTTCAACAAAAAAAGCTTTTATATCATTAACGCTGTCATCTATACCTTTACCCGAATCAATTTTATTTTTGTTGTTAAACACATCAAAGAAAGAAAAGAACCACATAATAATTCCAGTATAAGTAAACACTTCAAATATAGATGCAAAATATAAAGCTGCAAAAAACATAGATAAAATAACAAGACCACGCTTCATCAAGCCTAAATACATTTGTCCGCATCCAGGTATAAAAGCAAAGCAAAATGTCAAAAATGTACTTGGTCTTTTATCCGGAAACATTACTTTTTCTTTTTCTTTTTCTGATTTTTCCTTTTTTAAAAAACAATCTCGGCAGTATAATCTTGAGTTATGCTCAATGCTGCATTCTTCACATATCCAATCGCCGCACACACAACAAGTATTTACGCCCGCCCTATCCTTATGATTTTTACATTCCATAAATTTCACTCCCTTAAATTTTTATTATGTTTCACGTGAAACAATATCTTTTATCGACAAGCAAACTCTTTCTTTTAATAAGCGGCTAATCATAAACAGAGTTTAAATATCATCGATTTTAAAAATATATACGCTTAAAATAAAAAAAAGTTTAATAAAAACAAAAATTAACATATCAATTCAAGGATATTCGTATTCCGCTTAATAGGCTGGATCTTACTCAGTCGATAAAAAAAGAAAGAAACATAAAATTTCTTTCTTTAACTAACAAGTAAGTATCCTCCTTAAGGGAGGATACTTACTATTGCTTTTTACATTTGTGCCGGTGCGCTTACGCCGATAAGCTTAAGCCCTGCCGAAATAACCGTTTTAACCGCATAAACAACGGCTATTCTCGCATTTTTCAAATCACCTTCACTTAGCTTAATATTATTTTCATTATAAAATTTATTAAACGCTTGGCATATATCAACAAGATGCCTTGTAACAATATAAGGTTCATACTTATTGGCGGCGTCTATTATTTTATCTCCAAACTGAGATAAAAGCTTGCATACATTAACGCTTGCCTCATCTGTAATTTTGCTGTAATCAATATCAAAATCAATTTCAGAAACATTTTCCTTTTTTAAAATGCTGCAGGCTCTGGCGTGTGTATATTGAACATAAGGTCCTGTTTCACCTTCAAAGCTTAACATTCTTTCAAGGTCAAAAACAACATTTTTTATTCTGGAGTTATATAGATCATTAAAAATAACCGCTCCTATACCAACCTGTTCGGCTGTTTGCTGCTTGTTTTTAAGATTAGGATTTTTTTCTTCTATTATATTCAATGTTTTTTCAACGCTGCTGTTTAAGATATCCTCCATCAAAACAACTCTTCCCTCTCTTGTTGAGAGCTTTCCGTCGCCAAGGCTTACAAGGCCAAAAGGAATATGAACCAAATCTTTTGCCCAATCATAACCCATAAGCTCTATAACCTTAAACCATTGTGCAAAATGAAGATTTTGGTCAAGCGCTGTAATATAAAGGCACTTATCAAAATCATATGTTTTTTTTCTGTATATTGCGGCTGATATATCTCTTGTTGGGTAAAGAGTTCCGCCGTCGCTTCTTAAAATAAGGCATGGCGGCATATTATATTTTTCTAAATTTACAATTTGAGCGCCTTCGCTTTCTGTAAGAAGATTTTTATCTTTCAATTCATCAACAACAGCCTGCATTTTATCATTATAAAAGCTTTCTCCTGCATAAGAATCAAACTTTATTCCAAGCCTTTTATAAATGCGGTTAAATTCCTTCATACTCAAATCGCAAAACCATTTCCAAAGCTCAAGAGCTTCTTTGTCGCCCTCCTGCATTTTAACCAGCCATGATCTGGCTTCATCGTTAAGGCTTTCATCGTTTTGAGCCTCTTCATGGAATTTTACATAAATGCGGCTTAACTCTTTAATGTCATCTCTTTCAATAACCTCTTTATCGCCCCATTTTTTGTAAGCGACAATAAGCTTTCCAAATTGAGTGCCCCAATCGCCAAGGTGATTTATGCCGACCGAATTATACCCTACTGCATTAAAAATATTATAAAGAGCATTTCCTATAACAGTAGAGCGTAAATGTCCAACATGAAACGGCTTAGCTATATTGGGTGATGAATAATCCAAAACAATATTTTTGCCCTTGCCTATATTGCATCTTCCATAGGCTTCTTTTTTTTCTTTAATCTCTTCTATAACGCTTTTCATTAAAAATTCTTTGCTTATAAAAAAATTAATATATGCATTTACAACATTTATACTTTCTATAAAATCACTTTTTTCAATTTTTTGCGCAAGCTCTTCGGCTATTAAGTTAGGCGCCTTTTTCATAGTTTTGGCAAGCCTAAAGCAAGGAAAAGCAAAATCACCCATTTTATTGTCGGCAGGAATTTCTATCATAGCTTCAATTTCTTCTTTTTTTAATGCATCATCGGCAGCGGCAATTAAAGCGGCTGTTTTATTTTTAAAATCCATATCAAAACCTCCGTAAATTTATGTTTTTCTCTGTAAAATCAATATAATCAAAAATCTTTGCCAATATTTTAATAAAAAATTTTAACGGCGTTTTTTATATTTTTTATTTCCACAGGCATTTCCGGCCCTATTTCGCCGTCTATGTCCGTTTGCGAGTATAAATCATTGTCAGAAAGGTTTTCGATTTTTATATAATTATCTCTGAAGAACAATATTCTTTCATCTTCCAAATATTCGCCCTTAAAAAATTTGTAAATAAGGCCCATCATATTTGTTATTTTAACTTTCCTAAAGCCTACAAAATCAAAAAGTCCGTCATTTATGGATGCCGTTGGCGAAAGCTTATCGATACCGCCCGTTCCCGATGAATTTAAAACCAAAAACAGATTAAAGTTATCTTCAAAAACATCGCTGCTGTTTGTTATTCTCATTCTCAACGGAACAAATGTAGGTATTTGTTCGATAGCCTTTATATAATAAGCAAGCTTGCCCAGCATATTTTTAAACTTATTGTTTATATTAAAACTTACATCCGAAAAAAGACCTCCGGCACAAACATTTATAAAATACTTATCATTAATCCTGCCCACATCGGCATGCTGTATTCTTCCGGAACATATTATATCACAACATTCATCAAAGCCTGACGGAAGCTTCAAAAACGAAGCGAAATCATTTGCCGTTCCGGATGGCATAATACCTATTGGGGTATCGTTAAGAGCATATTTCATAACCGAATTGATAAAAATATTTACAGTTCCATCGCCGCCGGCTATAACAAAAGCATCATATTCATTTTTATTTATAAGCTTCATATGTTTTTGAATATCCCCGTTTTCAACTATTCTTAAAATATCGACTCTGTATCCGGCTTTCTGAAATTTTGAAATACAATTGTCCAAACTGAGCTTAAAGCTTCTGTCGCCGGAAAACGGGTTATAAATCAATTTTAATTTTTTCATAAAATACCTCAAATATAAAAACAGTAATTTTCTGCTCTCTATACGTTAATTGCAAGCAGGAATATAATAACATATTTTTTAATCAAATACAATCATTTATATATTTTAAAAATCAATTTTCAATTATTCAGATTGATTTTTAATTTATACAAAAAATAAGGGAATGTTTTAAAATCATTCCCTTTATATATTGATAAAGCCTAAATTTCAACATATAAAATTTACTTCTAAAACGTATATTGAGAAATCACAACATTGTTTCCGGAATCAACCGAAAAAAGCAAGCCTAAAATTTCACCAAAAAAAGAAATAGGAACATAAGTATATCCGTTTCTTATTTCCGGCGCAAATTCAAGCTGCTTAGGGAAGCTGCTGCCTTTAACATAACTGTTTCTGCCAACAGTTATATATGTAGAAAAGCTGCCCTTTGATATTATAACCCTGTTGTTTGATGGATTATAAGAAAGCTTGTATCCAAAAAACTCCGCTGTCGAACGAAGAGGAACCATTTTAACATTATAACCGGATTTATTGTAATAATTCATAGGGTTAACAATAAAATTTTTAAGCTTGTTTCTTTGTATTTCAAAGCTTCTTACGCCCTTTGATGCCGGTGCAATAACGCCTGCTCCAAACATAACGATTACATTTGAATTTTTGCAGTAAAACTGCCAATCATTATTTATTGTCGGCGTAGAGTAATATTTTGTTGATTTGTCATTTTTAATTTTGTATTCTATAACTTTATTTGAGTAATTAACGCCGTTGCCGCCCAAAACACTGTTAATTGATAAATAAGAATTATTTGTTCTGTTTATTACAAATGTGCTTATCGTTGAGGATTGGTTTGCTGTATTCAGTCCATATAATATTACGGATAGATAATTTCCGTCGATAACAATATCATAGCTCAGCTTAAAATTTTTTATTTTGTTTGACGATGCGTCATTTATCATTTTATTGTAAGCATTTTCTATTGCGTCATTAAATTTGCTTTGAAAAATAGGGTTTGAAATATTTTTTATAACAGGCACATTACCGGTAACCGATGTATTGTTTTTTGTAAGAGAAATAACTTTATTATTTGAATATAGGGTTGAGCTGTCTGTAGCGAAAACCTGTAAGGAGTTAAAAATAAAGAATACGGTTATAATAATTAAAAAAAGCCTTTTTCTCATAATAAACCTCCTTATCTATTTATTTTGCAAAAATACTAATTTAAAATAAAGCCTGCAAATAAATCTTTTGCTTTAATATATTATCTCATTTTTATTATTTAAATACAATTACAATAACATTACAAATAAATTTTTTAACCGACTAAGTAATTCCTGCCTTTTATTATTGGTAATCCTATTATTGACAATATTATTGACAAAAAACACAATTTGAATAATAATAAAATTAATAGTATTTAAACTATAATATAAAAAGAAAGGATAAATAAAATGAAAAAACTATTTTTAGCATTATCTGTCGGCATGCTTATAGCTTTCAGCTCCGGCTGCGGAGCAAACAATATTTCCGACAATCAGTCGTCAGAGCAAAAATCAGATGAAGTATCCGAAAAAAGCAGTGAATCTAAGGAGGATGATAAATTGAGAAATGAACTTTTAGAGGGATTTAAAAAAATAGAATCAGATGTAGATTGTCCGCAGCTTAAAGAGATGCAGTCAGGAGAAACCGTTGCCGTTATATCAACAAATATGGGCGATATAAAAGTAAGATTTTTTCCGGAATATGCGCCAAAGGCTGTTGAAAACTTTGTAACACACGCAAAAGAAGGCTATTATGACGGCGTTATATTTCATAGGGTAATAAAAGATTTTATGATACAGGGCGGAGATCCCGAGGGCACCGGAGCAGGCGGCGAGAGCATATGGGGAGAGCCTTTTGCCGTTGAGTCAGCTCCCAACCTTATGCATATAAGGGGTGCATTGTGTATGGCAAAAACAAACGATCCTATCTCAATAGGGAGCCAATTTTATATTGTACAAAATTCAAAAATCGATCAGCAGACATTAACAAGCTTCTTCAAAGAAATATTGGATAATATGGATAAAGAAATTCCGGGAGTTTCCGGCGTAAAATATAAAGATTACTTTCCTGCTCCGCTTATGGCGGAATATCTTAAAAACGGCGGATGTCCTCATCTTGATTATAACTATACTGTTTTCGGTCAGGTTTATGAGGGAATGGATATTGTGGATAAAATTGCCGAAGTAAAAACCGATGCTAACGATAAGCCGGAAAACGATGTTGTTATCAATAAAATAGAAGTTAAAGAATATTAAAAAACACAGCTCATTTCATCGGGGTTATTTCCAATGAAATGAGCTGTCTGCTTTTTATACACCAAAAATTATTAATCCAATTTATGTATAAAAAGACCGCTTCTAAGCTTTGGCTCAAACCAAGTTGATTTAGGCGGCATAATCTTATTGGCATCGGCTATATTTATAAGCTGATCCATTGTTGTTGGATACATTGAAAAAGCAAGCTTCATTTCTCCGCTTTCAACTCTTTTAACAAGCTCTTCAAGTCCTCTTATTCCGCCCACAAAATCTATTCTTTTATCGGTTCTCGGGTCGTTAATGCCAAGTATAGGATGCAAAAGCTCATTTTGGAGTATAGAAACATCCAAAGATCCTACGGGGTCGCTTTCGTCTATTATTTCGGGCTTAGCCTCAATTATATACCATTTTTTATTTGTATAAAGCCCAAATTTATGCAAAGAATCTGGATGGTAACAGCCCTCGCCGTCATATTCCGATACTGTAAATTTCTCTTTAACCTTGTCAAAAAATTCTTCTGTTGTCAAAGAATTAAAATCTTTTACAACCCTGTTGTAATCCATTATATGAAGCTGATTATCGGGGAAAATCACCGCCAAATAAAAGTTAAATTCAGCATTTTTATCATATTCTTTGTTATCTCCTCTTCTTTTAAGCCCAACCTTAACCGCAGAAGCATTTCTGTGATGTCCATCGGCTATATAAAGAGAATCCGCCTCTTTAAAGCCCTTTTCAAGCTCATCAATAACGCTGTCATCATCTATTACCCAAACCGTATGTCCTATTGAATCGTCGGATACAAAATCATAAACGGGAGAATTTTTTTCAATCCAGTTGTTTATAATGTTGTCTATTTTGTCTTTAGCCCTATATGTTAAAAAAATCGGGCCTGTATTAGCGTTGCATATATCAACGTGCTTAATTCTGTCCTGCTCTTTGTCCTCTCTTGTCAGCTCGTGTTTTTTAATTTTATTGTTTATATATTCATCTATAGATGCGCAGCCCACTATGCCCGTTTGAGATTTTCCGTTCATACTCAGGCGATATATATACAAAACAGGCTTGCCGTCTTGAATATATATTTTATCCTCAATCATTTTTTCAAGGTTTTCGGCAGCTTTTTTATATACTCTTTCGTCATATAAATCTATACCCTTTTCAAGATCGATTTCCGCCTTATCAACATGAAGAAAAGAATAAGGATTATCCTTAACCATTTCCCTTGCCTCATCACTGTTCATAACATCATAGGGCAGAGCCGCCACTTTTTGTGCAAGCTCATTTGTTGCGGGCCTTAAGCCTTTAAATGCTCTGACTGTTGCCATATTAATTTCCTCCTTTTGCGCTTAGTCTGTTAAAATTTATTTATATAGCTTTATTCTACATTATATTATAAAAATCCGTCAACCAAATTATTAATCATTTCAACAATTAACGGATAATCGGATAATATTATTTATTCCTGTTTCCTTTGCTGTGCTGTATATTGTATGCGAGCTTAACTAAAATAAAATCAGGCACTATTTTGGATAAAAACAAATAAAACTTCATATAAAAACTCGGAATTATCAAAGCACGTTTTTTAAGCATCATCTTAACGGCATAATCGGCAACATACTTGCTGTCAAGCCCCTTTAGGCTGAATGAAACCCCTGCCCTTTCATCAAAAGCCGTTTTAACGGGGCCGGGGCAAAGCGTACATATCGCAACATCAGATTTATCTCTCTTAAGCTCTTCTCTTACAGCTAAGCTCAGCCTTAAAACATAAGCTTTAGATGCATAATAAGACGCCATCAAGGGTCCGGAAAAGAAAGCGGCTGAAGAGGCTACATTAAGTATTATTCCTTTGTTTCTTTTTTTAAAATCCTTAAGAAATAATTTTGTGAGCATATGCACAGCTTCTATATTAACGGCTATCATATTAAGCTCAGCTTCAAGCTCTGTTTCGTCAAACTTTCCAAACAAGCCAAAGCCGGCGTTATTTATAAGTATATCTATGTTTTCATCTTTAACGCTGTCATAAAGCCTTTTAACTTCTGATAACTCCGATAAGTCCGCTTGTTTAATAATATGTTTATTTCCAAGGCTTTCATTAAGCTTTTCAAGCCTTTGTTTGTTTCTTGCGGCAAGTATAAGCGTATATCCCATAGAATCAAGCTTTCTTGCGATATCTCTTCCTATACCGCTGCTTGCTCCTGTTATCAAAGCTTTCAATTAAGGTTCCTCCTTAAAAACAAAGTCCTCATTCGTTTTATTTTTTAAAAACTCCAATAAAATTTCTTTTTTATTAACATTCGGTTTTTTTAAAACCTCTTCAAAGGCAAATCTTAAAGCTTCGCCTATTTTTTTTCCGTCTGTAATGCCAAGCTTTTTAATATCTTCACCGTTTACGGCAAGGCTTTTAAGGCTTATGCAATCTTCTGCTTTTATAATATCATCAATTTCATCATATATATTATCCAATGTTTTACATTTGAATAAATCATTTTCGATTAAAGCAAAATTAAACTTTATATTAATCAAATCCTTAAAAGCTTCTTCACCTATTTGCGACAATATAACTCTTGTTGGATAAACGCCTTGTTTCAAAGGGCAGTCGATATATTTTCTTATTGTCAAAACATATTTTATTGTTTTGTTGTCAAGCTTAAATCTTTTTAATATTGATTCGCATTTTTTATATTCAACGCCGCATAGCAGAGCCGCCAGCCTTAGGGCATAGCTTTTGGGGCATTTTTCGGTAACGCCGATAACATTTTTGTTTTCTTTCAATATATCTTTAAGCTCCGGAAAAAAATAATCCGAAAGGCCCGTTAAAACAATATCCTCTGTTTTTTGGGGACGGTCAGAATTTAACAGCTTTAAAAATTCATCTCTTATTCTTTCCATACTTATATTTTTTATAAGAGGTGCGTTATCAAAAATAGCCTTCATTGTTTCGCTCTCTATATCAAAACCAATCTGAGCCGAAAACCTCAGCGCTCTCAACATTCTTAAAGCATCTTCTTTAAATCGCTTGTCGGCGTTTCCCACCCCTCTTATTATGTGTCTGTCTATGTCGCCTCTTCCGTCAAACGGGTCTTGAAAACCTCTTTCATTATTGTATGCAATGGCGTTTATTGTAAAATCCCTTCGGCTTAAATCTTCTTCTATGCTTTTTGTAAATGTAACAGTTTCGGGGTGTCTAAAATCAATATAATTTCCGTCTATCCTAAAAGTAGTCACCTCAAAGCTTTTTGAATTTATAACTACACTTACTGTGCCATGCTCAATACCTGTATCATATGTACGCTCAAAAAGCCTTTTTACTTCCATCGGCGCTGCAGAGGTGGTAATATCCCAATCTTCCGGCTTTCTTTTTAAAATAAAATCTCTCACACAGCCCCCTACTATATAAGCCTCAAAACCATTGTCCTCAAGGGTTTTTATAATGTATTCGGCTTCCTTTGGCATTTCCATTTTTTATCCTCCAATTTATTTTATATCCAAAACATTTGGCATAATTAACTTTGAATAACCTCCGACTAAATAGATAAATATTTATTTAATCGAGCCAATGATATTCGTACTAATCGACGGCTTACGGCAAAGCCCCCGCCTAAAAGGCGTGGGAATTACTTGTCGTTTAAAACTGCGAATATCATTAATTATTATAACATAAAATACAGTCGGGGGGAATTATATGATTTACAAATTTTTTTCTTCAAAAAAATTTATTCTTTTTTCTGCTCTGATAATTATCTTAATGGTATTTGTTTTTCAAAACAACAGTTTTCAAAAAAATTTTTCACAATCTTTAATTTTAAACAGCCTAAAGGGGTATGAATCAAAAAAAAGCGTCAACTGTGATATTTATTTTACCCTAAAGGATAAAGAAACAGCCGAATTTACAGATATTATAGTATCAACATATCTGCCTCATTTAAAAGATGACTTTAATATAAAACCGAACAAGCCTATAATAATTATATATCCAAATAAAAAAGAAATGAAAAAAGCCGTAAACGAAAGCAAAGAAGCGCCTATGGGCGCATACTGCGCAGGGATAATTCATATTCTTTCACCAAAGAGCTATCTTGAAGACAATGTCTATAAATATTATTTAAAAAATGGACCTGTTTTGCATGAGCTGGTTCATTATTTTATAGATGAAAAAACAAAAGGCAAATATTATGTTTGGTTCAGCGAAGGCGCAGCTCTTTATTATGAATATAAATATCTTGGCTGCGAATGGCATAAAGAGCTTAATGAAAAAACAAAAAACATAACCTTAGATAATCTTAAAAAAAACTTTTACAGTATTGATAAAACAGATGCATACAGAAAAAGCTTTGAGATAATAAAATCCGAAATGGACGGAAAATATCCTGATTTTATATGTGATTTGTGCAAAAAATATATAAAACATTCAATAATAAATTTTTAAAATTTATTTCCGCATATTTCCGATTCTGTTATATTGAAAAAAAATTTTTTATTTAGTATAATAATGTCAAGGATATTCGTATTCTGCTTACGCTTACTCATAATAACGGCTTCTGACGAAGTACCCGCCGCCTAAGAGGCGTAGGTCTTACTCAGTCAATAAAATCATTAAACCTGTCGGAAGATTATCGCCTATCAATTATAAAAAGGAGTATTTTATGTCTGATAAAATTCTTGTTGTTGATGATGAAAAAAGCATATCCAAAATTATAGCATATAATTTAAAAAAAGAAGGCTATGAGGTTTTGTGCGCCGATGACGGAGAAATGGGGCTTCAGCTTGCCTTAAGCGAAAAACCGGATCTTATTCTTCTCGATATTATGATGCCAAAGATGGACGGCTATGAGGTTTGCCGCAAAATAAGAGAACAAAGCAATGTTCCCATAATAATGCTTACCGCAAGGGCCGATGAAGTCGACAAAGTAAACGGGCTTGAAATAGGCGCTGATGATTATGTTACAAAGCCCTTTGGCAACAGAGAGCTTATAGCAAGAGTTAAGGCGCATCTTAGGCGAAGTTCCGGCAATACTAAATCATCGTCCAAAATAAATTCTTTAAGCAAAAATTTTGAAGAGTTTGGCGAAATAACAATTGATTTTGATCGATATGAGGTATATAAAAGAGGAGAGGTTTTAGATCTTACCAACAGAGAGTATGATTTATTAAAATTTCTTGCCCAAAGACAAAGCCAAATTTTTACAAGAGAAGCGCTTTTAGAGAAAGTTTGGGGCTTTGAATATTTCGGAGATGTAAGGGCTGTAGATGTAACAATAAGGCGTTTAAGAGAAAAGATTGAAGATGATCCCGGCAAACCCAAATTTATTATTACAAAAAGAGGAATCGGCTATTATTTTACGTCACAATAAATACAAAAGGTATAAAATATGAAAAGCATTCGCTGGAAATTGGTATTTATTTATTTAATTTTAGTGTTTATAGTTATGCTTATGACAGGCACATTTATCATATTAAACATAAAAAATCACGAGCTTAAAAAGGCTGAAGATGAGCTTAGGAACTGTGCCGTCTATATAGAAGAACAAATAGTAAACGGTTATAATGATGAACAGGAGTTTCAAAACGGCTTTGTAGATTTATTTTTAAAAAGTGCGGCTATGAGAAACATACAATCAAGCATATTAAACTCTGATGCCGAAACGATAGCCTCAACAGTTTCAACGCAAAGCAGCTATTTTCAAGAATATAAAAATTCGGCTGTTATTTCCGCTCTTGCCGGCCGCGAAACTTTCAGTTCATCAAAAAAAAGTGTGGATTCAAATTTTCAAGTTAAAGAATTTATGTGCTACGGCTATCCCGTTTTTGATGAAAATTCAAATGTAAAATATGTAATTTACGTTCAGATGGATTCTCAAAGCATAAATGACAGCCTTTCTCAAACAATCAACACAATTGTGATAGCCGTTTTGTTTTCACTTGTTCTTACGGCTGTTTTGGGGCTGCTTTTTGCAAACACAATAACAAGCCCTATATCTCTTCTTACAAAAAAGGCAAATCTTCTTGCCAAAGGTCATTTAGAGCAGCATATTATAGTTAAATCCAACGATGAAATAGGGCAGCTTACCAGAAGCTTCAACTATATGGCAAGAGAGCTTAGGAAAACTGTTTCCGATATGGAAAACGAAAATAATAAATTAGAAATTCTTCTTCATAATATGACCGATGGAGTTCTCGCCTTTGATGAAATGGGAAATCTTATTCACGCCAACAAGGTTTCCTGCGATCTTTTGGAGGTTGATGAAAAAAGAATAACATTCGAGTGGTTTTTAAACAAACTTAATATAACAACAAAAGATCTAAAGCCCGATAAAATAAAAGAAGTTACAGTTGCATTATCAGATAAATATCTTAGCGTTTCGCTTATACCATATACGGGCAAAAATAAAAAAATAGACGGTATAGTAGCAGTTATTCAGGATATAACAAAACACAGACGCCTTGATGATCTAAGAAAAGAGTTTGTGGCAAATGTATCTCACGAGATAAGAACACCGATAACAAACATAAAAAGCTATACGGAAACTCTCCTCGAAGGGGCATTGGATGACAGAGAAACGGCAATCGATTTTTTAAACGAAATAAACACTGCCGCCGACAGAATGAAGTTTTTAACGGACGATTTGCTTGAGCTTTCAAGGCTTGACGGAAAGAAAATCAAATTTAATTTTAAAAAAGCTTCGCTATATAATCTTGTCAGCAGCGCTGTCAAGCAAAATATAATTTCAGCTTCAAAAAAAGATCAGGAAATAATATTAAAAGAGCCTCAGGATAAAAATATGTTTATTTATGCCGATGAAGACAGAATAAATCAAGTTATAAACAATATTATTTCCAACTCTATGAAATACAGCCCCGAAAGCACAAAAATTACCGTTGAGCTTGGTCAGGAGGATAATCACTATTTTGTAAAAATCACCGATCGAGGAATAGGCATACCAAAAGAAGATATAGAAAGAATATTCGAAAGATTTTACAGAGTTGATAAGGCCCGCTCAAGGGCTATGGGCGGAAACGGTCTTGGGCTTTCCATAGCAATGGAAATGATGCAGGGAAACGGAGGTACAATAAAGGCGTCAAGCAAGGTTGGGCAAGGAACGACAATGTGCCTTATTTTTCCAAAATATAAAGATTTTTACGAAAAAATTAATGTTAAAGAAAAGTAAAAACTTTGTAACACAAATGTAATATTATTGTTGTATAATATCCTTGAATATAAAATCTGGGAGGAAGACTGTTATGAAAAAGCTTACTGCTTTGTTTATATTCTTAACAATTTTTTTAGCTTTACCTCTTAATTCTTATGCAGCTTCACCCGAGGCTGAGTCATTTTGCCAAAATTTTGTTATAACGGGAGGTCTTGATACCGAAAAAGAAACCGAATCAACCTTCGACAAATCAAGAACAATCTCCGGTACGGCGGAGATAGGCAGCGTTGTCACTATAGAGGTTCTTTCCGAAAACACAAAAAAAGAGCTGTGTGAAAGCGGCTTTTACGAAATTAAAGTAGGTTCTTCAGGCTATTTCAGCCAAAATATAGATTTGCTTATAGGCGAAAATTTAATTACAATCAAAGCCAAAAAGGGAGAGCTTTCATCCTGCGTAGAAGCAAGTATAAAGCGAAAAAAAAGTGAGATAAAATCAGAGCTTTCAAATAATATTTCAGTTCCAAAAATTAAATAATAAACATCAGCTTTAATAATCAATCTTTGCTTCTGTTATACGGTGGGTGAATATTTTATAACAAATCAATCTTTTATAAAAAGGGTGAAACGATGTATCTAAACCGTGTTAAAAGTTTTATAATAGCTTTTTTTGTAATTTTGGCTATTTATCAAACTGTAGGGTTATGGTTTGAAGATTTTTCAGGCTATAGCCTTTTTTATTCTTTATTTTCAGAAAACAACTCAAATTCGCAAAGAGAAATAAAGTATAATCTCGACAACATAATAATAAATAAAGGAAACGGAGAGTTTATCAAAAAAAATAACAATATATACGGCAGCAGCTATAAAACAGTTTTTGACGAGGCAATAAAAGCGGCCTTAAAAAACGGTGAGCTTAAATACAACGGTACAACCGATTGGTTTAACGAACTTTCTTCAGTATGCGCCGTTTATAATTTCGGCTACACTGCCAATAGTTCACAGCTAAAATATATATATGACGCAAAGGCAAGTGTCTGCTCAAAAATAAACGATTTTGACACAATAATAATTTCACCGGATATAAATGTACCGGAAAGTATGCGTGTTTCATTCATAAATACAAAAGAAAACAAAACCTATGCCATAGAGCTTAAAAATAATAATGTAATTTCAAAAACATATAACGAAATAACTTCCATAAGCTCAGAAGAAGACGATATTTATTATATATCCAGCATTCAAAACGGCTTTGATCTTTTCAAAACAAATATATTTTTGCCCAGATGGAACGGCAGTGTAATAGAATACCCCAATCTTACAACAACAAACCCTATGGAAGCAGACGGAGGGGTTCTTTTAATGAGCCTTGAAAAAAATATAAATCACTTTTTTGAAAATCCCGCCGTCAAATGGACATCTACCGTAAACAATATATATACCTACAGCGATGAAAACACAGTTGTAAAATATTATACCAACGGTGTTTTGGAGTATTCCAGCTACAAAAGAGCATCATATTCAAAACCAAGTTTTTCAAAAGACTATCTTACGGCGTTAAGCTTTCTTGAAAACGATGCAAATATAAATAACGAATACTATTTAAGCAGTTACGAACAAGATGAAGAAAAAACTGTTTTTTATTTCAACTATAAAATAGATAATCATAATATTTTGCTCTCTACCCAGCTAAAAGAAGAAACCGACCTTAAAAGCATAATAGAGCTAACCGTTTCAAACTCAAGGGTTGCAAGATATAAAAGGCTTGTGTATGATTTTAATATAGACAGCGCCCCTGTTTACAATGCCGCCGATGTTGATTTTTTAAGCGCAATAGATAAGGTTTACGAAGAAAACCCACAGCTTAAATCAAAAGACAACAGCATAGAGAAAATAGAGCTTTGCTATAACATAGATAAAACCAAAAAAACTTCATTAAGCTGGTTTATAAGCATAAACGATGATATATATGTTGTAGAT
Organism: uncultured Clostridia bacterium; assembly: GCA_947630475.1. GTDB lineage: Bacteria > Bacillota > Clostridia > Lachnospirales > CAG-274 > CANRHR01. The sequence continues at coordinate 85,383 of CANRHR010000007.1, read as the reverse complement.
GCTCAAAGCGACGCTTAAAAATATCCGAAAACAGAGGTTAAAATATGGACTGGAAAAAGGCTAAAAATTATATAATAATACTTTTAATGACATTAAATATCGTGCTTTTAGGGCTTAATATACTCAAATATAATAAATATAACTTGTCGCAGGATCAAAAAAATTCGATCATCAGCATTTTAAAAGACAACAATATCATAATAGAGGCTAAATTTCCCGAAAGCTTTAAGCCTATGCCGCAAATTACATTAAAAGTGCCGACATATGACGTCATTGAGCTTCAAAACATATTTTTTTCAGATTCAAAATCTATAAAAAGGACAGAAGTATTTGAAAAAACAATTTTTTCATCCGAAAACGAAAGTCTTACCTTAAACGGCAATCAAATTTTTTATGAAAATAAAAATAAAACGGAGGGCTTTAATCTAAACGAAAAAACAGCATTAAAAAAAGTTGAACCATATATAACCGCAATAGAAAAAAATTTTAATGATTTTTATTTGAAAAAGACAGTGGAAAATGACGGCTGCATAACCTTGCGATACGATCAAAATCATATAAACAACATAATATTCAATAACAGCATTACTTTTAAAGTTTATTCAGATTCAAGCTTAAGCTGCAGCTTTTCATATTTTGAACCAATTCATGTTTCCGCTGATAAAGCTGATATATGTTCTGCAGATGAGGCTGTTTTTACTTTTTATAACAGCATTAAAGATACCTTTGAAGAGAACAGCAAAATTAAAATAACAGATATAGATTTAGGCTACTTTACGGAAGAATATGCTCAAAATAACCAAGAGTCGTATGCCGTTCCGCATTACAGAATTTTTATAGATCAAAGCGATGAGCCTTATTATATAAACGCATATAACAGCAGTATGTTCTATAAATAAAAAAGAGCCTAAATTCGGCTCTTTTTTATTAAGCATCCATAAAACCAAAATCAACATCTCTGTCAGATTCGGCGTTTGGTATAAGAATAAAATATCCGTTTAAATCTTCGTTATCGTTAAATACAGATTTTATAAGTACAACCCTGTCGCTAACCTTTCCAAATTCAATTGCCGGTACGCTTAAAATAGCCCCTGCCATATCAATACACATATACGGAACAGATTTATTTATCTTAAAATTCATAAATGTTGAAAGGGCTGTCAGGTAAGAACCCGTCATTATATTTCCTATTTCTTTCAAAGCGGAAATATCCATTTCGTTAAAATCCGAAAATTCTTTTTTTTCTTCTTTCATCAGATGGTTTATAATAGCGCAGGCGGATTTTTCATCCATAATATACATCATCATTGCATCTATATCTCCGCTTATATAAACCAATAAGCCTGCAACCAAATCTTCGGCATTTAAAATTCCTTCCGTAAGGTTTTTAAATTCCGGCGTTTTCACCTCAGGCACATTCATGCTTATTTTTTTTTCCATCATTTTTGCAAGGCTTGTTACTGCGTTGCCTGCTCCTATATTGGCAATTTCTTTTATAACCTCATGGTCAAGAAATTTAAAAATCTTATTATCCATAAGCCTCCACCTCTGTAAAATCAGTGTTTAACTTAAATTTATAAACAATATCTATATATTAATATTAACATTATTTTATCATTTTTGCAATATTATTTAAATTTAAAAATTTGCGATGTAATCAACATCTTACAACAAAGCTCATTATTGGTTAAAAATACTGAATTTACCAATATACATTTTAATCTAATTTTCTTTGTTTATTGTTTAATTTTATGTTATAATAAAAATAACTTAACTTTATAAAATCAAACAGATACTTAAAATTCGGAGGTTGCTAAATGAAAAAAATTATTGCGGCAATAGCTTCAGTCATTATGTTTTCAACATCGGCTGTTAATTCCTTTGCCCTTACAGATACCAAAATTTTTACAGATACGGTTTCCAACACCTATACAGGCCGCCCCGAGGCAAAATCAATGATTTCAAATCTTAAATTCAAAGATGTTGCCGCCAACCACTGGGCAAAGGAAGCCATAACAAAAGCCGGTGCATTTGATATGATTAAAGGCTACAACAGAAACTTCAGCCCAAATGATTCGGTTTCAAATCAAGAGGCTCTTGCTTTCTGCCTAAGGGTAATGGGGCTTGAAAGCGAGGCTCAGGCTGAGGGTGTAAGGCTTCAAAACAACATCGAAACAAACGGAATCCTTCCAACTTGGTCTTTGGGCTACTTAAGCTTAGCCAGGCAAAACGGAATGATTACTCCGGCTCAATATGCCGATGCCATCAATGTAAATCAAGAGGATATAGATCCCGAAACAGGCTTTTTTAAAGAAGCCCCTGCCACAAGGCAGCAGGTTGCGGCATGGATAGTAGATGCCTTGGATTATCTTGAGCAAACCACAAACGGCGGAGAATCAGCGTTTGACAGAGATTTGTCACAGCAAAAAATATATACATTCTCCGATTGGAAAAATATTTCAGCCGAATATGCCGACGATGTTGAGCTTGTAACGGCAAACGGAATTATGAAAGGTGATTCAAACGGCAATTTTAATCCAACCGGCGGCATAACAAGGGCTGAGATGGCTCAGGTTTTAAGCAGCACCGATGAAATATATATTCAAAGCAGAACCCTTGTTAAAAAATACGGAACTGTCGGCGGAATAAGAGATTCTCAGCTAAATGAAACGGGAAGCTCCGATTTTTGGAGAAACATTTACATAAGAAACGAAGACGGAAAGGTGGATATTCTTCAGTATCAGCTTGAAAACAGCTCTTCTCCTCAGGCTGCGGACAGAGATGCCGTAGTATACAACAACGGAGCCGTTACAGGTCTTGAAAGCCTTAAAATGGGAGATAAAATAGAATATACCGTTAATTCGGCTTCAAATGAAATTTATTTTGTAAAATGCATAGGCGGCGTAGAAACAAAAGAAGTAAGCGGAACCTTAGAAGAATTTGATTATACAAACGGTCAAATCCATATTGTGGATTCATCGGGTCAAAGGCAGATTTATTTTGTGGCTGACGGTCTTTATGGAAATGACGGAACCGAGGATTCAACAAGATATGTATATCTTGCGCCAAAGCTTAGCGAAAATAACGATCAGCCATATAAAAAGGTTTACAATACGGATTTGCCCTATGGCAGCAAATTTAATCTTCAGCTTAAAAACGAAATCGTTACAATAATGGCATATGAAGGCGAGCCGACAGTTGTAGATGAGCTTAGAGGAATAGTCGTTGAAAATAATCCAGGTTTAGGCTATCTTACGGTTGTAGACAATAACGGAAATGAGGTTACCAAAAACTACTATTCCGAAGATATGATCGTTGAAAAACAACAATATTATGATTCTCAAGATGAAATCGGATATATAGATCAAGTTTTCCCAAATTTCCAGTATGATCCGAGAGATACAACAATCGATCAAATCGAAGCCGGCGATATAGTATTTATACAGACATACGATGACGATTCGTCAACAATAGAAAAAATAAGCGCATCAACAAATTATACAATGAAATATGGAAGGCTCAGACAATTTTCTACTGATGGTGATATTTCTCAAATGCTTATCGAATACGAAGACGGTCAGACAACATGGTTTGATGTTGCCAACTCTGTTTTTGTATCAAAAGCAGGAAAGCCTTTAGCCATGACAAATATTCAAACAGGCGATTGGTTAAAAATTCTTGTAAACAGAGCCATTATTTCACCCGGCTATGTTATGGAAAGCGTTAAAGAAATAAATATAGAAGGAAGCGGCCACGAAATAAGCAGCATCATAAAAGGCCAGCTTGGGGCGATAAATCAGCTTCAGAGAGAAATTTCCGTTCAAAACTCTTATTCTCTTTCAAACGCAGGCTGGGGCGATTATAAAGAAATAAGAACAATAAGCATAGATAACGGCGATATTTCTTATTACTACGAAGGAAAACAAATTTCTCTGGATTATGCTATGCAGTACCTTAAGAGGGCTGACGGAGAGGTTTATATTGCTCTTGAAAACAATTATGCCGGAGAAAGAGTAAGCATGGTTTCTTTCAGAGATGGCAGAGGAAGTATATTGGACAGCGACACTGTTGTAAACTCCGATGGAATAGGAGGCTTTGCAACGATAAGCAGCAACGGCACTCTTTCAACCGATGCGGGAACAATAGTAAGACGTCACGGAAGGCTTGTTACGGGAAGTGACATTATGATACCCGATTACGCCCAGGTTGAGCTTAACGGCGGAACAAAAGCGGCAGTAGTGGATATTTACGATCAGCCCGGCTCATCATCTGTATTAATTGCAAGAGGACGTATATTAAGCATTGATGAAGGAGCAAGCTTCAAGGTTCAGTCAATGAGCCAGCTTAATGATATGACATGGGTATTCACCCCGGTTGAAAGAGAGTTTGTTATAGATGAATCAACCATATTCATCGATGAAACAGGCATTGTAAGCAGAGATAGCTTTATAGACTATACCGATGCTTCTGCGGCAAATCAGGTATTTAATATAATTTATGACGGCACAAGGGCGACCCATGTTATTAAATCTCCTTATGCAAAAGACGGCTTGAGAGGAACGGTTTATTCCGTTTCCGATACCTCAATAGGTATTAAAGATACAACCTATTATCAAGAGAATACAGGCATATGGAAAGATGTAAGCAAAACCGACAACAGCGCAAATATAACCGTTGCTCCAAACACAATTGTTGTTAAAAATAACCAAGTTGTAGGATTAAACAGCCTTGAAGCCGGCGACAAGCTAAAGGTTTACACAAACGAACTGCCCGAAACAATAACAGGCGGCATGACTGTAAACGGCTATATTATATTGGTAGAAAATTAAATATTTTATTAAATTTTCTTACGCTAAGCAAACAGCAAATTTCAAGGGGCTTTAAGCCCCGATGAAATTAGACGTTTATGATTATTTTTATAAAAAATCATTGGGGAGGTTAATATGAAAAAAATAAAATATTGCTTTTTATTGGGCATTATTATGGCATTTTTCACAAGCCTTAACGTAAAAGCCGAACTCGGCGATTTCGGTTTTTTCGGCGGAATATCCGATGGTCGTGATTTGCCCAAAACAACAGAGCTTTTGCTTGATGACGACAAAAACGAAGAGCTTGAATCAATATATAAAGAAGTTAATTTTCTTTCCGGCAGGCCCATAACGCTTGAAGGAAACATTACGGTAGATATGGATGAGCCTGATGAAGACGAAACTATGGGAAGTTATGAGGCGGATTATGAATATAACGCCGTATATACCCCCGAGCAGACGGATAACGAAGATGAAGAAGGCGCAGAGGGCGAAGATGAGGGCGCAAGCCTTACAAGATCCATCACTTACGAAGTAAAATACCGAAAGGAAGGCTCTCAGACAATTAAAGATTTTGGCTTAGAAGATCCCGATGATTGGACAGAAACCATCACCGCAAACGGTCAAACTTATTCTCTCGATCAGGATCGCTCAAAATCTTCAATAAGCGTTATAGAGGATAAAACTCCCGGCGTAACCTACTATAAAGGAAATCTTAATCACAGAGCTGTTTATACTTCAGATAACGGTGATGTAATTTTAGATATGAACGGAACTTTTTACGGCTATAACTGTGCATATTCATCAACAGAAACTCACAGAATAGACTGTACCGTAACAACAAACGACTGGCAGATGCAGTATCAGCTTAGGCCAAGCGTATCTATGGGCAAAACTCTTCAGTATACATCAAATGAGCCTACTGCCATAAGTTTTGATGGAAATTATCAAGAAATAATGCAAAACAGAAGCGGCTTAAGCTATAATATTTATGTACTTCCCGTCCAGCTTACCTATGAGGTTGAGCCTACGGGCAATGTTTCCATTGATACTTTCAACAATTTTGAACAGCTTATAGCCCCCGATGTAAGCTACCTTAAAGGACATTTTGCAGAAGACGACATAAAGCGTCTTTTCAGTATGAAAATTTTAGACGGTGATTCTAAATATTATCAGCCAAGCCAGGCTATAACAAGAGGACAATTCGTGGAAATGCTTGTAAAAGCTATAAAACTTCCCATAGAAGATACCTCATCAAATCGTTCATCGAGAAGAAGACAAACTGTAGTAAATCTTGTTTTTCCCGATGTTCTGCCCGAAAGAGCGGATTATCCTTATGTTATGGCGGCATACAAAGCAGGCCTTGCCGTAGGGCGTGATAACGGACATTTTTATATAGATTCGCCTATAGAAAGACAAGAAGCTATAGTTATACTCTTAAGGACATTGGGTCTTGAAAATCTTGGCCTTGATCCAACCCCTATAACCTCCTTTACAGATGACAAAAATATAGCCTCTTGGGCAAAAAAGGAGATTTATGCGGCAAACAGAATAGGCATTATCGCAGGAGATGACGACGGCAGATTTAAGCCTACAGATTATGTTTCAAAAGCTGAAGCAGCCGCCTTTGTAAACAGATTAAACAACTATATGAGAAATGACCTTCAAACAGATTATACCGAACATATTGTTAACTATGCTAATTGACAAAATCTTACTAATAACTCTTAACACAAACAGTCAATAATATCAGTACTCCGCTTATGCTGCGTACTAATAGCCAACGATTGCCCGCTCCCCCCGCTTAGTTGGTTAAAACATAGCTTTATATTGGAGGGTTATTTATGAAATATTTAAAAAATATATCAGCTTATATTATAATTTTTGTTTTAACTTTTCAATCTCTTTGCTTTGCAGAAGATATAAATGAGCCTGATTTAGATAAATATGAGCAATGTTCAGAAATTTTTACGGCTGTAATGAAATATATCAAAGATAATTATGTAGGCAGCGAGGTTGAGCTTGATAATCTTTTAAATGCGGCTCTAAAGGGTATGTCGTCTGTTTTGGACGATTACTCCGCATATTATACGACAAATGAATATAAAGAATTTGAAAAAAGCTTCATGACTGATTTTTATATAATCGGAGTTGTTACAAAACAGACTAAAAACGACTATCCCATTGTAAGCGAGGTTTTGGAGGATACTCCCGCCAAAACCTCCGGCATAAAGCCCGGAGATAAAATTATTTCGATTAATTCAATTGATCTTAAAGGCATTTCGCTTCAAAGCGTCACAAGCAAACTTATAAGCGATGGAGTACAAGATCTTAAGCTTGAAATAAACCGATCCGGAAAAAATATTACAATCGACACAAGTTTTGTAAAAACAAAGGTTAATACCGTTTATTTAAACGATATAGGCGAATTAATCGGAAATGAAAACGCATCGCAAAACTCCGATATAGGTTATATAAAGGTCAGCCTTATTTCTTTGGGAACAGCCGACGACTTTGATCAGGCTGTAAATGAGCTTAAAAATCAATCCAAAACAAAGCTCATTCTCGATTTAAGAGGCAATGTCGGCGGTGTGGTTGAAGAAGCAATAAAAATGTGCAATTTAATTGTTCCGGAGGGCAAAATAATCTCGGCAAAAAATAAAGACGGAGAAATTACAGATGTTTATTCCGAGCTTAAAAATCCGTACTTTAAAAAAATAGTTGTATTAACCGACTCCACAACAGCATCAGCCGCAGAGATAATAGCAAGCGCAATTCAAGATTCCGGCGCCGGTATTATAGTCGGCACTAAAACCTTTGGCAAAGGCGTAATTCAAACTATGACCCCTGTACTTGATATGGGCGTGCTTAAAATGACAACTATGGAATATTTTACAAGAAACGGCAATAAATTAAACAAAATCGGCATAAATCCCGATATTTTAATAGATATGCCTTTGTTTCTTTCAGAATTTGACGATATAGAAAGCGATAAAGTTAAAAACGCTCTCAATTATCTTGGTTATGAAACAAGCACAAGAATAAAAATTATGAATTCAATAGGCAAAATTCAAAAGGATAAACAATTAACCGTAAGCAGAACCATCACAAAGGAAACTGCAAGCGAAATAAATCTTCTGATTTATAACGAAATGAATAATAACGATAAAATTCTTGCGGCAGGCTATGAAGAAATAATTAAAGACTAAAAAAGAGGTATAAATAATGCAAAAAAAATATATTTTCGTAACAGGAGGCGTTGTTTCCGGCCTTGGCAAGGGAATAACGGCGGCTTCTCTGGGTCGGCTTTTAAAAGCCAGAGGCTACAAGGTAACAATACAAAAATTCGATCCTTACATAAATATCGATCCCGGTACAATGAGTCCTTATCAGCATGGAGAGGTTTTTGTTACCGATGACGGCGCCGAAACCGATTTGGATCTTGGTCATTATGAAAGATTTATAGATGAGAGCTTAACCGTAAACAACAACATAACAACAGGCAAAATTTACTGGTCAGTTTTAAACAAAGAGAGAAAAGGAGAATTTCTGGGCGCAACAGTGCAGGTTATCCCGCATATCACAAACGCAATAAAGGAGCGTGTATACAGAGCCGGAAAATCAACACGTTCCGATATTGTTATAACAGAAATCGGCGGCACCGTAGGCGATATAGAAAGCGAGCCGTTTTTAGAGGCAATAAGACAGGTTGCTCATGATGTAGGCAAAGAAAACTGCCTGTATATTCATGTTACGCTTATACCATATCTGACAAAATCAGGCGAAATGAAAACAAAGCCTACCCAACATTCCGTAAAACAGCTTTTATCGATAGGTATTCAGCCGGATATTATTGTCTGCCGCACAGAGCATACTATAAGCAAAGAAGCAAAAGATAAACTCGCTTTGTTCTGCAACGTAGATGCAGAATGTGTTATGGAAAATATAGACTGTGATTCTCTTTATGAGGTGCCTCTTTTGCTTGAAAAAGAAAATCTTGCAAAAATTGTCTGCAAAAAACTTAAGATTGACGACTGTATTCCCGATCTTTCAGATTGGATAGAAGTAATAGAAAAGCAAAAAAATCTTGAAAAATTTATTACCGTTGGCTTGGTTGGCAAATATGTTGAGCTTCATGATGCATATATTTCAATAGTTGAAGCCCTTAAGCACGCCGGAATCCACACAAATACAGATGTAAATGTAAAATGGATCAACGCTGAAGAGATTGAAAACCTTTCGGCGCAAGAGCTTTTGAATGATGTTGATGCAGTTCTTGTTCCCGGCGGCTTTGGCGAAAGAGGAGTCGAAGGCAAAATTTCAGCTGTTGAATACGCAAGAAAAAATAAAATTCCTCTGCTTGGCATATGCCTTGGAATGCACTGTATAGTTGTAGAGTTTGCAAGGAACAAATTAGGCTTATCCGATGTTCACAGCTCAGAAATAAAAAATGATGCTCTTCATCCTGTTATCGATATTATGCCCGAGCAAAAGGATATTGATGAGCTTGGCGGAACAATGCGTTTAGGGGCATATCCATGCCGCCTTACAGAATCGACAATTTCAAGAGAAGCCTACGGCAAAGAGCTTATTTATGAGCGCCATCGCCATAGATATGAATTTAACAACGAATACAGAAATAAAATGACCGAAAACGGACTTGTTATAGCAGGTCTTTCTCCGGATGAAAAGCTGGTTGAGATTGTAGAGCTTAAAAAAGAGGAACATCCTTGGTTTGTCGGCGTGCAGTTCCATCCCGAATTTAAATCAAGGCCAAACAAAGCGCATCCCCTTTTTAAAAGCTTTGTTCAGGCAGCCATAAATAAAAAAGCCGAAAAATAAGAAATTACCCCACTGTCGAAAAAGTCCATTCGGACTTTTTCATTGGCGAAAATGCGATTTCCGCCTTTTGATGCCTGCGGCACTCTTAAAAACTTATAAATTTAATAAAATTTAGGTACCCCGCCAAATAGGCGGGGCTTGTATATTATGAGAGAAGAAAAAAATCCTTATAAAATAATCGAAAATTATACAAAATCAAATAATTTAATTTATGCTATCGGCTCTGCCGAGCCTTTTTATACTCTTAAAGATATTTTAGAAAAAACAAATCCTCCTTTCAGCAGCCTAAGCGCCTGCCAAAGGATAGACCCAAGCCTTATATTGCCAAACGTAAAATCGATAATCTGTATAGGGCTAAGCTACAATAAAAAATATATAGGCAGTTTTGATAATGAAATAAGAGCAAATATATCTGTCGGAGCTGTTGGGGAGGATTATCACATCACAATATCAAGGCATTTAAGCAATATATGCAAACTTCTTGATACAGATTCCGTTTATTTTTCCGATACAGGCCCTCTTATAGACAGAGCTGTTGCCCAAAGATGTTCGTTGGGAAAAGCCGGCAAAAATTTTTCAATTATAAATCCCAAAATAGGCTCAATGTTTTTTATAGGCTATATTTTAACCTCGCTCAAGCTAAAGCCAACAGTCCGCAAAGATGATTTTGATCCCTGCAAAGGCTGTGAGCTTTGCATAAACGCCTGCCCGGGAGGGGCAATAAAAAAAGATTATTTGGATTATAAAAAATGCGTTTCATTTTTAACGCAAACCAAACAATTAAATCAATCCGATTATAAGCTTATAAACAAACAGCTTTACGGCTGTGACATATGCCAGAGGATATGCCCTCATAATCAAAAAAAAGAGCTTCTTATTAAAGATGGATTGGATGAATTTCATCCAAAAGCAGATGATATTCTGTCTATGACAAACAAGGAATTTAATATTAGGTTTAAAAATACAGCCGCCGGTTGGAAAGGCAAAAAGCTTCTTCAAAGAAATGCCATAATAGTTCTCTCTAATATTAAAAACGATAAAGCATTAAATATTCTCATAAAGCACAAAAACGATAAAAGAGAGGATATAAAAGAGCTTATCGAATGGGCAATCGGCTCGTTTGATAAAAAATAACTGTCTTTAAGACGAAAGGTGGTATTTATATTGGGTTTTTGGAACACAAGAGGCCTTAGAGGAAATTCCTTAGAAGAAATTATTAATATGACAAACGATGTTTACAGACAAAAAAATCTGGCTATAATACAAAAAATACCTACGCCTATAACCCCCGTTAAAATAAGCGAAGACGGAAAAAATATTACTTTAGCTTATTTTGAAAAACAATCTACAGTAGATTATATAGGCGCTGTTCAGGGAATACCTGTCTGCTTCGATGCAAAAGAAACAGCCTTAAAAAGCCTGCCTATAAACAATATTCATCCTCATCAAATAGAGTTTATGGACAGCTTTTCAAGGCAGGATGGCATTTCATTTTTATTGGTTTACTTTAGGGCTTATGATGAATATTTTTTTCTTCCCTTTGATATATTAAAGCAATATTATGATTCATCTTTAAACGGCGGACGCAAATCAATACCATACAGCGCTTTTAATCAAAAATTTAGAATTTATTCCAAAAACGGTTTTATTCTTCATTACCTCGATACTCTAAATACATATTTATCAACAATAGATTGATATAAATTTTAATATAAGAGGTATAATTATGAATTTTAAAATCAAGGCAATAATTTTGCTTTTTTTATTTTTCTTAGGCGTATTTTGCTTAAATGCCTGCCAAAATGAAACCGATGTTATAAAATCAAACAGCGATATTATTGCTTCCCCTGCCGCCGCAGAGCCTTACATTAACAAAAACTTAAGCCTTTATTACTCTCTTTCAAATTATGAGCTTAAAAAATTTGAGCCATACAGCGGCTGCTATGCCGGGGCTTATATTTTGGCTGACAGATCCATAGGATTTGATATGGCACAATTCGAGCTTAAAACCTCAGCTCATTCAAGCTATAAATATCATTTAAAGCTTGGCGAAGAATTTCCTGCCGGCTGGATATTAAACTGTCGAAAAGATTTCAAGCTTCCTTTTATTATTATCGATGCCAAAAATAAAGAAACTCCTTTTGACTATCGCTTAATCACAGAATATGCCAAAAAGTTTGGCGAGCTTAATGAGCCTGTTTTAATCGGATTTTATCCGGAGCCTGCCAAAAACGGCTATCCTGCCGAAATATATAAAAAATTTTTTGAATACGCAAGAGCCGAATTTAATGCCTATGCTCCCAATACTGCGTTTGTCTTTATAACAAACAGCGAAGAGCTTTATAAAATCGACAATTACTTTCCTAATGCCCAAAGTGTAGATTGGGTAGGAATAAATATATATATGCCCATAGAAAACAATAATATAAAAAATTGCTCTGTTTCTTCTCTAAATTATTTTTACAACAAATATCAAAGCAAATATCCTCTTATGATTTCCTCTTTGGGAATTTCAAACTATAGCGCCGATAATCACACCTATTACACAAACGAAGCATCAGAAGAAATTTCAAATTTTTATGTAATGCTAAAAAATAAATATCCCAGAATAAAAGCTGTATATTATATGGATTTTGACGCTTCAACACTTTTAAATACCGAAAATACAAATCCAAACAGCTTTCTTATTACAAACAATGATAATGTTACAGATTCTTATAAAAAATCTATTTCAGATTCTTATTTTAAAAACAGCTTTACAACAGAACAAGATTATTCTTATCCTCAAAAAATATTATTCTCAAAGCTTGCTGCAGAAAAAAACGGAAATTATTATATTCCCCACTATCTGTCAGAGATTTTACGCCTTTTAAATGATAAAAATTATTCAATACAAATAGATTCAAATCAATATGATAATCTTTCAGAGCTTGCCAAACTTAATAATTTAAAAATAATAAAAGAAAATTTTTCAATTTATATAACAAAAAATAATTAAAAAATATAAAATTATAAACCGCATTTAATAATTTTTAGGTTTATGACAATAATAATATTGCAGAGCTAATCTGTCAACAACAATAAAGGAGGAATTTTTATGCAGAAATTTGCTAAAGGAATGCTTATAGGCGGTTTGGTAGGCGCCGCAGGCTTAACCTATGCAATGAGCGACAGAAAGACAAGAAAAAGAATAATGAAAGACGGCAAAAAAATGCTTGGCAAGGCGGAAGATCTTGCTCAAAAAATGGATATAATTTAAAAAACAATAAAATCCCCTCTATAAAAAAATATACGAAAAAGTTAATTAACTTTTTCGTATACTGATATCTTACATTTTTTCAAGCTTTTTTATAACATCATTTAAATCCTTTGCAAGATCATCAACTATTTTTTTAATTTTTTTGCCCGGCTTATCCAAATCAGGCACCATAATAACAGGACAACCCGCATTGTAAGCCGCAAGAGATCCGTTTAAAGAATCCTCCAAAACAATGCATTGTTCCGGCTTAAAGCCAAGGCTGTCGGCTGCTTTTAAATAAATTTCCGGATCGGGCTTACCGTTTTCAACCATATCCCCGCATAAAATATTATTAAAATATTTTAGAATGTTGGCTTTTGTAAGGTAATAAACCGTTCTTTTATTATCCGTAGAGGTGGCAATAGCTATTTTAAGGCCTCTTTTTTTAACATAATCAAGAAGCTCTTTAAGACCATTTTTAATAGGTATGCCGTTATCGTCTATATATTCATTCATATACGCATTATGAACAGAATATAAATTAAAGAAATCGATATCTTCACCAAAATTTTTTTCAAATATTTCTTTAATGTGATTAACATCCAATGCTCTTGTTTTTGCTATAATATCACCTGTAATATCGTATCCGAATTTTTCACCTACGTATTTCCATGCTTCGCTTGATAAGGCTTCTGTATCAAACATAAGCCCATCCATATCAAAAATAACTGCTTTTATCATTTTATTCCTCCTCAACAGAAGACTTTTTATAATAGCTTTTAAGCTGTTTTAAAACCCTGCCATGAACAGTATTTTGGCTGTATTTTCCTGTTTTGGATTTTGTTCCCGCCTTAACTCCCGTTAAAATTTCTATTCCTTCATCAATCGAAGAAACGGGATATATATGAAACAATCCCTCTTTAACGGCATCTATTACTTCATCGTTAAGCACCAAATCCTTAACATTTTGAACGGGAATAATAACGCCCTGGCTGCCGGTTAATCCTCTTCTGCTGCAAATATCAAAAAATCCCTCTATTTTATAAATTACACCGCCTATAGGCTGAATAACTCCCTTTTGGTTAACGCTTCCCGTAACGGCAATATCCTGCCTTAACGGAAGCCCAGAAAGGCTTGATAAAACGGCATAAATTTCTGCGCTTGAAGCGCTGTCGCCGTCTATATAACTGTAACTTTGCTCAAAGCATATCCTGCATGATAAGCTTAAAGGAAAATCCTGAGCATATTTTCCGCCAAGATACCCCTTTATAACCTGAACGCCCTTGTCATGAATATTGCCGCTCATTTGAGCTTCTTTTTCTATATTTATAATGCCGGATTTGCCAAGATAGCTTGATGCTGTAATTCTTGAAGGCTTTCCAAAGCTGTAAGTTCCCATATCTATAACAGTAAGGGCGTTTATCTGACCTACCGCTTCGCCTTGCGTTTCTATAAGCATATCATTTTCCATTATCATTTCTGTAAGCTTATCTTCATATAAGCCTGCGAAGCTGATTTTCTTTTTAACAGCCTTTTTAACATATTTTTCGCTTATAATCTCGGCATGGTCCATTTTTGCCCATGCGTTGGCTTCGGCAAGAATTTCGTTTATCTGGCTGAAACAGGTAGATAATCTGTCTTTTCTTTCGGCAAGCCTTACAGAATATTCAACCACAGCCCTAACGGCGCCAACATCAAATTCAAGGCTGTTTTCCTTAGCCACAAAACCTTTTATAAAACAAGCTACATTTTTAACGTTTTCATCTGTAAGTTTCATTTCATAATCAAACATAGGCGCTATTTTAAAAAGCTTTAAAAATTCGTCGTCATATTCATTTAAAATATCATAATAATAGCTTGATCCGACAAGTATAACCTTAACCGAACATTTGGCAGCCTCCGGCCTGATAGATGCTACGGCGATTGCGCCAAGCTGATATTCCTTAATAGGCTCTATCACTATTTCGCCTGTTTTTAAAACTCTTCTGAGAGTTTCCCACGCATACGGATTTGAAAGCAAATCACTTGCCTGAAGAATAAGATATCCTCCGTTGGCTTTATGAAGAAGCCCGGGTTTTATCTTCATATAATCGGTTATAAAATTTCCGTATTCGCTGTCATATTCAACCTCACCTATAAGGTTTGAATATGTAGGATTATAATCCACTATAACCGGCGCTCCGTTAAGCTCTGAGTTATCCACAATAAGATTTACCTTATATTTATTAAGGCTTTCTTCCGTTGTTTTTTTGCTTATCCAAGGCAGTATCATCTGTACGGCTGCCGCTTCGTCCTCTTCGGAATCATCTTCAACAAAATCTTCTATATTATCGAGAATATCCTCTTTAATTTTGGCAAGATATTTTGAAACTTCATCGTTATCCCTATATTTATCCTGAAGAGGACTGAGATAATAGCCCACAGTAAAAAGAACAATATTATACTCTATAGAATCGATTTCTTTTTTCGTCTGCTTTTCAAAATCTTTAATAACTCTCATAATTTCGGCAGCCTTATCCTGTATAATATCAGACTGAGCCGAAATTTCATTTTTTTGCTCTTCGCTTAAGCTTTCAAAATCCTCTTCGGATATGGTAACGCCGTCAACTATAGGCAAAAAATACATTCCGGAATTTGTCATTTTAACGCCAAATCCGTATTGCTTTGCCTCTTCTGTCATTATCTTTACAATTTCATCTCTTTTTTCCTGATAATCCTTAACTATGCTTTCTTTTTGCTCCTCATAATCCCTGTCGTTATAAGCCTTAGGTATTTCCAAACTTAAAATCTGTATTATATCTTCAAATTCCTCTTTAAATTCTCTGCCCTTTCCGGCTTCAAAATATAAAAGCTTTGGATATTTTGGGTTATCAAAGTTATAAACATAGCACATATCGTTGGGAGTTTTTTCAGCTGCCGCCGCTTTTTTTGCATATTCTATCGCAAAAGAAGTTTTTCCTGTTCCCCTTACGCCGCACATAAAAACGTTATAGCCCTTATTCTTTACATTAAGCGCAAATTCAAGGGCTTCTATTGCTCTTTCCTGGCCTATAACATTTTTGCACGGCTGTATTTCCGATGTTGTTTTAAAGCCAAACTCATTTTCATCAAACCATTTTTTAAGCTCTTTATAATTTAATTCCTTAATCATAATCTATACCAAGCCTTTCAGCGAAACTGTTTTTCAAAAATTTTCAATAAGATTTGTATCGATAAAATATTTCCACATAATTACGGCATCTTCTCCGTTATCCTCATAATATTCTCTTCTTATGCCCTCAATGACAAAGCCAAGCTTTTTATATAGATTTTTTGCCGCATTATTACTCATTCTAACTTCAAGAGTTATGCCAATCATTTGATTTTGACGGCCTATTTCAAACAGTCTGTTTAATATCATTGTTGCAATTCCTCTTGAGCGATAATTTTTATCAACAGCTATATTTGTAATATGGCCTTCATTTACAATATGCCACATACCGCCATAACCAACCACTTTATCGCCCTCAGTCGCAACAACATAAATCGCTATATCGTTTTTAATCTCTTTTTCAAGCGAGGCTTTGCTCCATGGCATAGAAAAGCATTGCTCTTCTATTTTCAGCACAGCGTTTATATGCTTTTTACCAAACTTTTCAAGTTTTATCATTAATTTTTTCCCTCATATCATATTCTCTTTCAGCCTGAGATTTTCTCAGATATAAAATATTAAAATCACTGCTTTCAACAGCCGTCTTAATATTATCAAAAGCATAAGCGCCCACAGAAGCCGCCCTCGGCATATTCATATTAATGGGGGCGATTATAAAATCATCATTTTTCAAAATTTTATTTTCATGTAAAACTGCTCCGTCACCTAAAAATACGCATTTCATATCATTTTGTTTGAGAAAATCAATAATAATATCTATATCTTCAACAAGATAATCGGTAAATTTTTCATATCCGCTTAATGCATTAAAGCTGTAAGCACAGCTAAAAACCTGATTTCTTCTTGCATCGAGCATAGGAACAATAAATCTTTCTTCACTTAAAATATTATATGCAAGAGCGCCTAAAGTAGGAACAGGTATAATTTTTTTATTAAGCCCCAAAGCAAGCCCCTTTGCCGCAGCCGCACCTATCCTAAGCCCTGTAAATGAGCCGGGGCCGCAGGCGCAGGCTATGTAATCGATACTCTGTTTTTCTATGCCGAGCATTTTAAACATATTTTCAATAATAGGCATGAGAGTTTGAGAATGATTTTTTTTAAAATCCAAACTTATTTCACATATTGTTTTTTTATCCTCACATATAGCGGCGCTTGCTGTCATAGAAGAGGACTCTATAGATAAAATTCTCATTAAATCACCTTTTTCAATCATTTGCAAACTTCTATTAATCTGTAATCTTCACCTTTATCAAGGTTCTTTTTTATGTTTATCCAAACCGAATTATTCGGTATTAATTCTTTAACAATATCAGCCCACTCTATAAGACACACCCCATCAGAATAAAAATAATCTTCATAGCCTATGTCATAAAGCTGCTCAGCATTTGAAAGCCTGTAAACATCAAAATGAAAAAAAGGCAGTCTGCCGTCGTAATATTCGTTTATTAAAGTAAAGCTTGGGCTTGTAATGCTGCTTATAATGCCCATTCCCTTAGCAAAGCCCTTTGAAAAAACAGTTTTTCCAACACCCAAATCACCTGTAAGAGAAAATATATCTCCTTTTTTTGCCTTTTTGCCAAACTCAAAGCCAAGCCTTTCGGTATCATCGGCGTTTAACATTTCATATATCATAATAATTACCTCATAAATTAATGATATGTTGATAAAAATCACAAAAACTTTAGTTTTAAAAAATTTATTTTCGCAGATTTTAACACTGTAAAACCTTCCACATATTACATATTAACATAATATCATATTATAAACAACCAAATTAATAATATTCGTACTGAGCTTATGCCGCGTATTAATCGCCGCCAAATACATAAATTAATAATTTCGACAAAATAACAACACGGAAATCAATTTATAAAATTTTTAAAAATTGATTTCCGTAAAAAACTTAAGCTTTCTTTTTACTTTTTTTAGACGCTTTTTTTTCGGCCTTTTCTTTTTCTTTTTTAGCTTTTTTTGCAGCCTTAATTTCTTCCGGAGTTTTCATTCCCATAACGCTTACGATATAAATTCCGGCTATTTCAACCTTAACATTTTTCTTAACCGGTATAGCCTCAAAAACTCTTTTATCACACATAAGCGTTACAATTTGAGGCCCTACCTTAGCCTGAACAAAATACATCTTAATAAATTTATAAAATTTAGGAATCTGCTCTATAACCATTTTGGGCATATTTATATTTGTTATCTTGTCTTTTCTTTTATCTATAACATAAATTGACATTCTCTGTTTGCTTTTGTCTATAATAGACTGCTGAGCATCGATTTTTTTATATGCCCACTTATTAAAAATATAAAACCCTGCCGCTATAACAACGATTACAGCAAAAATAATTAAAATTATATCACCTATACTCATTTTTTTCTCCTTAAATTATTTTTTAAATAACAAGCTTATCTATGCCTATTTTAATTCTTTTCAATGTTTCCTCTTTGCCCAAAAGCTCGGCAAGCTCGCTTGCTCCGCATGGAGATGTAGGTTTTCCCGAAAGAGCCGTCCTAACGGGCCAAAGAAGCTGTGAATTTTTTATTCCCAAATTTTTGCAAAGCTCTGTCATAGAAGAATAAAGGCTGTCATTTGTCCAATCCTGTATATTTTCAAGCATAGACAAGGCCTCCTTAAGGCTTTTAAGAGAAATTTCCTCTGTTGTTTTCATTTTTTTATGGACATAAAGAGCCTTGTCGTAATCGGGAAGAGAATCTATAAAATCCAACATCTGAGCTATTTCATTTATAGTGCCTATTCTTGTTTTTACATATCCTGCCGCTTTTTTCAAATCTATTTTTTCTGTTTTTACGCTCTGCTTCAAAACAGGCTCGGCAAGCTCATAAAATTTATCAAAATCCATGGCTTTAATGTATTCGCCGTTCATCCATGTAAGCTTAACTATATCAAAAATTGCAGGCGATTTGCTTAAGCCGTCTGTATTAAAAACCTTTTCAAGCTCTTCAAGAGAATAAATTTCTCTGTTTTCCTTTGGCGCCCAGCCAAGCAGGGCTACATAATTTATAATAGCCTCGGGAAGATAGCCTTTTTTGATAAGATCCTGAAACGATGCATCTCCATTTCTTTTTGAAAGCTTTTCTCCGGAGTTTTTCATAACCGCAGGCAGATGAATATATGTCGGTATTTCCCAGCCAAACGCTTCATAAAGAAGATTATATTTAGGCGTTGACGAAAGATATTCCGATCCTCTTACAACATGAGTTATGTTCATCAAATGATCATCTATGACATTTGCAAAATTATATGTTGCAAGCCCGTCTGATTTAATTAAAATCTGATCGTCAAGCTCATCGTTATCAACCGTTATCTCTCCGTAAACAACATCCTTAAAAGTGGTTTTGCCCTCTCTTATTTTTTGGCGGATAACATATTCTTCACCGTTTTTAAGCCTTTGCTCTATCTCCTGCTTGGGCATATTAAGGCAATGTCTGTCATATTTTGCGATTTTATCGGAACTGTTGTTTTTTAATTCATCAAGTCTTTGTTTTGTACAAAAACAATAATAAGCCTCTCCCTTATCCACAAGCTGCTTTGCATAATCGATATAATTATTTTTTCTTTCACTTTGAATATAAGGGCCGTAATCTCCGCCGACATCCGGGCCTTCATCGTATTTTATACCCGCCATGGCCAGGGTTTCATAAATAACGTCAACAGCGCCCTCAACAAAACGCTCTCTGTCTGTATCTTCAATTCTTAAAATAAATTTTCCTCCCTGTGATTTCGCAATGAGGTATTCATAAAGCGCCGTTCTCAAATTTCCTATATGCATATAGCCTGTAGGGCTTGGGGCGAATCTTGTTCTTATCATGGTTTAAACTCCTTTCAAATAATATCGTTAACAAACATATTTATAATCTTATATTCTTTTTTTGAATATGTAAAGCTAAATTTTAAAATTTATGGCATTGACTACTTAAAAAACGTGGTATATAATTAAAAAATATTCATATTTATACAAGCAATTACTTAAAGAATACAAAGCTGTTCTTTATATTAATAGGAGGTTTTTAATATGCAAAGAGTTTATAATTTTTCAGCCGGCCCGTCAATGCTTCCTCTTCCTGTGCTTGAAAAGGCTCAGAAAGAATTGGTATGCTACGGCGAAACAGGTATGTCTGTTATGGAAATGAGCCACCGCTCAAAGCCCTTTGAAGAAATTATTTTCGGCGCCGAAGAGCTTTTAAGAGAGCTTATGGGAATAGATGATAATTATGAAGTTTTATTCCTTCAGGGCGGAGCTTCAACACAGTTTGCGGCTATACCTTTAAACTTTTTTAAAAACAAAAAGGCAGATTATGTAATTACAGGTCAGTGGGCAAAAAAAGCCTCTCAAGAAGCAGCCCGCTACGGCGAAGTAAATATAGTAGCTTCATCAGCAGACAAAACCTTTAATTATATACCCGATTTGGATAAATCAAAATTTTCAAAAGATGCCGATTATTTCTATATTACTTACAATAACACAATTTACGGAACAAGATATACTTCTGTTCCCGATACAGGAGATGTTCCGCTTATAGCAGATATTTCTTCAAACATCATGTCAGAGGTAATGGACGTTTCAAAATTTGCGATGCTTTATGCGGGCGCTCAAAAAAATATAGGCCCTGCAGGTCTTACTGTATGCATTATCCGCAAAGATCTTTTGGGACATGCGTCAGATATATGCCCTACTATGCTCAATTATGAAATTCATGCTAAAAATCGTTCATTATACAACACTCCTCCGGCTTATTCAATTTATATTTCAAAGCTTGTTTACGAGTGGATTAAAGAAATGGGCGGCGTAAGCGAAATTCAAAAGCTAAACGAAGAAAAAGCCGGCCTTCTTTATGATTTCCTCGATAATTCTTCATTATTCAAGGGCACTGTAGTCGCTAAGGATCGTTCACTTATGAATATTCCTTTTGTAACAGACAGTGAAGAAATAAACGCCAAATTTATAAAAGAAGCAACTGCAAACGGATTTGTAAACCTTAAAGGACACCGCACGGTAGGCGGAATGAGAGCTTCAATTTATAACGCAATGCCTGTAGAGGGCGTTAAAAAATTAGTTGAATTTATGAAAAAATTTGAAACCGAAAATAAATAAGGAGATTTAAAATGTTTAAAATTTTAACTTTAAATAAAATTTCAAAAATCGGTATAGAAACGCTCAGCTCAAAATACAGTGTTTCCGACAACGAAGAAAATCCCGACGGCATTTTATTAAGAAGCTACAAAATGCACGATATGGAGCTTCCCTCTTCACTTAAAGCAGTTGCGCGCTGCGGAGCGGGAGTAAACAATATTCCTCTTGAAAAATGCGCCGAAAAAGGCATTGTTGTTTTCAACACGCCCGGAGCAAATGCAAATGCGGTTAAAGAGCTTGTTTTAACAGCTCTTCTGATTTCATCAAGAAAAATAATAGACAGTTGTATTTGGGCAAAATCTCTTGCTTCAACACAGGGCGTTGCCGCGGCTGTCGAAAAGGGAAAATCTCAATTTGCAGGCCCCGAAATAAGCGGCAAAACCCTTGGCGTAATAGGCCTTGGCGCAATAGGCGTGCTGGCGGCAAACGCAGCCGCTTCATTGGGCATGAAAGTTATAGGTTATGATCCTTATCTTTCTGTAAACAGTGCGCTGAGCATAAACAGCGAAATTAAATACACAACAGATTTAGATGAAATTTTCAAAAACAGCGATTATATAACCATACACGTTCCCCTTACAAATGATACAAAAGAGATGATTTGCAAGGAAAGCCTTTCCAAAACAAAAAAGGGAGTGCGTATTATAAACCTTGCCAGAGGAGAGCTTGTTAACAATACAGATATAAAAGCAGCCTTGGCAGACGGAAGCGTATCCTGCTATGTTACAGATTTTCCAAATGAAGAGGTTGTCGGCTGCGAAGGTATAATAACTCTTCCTCACCTTGGCGCTTCCACTCCGGAGGCTGAAGATAACTGCGCTGTTATGGCTTGCGCCGAAATGATGGATTATCTTGAAAACGGAAATATAACAAATTCTGTAAATTATCCGGATTGTTCTCTTCCAAACACAGGAAAAACAAAAATTTGCATAAATCACAAAAATATGCCAAATATTGTAGGCTCAGTTACAAGCATTTTAGGTGAAAACAATATAAATATAGACAATATGCTTAACAAAAGCAAAAAAGATTTTGCCTATACCCTTATATCAGTTGATTCTAAGCCTGATGAGAGCATTTGCTCAAAGCTTAAAGAAATTGACGGAATAATTAACATAAGAATCATTTAATAAAAAAAACACCGCTTCAGGCGGTGTTTTTTTTATTAAAAGTCCATTCGGATTTTTTAGAATTTAGACAGATGAATAAAATCCGGCGGCTTCAAAAGCCTTGAAACTCGCCTTTTTCCTAGGCGAAAATGCGATATTTGATGTCTGCGACACTTCTAACAAACTTATAAATCACATCATCAAGATATGAATATCATTTACTAAATTCATTTCATATTTAAAATTTTTATATATTAATATTTAATAAAAATTCAAACTTCTATCTTATCTATATTATGTAAAAGTATCCTTTAAATTTATGTTACAAAAAAATATTTTAGTTGATTTTCTTTTTAAGTTTGATATAATTAAATTAAACTATAAACTGCTATAGTGGATAACGAACACAGAGCCTAAACTTATCTTGATTTCGCCACAAGATTTTTTTAGTCTGCCATCGTTTTTCAATACAGTTTATGGGTAAACCGGATACAGACAATTTGTCTGATATCTTAAAATATTAAGAAAAGGAGTGAAAACGTTAATGAAAAAGCAAAGATTTCTTGCCTTTGTTTTAGCAGCCAGTATGATTTTTACATCTTTGTCTGTCAACACTATGGCTGAAGAAGTTGCCGATGCTCCGACTGAAGAAGCTATAGTTGAAGATGCTCCTGCCGAAGTATCTCAAGCTGATGAAGCTCAGGCTGATGATGCTCAAGTTGACGAGGCTCAAGTTGATGAAACTCAAGTTGACGAGGCTCAGGTTGATGAAACTCAAGTTGACGAGGCTCAGGTTGATGAAACTCAAGTTGACGAGGCTCAGGTTGATGAAGCTCAGGCTGACGAGGCTCAAGTTGATGAAACTCAGGCTGACGAAACTCAAAATAACGATACTCAGGCTGATGATGCTCAGAACAACGAAATTCAGGCTGATAACTCTCAGGCTGACAACAGTTCTTCAGACAGCTCTTCAAGCTCTGATGATGTTAATCTTCTTTCCATAGTGCCAAGCACAAGCGAATATGCTGCTTATGATTGGGTAACCGGCAATACGTTCGGTCCTACTCACAGCAAACCATACGAAATAACCGGCGATGAGGCTGCCGGTACAGCTTCAGTTAAATTAACTGAAGGAGGTACAGGAAAACATTCAAGCAACGAAGATTCAATTGGTTATTATCTTATGGCAGTTCCTGTAAGCGACAGCTTTAATATGTCAGGAAAGGTTGCAATTGATGCTCTTAATACTCTTGATGAAAGCCATCCCGGTCAGACATCTCTTGGTATGGTATTATTGAACAATCTTTTTTCAAAAAAGGATGCTAATGATGATGACACAGGTACAGCTACCACATATTCAATATTTAACAACTTATTTATAAGCAGTGATAATTCCTCATCAGGAAATTTTGCAGCAACAACAAGACTTAATGCATCAGAATTAGGAAAGAAAAATGTACAAAAAACATTTTCTGCCACTGTCAATGCAGCAGGCTCTAACCTTGGAACCTTCGATTTGGCAATATCAAAATCAGGCTCAAATTATAAGGTTATCTGCGGCGATGAAAGCTTCTCTGTTGCAGACAGCGAAGGCGTAATAACAGGCGATGAAAAAGGATTTATTTATGTTGGTTTCTTTGCAGCCAGAAATGCAGCTATTTCCGTTTCAGATATTAAGTATGAAAAGGTAACAAAAATAGCTACAAGTCTTACAATCAAAACTCCACCAACCAAAACCGAGTATTATTATGGCGAAGATTTAGATACTACCGGCTTAGAGGTTGAGGTAGGCTACCATGATTTGGAAACCGGCGCAGATACAACTGAAACTGCACCTCTTGATTCATTGTCTATAACAGGCTATGATTCAAAAATGCTCGGAGAACAGCCCGTAAGCGTTGCAAGCGGCGATTTTTCCGATACATTTACAGTTAACGTACGTCCTATGAAGGTTACAGAAATCACACTTAAATCAACCCCTGTTATCAATCAGTACAACAAGGGCGGATATTTTTCTACAGCAGGTATATCAGCTTCAGCTACATATGAGGACGGAACTACTGCCAATCTTCAATCAAACGAATTGATTTTCACTATCGACGGTCAGGAATATATTGATTCTGCTGTTCTTAACTCAAGCTTGGTAGGAGCTAAAACAGTTTATGTTTCAAGAGTAGCGGAAGAAACAATCGATCCAAACGATGTATCTGCAACATATGATATTACTATCAATGATGTAGAGCTTGAAAGAATATATGTTGCTGTAGAGCCTGCAAAAAAAACTTATTATGTTGGCGATGAATTTGAACCCGATGGATTGGTTATAAGAGGTGCTTATTCTAACAATTCTTTTGCAAACATTAATGAAAATGACTATACTATTCAAGGCTTTGACAGTACAAAAGTATCAGATGGAGAATTAACTTTAACAGTTGTTTATAATCTTAATCCTTCTTTTACCACTCAATTTAATGTAAAAGTTATAAATGATTCACCATTACGTCTTGTTGTTGAAAATTATCCAAAAACAACATATAACGTAGGTGATTCATTCGATCCCGAAGGTATTAAGGTTGTTACATTCTATAGGAGCGGTTTAAAAACTGATGCTGTTCTCGGAACAGACTACACCATAGATACAGCAGAATATGATATTAACAAAAATATTATCGGTGAAACAAAGGTAACAATCGTTCCAACAAATACAAACTTCGAGTCTATAGAAATTCCTGTAACAATCAGAGAAAAACAATCTGATTTTAAATGGAGAGGCTCTGTATTCGGTCAGTCTTCAGGCTCTGTAGGAAATGATGAGGCTGATTCCGAAATCAAAGGCGGAAATACCGAAGTTATACCTGATAACATGGGTACAGCCGAAGGAAAAATCTTTGTAAGAAGCTGGAACGGCGCAGGTAAAATAACAAATGCCGGTCATGACGGAATCGGTTACTACTATACAACAGTTCCAAGTGAAGACAACTTCACTTTATCTGCAGACGTTCATGTAATCGGCTATATCGGTTCAAAACAAGGTCCTTTCAGCCAAAGCCAGGCTCGTAACGGTCAGGAAGGCTTCGGTCTTATGGCTCGTGACGTTGTTCCTCTTAAAGGCTTAGATGGAAGCATGACTACTGACACAACAAAAGCCGTAACAGATGAATATGGTCCTGTACCTATGATGAGAGGTACTACTTGGACTTCAAATATGGTTCTTGCAGGCGCTTATTCTTATTCAAAATGGCCCGAAGATCCAACAGCTGCAAGCTATGAAAGAAATAAGAACCGTGACAGAATAAATATCTTTGCAAGAACAGGTCTTATCGATTCAGACGGCGGCGGCACAATCACAAACAGTGAGCTTTATCCTATTTCATCAACATTCCCTAAAGCAGAACTTTGCACAGCTGTTGACGATACTACACACAACAATTATCAGCTTACAAAAGACAGCTGGGAAAGCGAAGTTGCAGACGCAGGGCCTCTTGCGGGCGATGGCGATAATTACAGAATCACTCTTAAGAGAGTAAATGTTGAAAGAAAAGCAGACGGTACATTAAGAAGAGGTATTCAGGCTACTTGTACAAACCTTAAGACAGGCGAAACAATGACTGACTTTATGGATGATGTAGCAATGAATAATATATTTGAGGTTCAAAATGATGAAGTTTATGTAGGCTTCTTCGCAGCTCGCTGGGCTGTAGCAGAGTTTTCAAATGTAGAGCTTTATACCTCAAATCCGGAAACTGATGAGATTATAAACACTGTAAGAACAGAAGAGATTACTCCATCAATGTCAGTATCTTCAAGACTTTATTCATCAACTTCAGATTATAATCTTGTTGTTAAAACAAACAATGATAATGGCGGATACATTACTATCAGTCAAAATGGAAATATTATAATTAAAGATATAAGAATAACTTCTAAAACAACGTCATTCCCAACTAAATTGGTTGAAAATTCAACAAACGTATTTAAGCTTATCTACACTCCAAGCACAGCCGATAAATTAACAAGCTATGCTCCGATTGTAAGAACAGTAAATATTGTTCACAACAATATCAGAGAAGATACGGGAATTCTCTATGTATCACCTACAGGCTCAGGCTCAGGTACGGGCTCAAGAGATAATCCTCTCGATATCGATTCCGCTGTTGGTTTTGCTGTAAATGGTGAAAAAATCGTAATGATGGATGGTATTTATTCATATCCTAAAGAATTTACTATTAGTGAAGATCGTTCAGGTATTAAAAGTAATCCTCGCTATCTTTGGGCTGATGATGGAGCTTTCCCTGTTATCGATTTTGAAAACGTAGGATCCGGAGCTAACATAGGCGCAAGCAACTGGCATATAAAGGGCATAGGCTTTACAAGAGCGGCCGATCATGCTCTTCAGATAGGCGGAAAATACAATACAATAGAAAATTGTGTAGCTTTCAACAACTTAGGAACAGGTATTCAGATTGCACGTACAAACAGCGCTGAAACTATAGATGAATGGCCATCCTACAACCTCATATTAAACTGTGAAGCATACAACAATGCCGACAGAGCATTAGACGGCGCAGACGGCTTTGCTGCTAAGCTTACGGTTGGATATGGCAACGTATTTAAGGGATGTATATCTCACCACAACTCAGACGATGGCTGGGACTGTTATGCTAAGCTTTCTTCAGGCCCTATAGGTCCGGTTGTTCTTGAGGACTGCGTTTCATACAGAAACGGCTACAGACTCAATGACGACGGAAGCGAAACTCCTTACGGCAAAGGCGGTCACAACGGCTATAAGATGGGCGGAGAAAACATTCCTGTTAAGCACTACCTCAAGGATTGTATAACATTCCAGAATGACCCTGATGTTGGTTCAGGAAGCGGTCTTTCTTGTAACTCTAATCCTAATATGAAGGTTAGAAACCTCATAGCATGGAACAATACATTCAAGGGAATCAACCTTTACAGCTCTTATCCTGAAAGATACAGCTGGGATCTTAAGGGTATAGTTTCAATTAAGAACGGCAACACAGATATTATCGGAAGCTATCTTAACAAAGATACAAATTATCCTAATAACTGTGAGCTTGATCTTACTAAGGAAAATTCAAACTACCTTGAAAGAGAAGCAGGAAAAGGCTCTACAAACAACTTAGGTGAAGCTGTTGACGAAAGCATCTTTGTAAGCACAGATGTAAATGCTGTTCTTGGCTCTGATCAAAGATTTGACAGAAATGCGGACGGTTCATTCAACGTTGGCGATTTCTTAAAGAGAAAACAGCCTTATATCCATGAAGAATCTGATTTAGTAAAACTTCCGGGTGTTGGCGGTATCTCATTTAACGGATACGGCGATCCTAATTCAGTAACTATAGAAACATCTTCAGAAGAGTCTTCTGAGTCTACAAGCGAAGATATTTCTCAATCTACTACTAATGACAACAACAACAGCTCTTCCGGCGGATCTCATTCAAGCGGATCAAGCGGCGGAAGCAGCTCAAAGAAAGCAAGCGGAGGCAGCTCTTCAAGCAGCTCATCTTCAAATAATGAATCTTCAAAGAATGAAACCGCAAACAAAGAAGATTCAAAGAATGAAACCGCAAATAACGAAGCTGCAGATAATGAAACTGCAAATAACGAAACCGAAAACAATAATGATTCAAATGCACCAACAGTAACTGCCGAAAACAACGATAAATCATTTACTACAAGCACAGGTCTTAAGATCACTGTTCCGTCAGTTAAGCCAAATGTAAATACTAACTTCTCTGACAAGAATACAAGAGCTTGGGCTTCAAACGCTATCGATAAACTTGCTGCCGCAGGAATTATCAACGGCGTAGGCAACAATCAATTTGCTCCCGATGCAAACAGCAAGAGAGGCGATTTGGTTGTTATGCTTGTAAGAACATTAGGCCTTGAAGGTACTCCTTCAAAGAACTTCAGCGATGTTGATTCCAGCAAGTACTATGCTAATGCAGTAGGCTTGGCTCTGGAAGCAGGTATTGCTACAGGTTCAGGTGACAACACATTCAATCCTGAAGGAACTATCTCCAGACAAGATATGATGGTTCTTACTGCAAAGACTCTTCAATTAATCGGCGTTGAAACAAACAACGACGAAAGCGTATTGGATAAATTTGCAGACAGCGCTAATATAGCTCCTTATGCAAGACCATTCGTTGCTATTTTGGTAAATGCAGGTATTGTAAACGGTACAGGTTCAAATATTGATGCAACATCTGACATTACAAGAGCGCAAATGGCTGTTATGATGTCAAGCATTTATGACTTGGTTTCAAGCACTGCAGATAAAGCTAACTAAGCTTAATAAAAACATACAGTTTTTAAGCCACAGGGAAACCTGTGGCTTTTTTATATATTAATAAAGTTATCCATAAATTATTCATATTAACATTGATAACTTGAGCATAACTTTTTTCAATATTTTTAATTAATATCAAAAAGCCCTAAAATCTGTGATTTTTTAGGGCTTTTGCATTATTTTGTAAAATTATAGATTTCCATATACTTTTGTTATTAAGTTATCAATATTATATGGATAAAATTGTGGATAATATGGATAACTATCTCTCTATAAGCTTTTCACCTACTAAATAAACATCTCCTGCCCCTATAGTTATCAACATTTCATTGTTTTTTATTGTTGATAAAATATATTCCTCCGCTTCATCAAAACTCTTAAAATATAATGCCTTTTTTCCTCTCTGCTCTAATTTTTTTACAAGATCCTTGGAATGTATTTCGCCGTTATCCTTTTCCCTTGCGGCATAAATATCCAAAACAATTATTTCATCGGCATCATCAAAAGCCATAGAAAATTCATCCAAAAGAGCTTTTGTTCTTGTATAGGTGTGAGGCTGAAAAACAGCTGTTATTTTGCTTCTTCCCATATTTTTTGCGGCAGAAAGAGTAGCTTTTATTTCCGTTGGATGATGAGCATAATCGTCTATTATATCGGCGCCGTTTAACTTTCCCTTAAATTCAAATCTTCTGTGTACCCCTTTAAAATTTTCAAGAGCGGTTTTTATTGACTCAAAATCAATATTGTCATTAATTGCCGCCGCTGCCGCAGAAAGAGAGTTATATACATTATGGATACCCGGAACGCTCAATTTTATATGTCCCTTAAATTCACCCTTATAATAAATATCATATTCTCCAATATTTTTATCAAAACTTATATTTTTGGGATAATAATCACAGCTTTCATCACCAAAGGTAATTATTTTACAGCTTAAAGAATTTGTTATTTTCTCAATTTTAGGTATAGAGCCTGATATTATTAATGTGCCGTCACTTGGTATAAGCTGAGCAAATGTTTTAAAAGAATCGTACATTTGATCCATATTTTTAAAATAATCTGTATGATCCTTTTCAATGTTAAGTATAATTCCCGTTTTAGGAAAAAATTTTAAAAAGCTGTCGTGATATTCACAGCTTTCAGCTATAAAATAATCTTTTGAGCCTATCTTAAAATTTCCGCCTATGGACGGAAGAATCCCTCCTATCGTTATTGTAGGATTCTTTCCCGCCGCCATATAAATTTCAGATGCCATAGATGAAACTGTTGTTTTGCCATGTGTTCCGGCAATACATATAGGATTTTTATAATCTTTCATCATAAGCCCCAAAAGAACAGATCTTTCTATTGAAGTAATATTGTTTTTTTCCGCCGCCAAAAGCTCAGGGTTATCCTCTGCTATAGCAGCCGTGTATACAACCAAATCCGTATCGGACGAAATATTTTTGGGGCTGTGTCCTATGTAAACTTTTATTCCATTATTTTCAAGATATTCTGTCAAATCCGAGCTTACCCTATCAGAGCCTGTTATTTTATAGCCTTCGTTTAAAAGTATCTCTGCAAGAGAGGACATGCTTATTCCTCCTATGCCTATAAAATGAATATTTTTATGCTCTTTTAATGTCATAATTATCTACCCCTTATCATATTATAATTTTGTTTATTGCTAAGTTTGCCATCAAAAAAATAAAATTAACGGTAAGTATCCGCCAAATACCATACCGGAACTTACTTGTTATTTAATTTCCTTTAATTTTATATAATAAAAAAGCCTTTATATAAGTATACTACATTTTAGATAAAATTAAACCCTCATATATTTAATTTTTGTATATAGGTTTTATAAAAAAAATTTATTTTAATGTTAAATTTTATTGTAATTGTACAATAAAATATGGTATTATTATACTAAGGAAATATTATTGTTTATGTTTATCTTAATTTTATTTTAAAACTTAAGCATATTCATAAAATATAATATTATTGTTAAGCTTTTTCATCATAATTTCGCAGTTTTTTATGTTGACTATGCTTAATTATATAAATTATTTTGTTAGGAGGTAATATTATGCGTAGAAAAGAAATGTTGGCGATGCTTCTTGCAGGAGGACAAGGCAGCAGACTTGGCGTCTTAACCAGCAAAAAAGCTAAACCTGCCGTTGCTTTCGGCGGTAAATACAAAATTATCGACTTCCCGATGAGCAACTGCATTAATTCCGGTGTTGATACAGTCGGTGTTTTAACACAATATCAGCCTTTATCACTTAATCAGCATATCGGAATAGGTATCCCTTGGGATCTTGATAAAAATGATGGCGGCGTTACAATCCTTGCCCCTCATGTTAAAGGCGGCGAGCAGGGTGAATGGTACTCAGGAACGGCAAACGCTATTTTTCAAAACATCAGCTATATAGATGACAATAATCCCGAATATGTCCTTATTTTGTCAGGAGATCATATCTACAAGATGGATTATTCAAAAATGCTCGACTTCCATAAGGCTAACAACTGTGACGTTACAATAGCCGTTTTAGAGGTTACTATGGAAGAAGCAAGCCGTTTCGGTATTATGAATGCCGACGAAAACGACAAAATTTACGAGTTTGAAGAAAAACCTGAAAATCCAAAAAGCAACCTTGCCTCTATGGGAATATACATATTCACATGGAGCAAGCTTAGAGAAGCTCTCATCAACGATGAAAAAATACATCCCGACAGCGATTTTGGAAAACACATTATTCCGAGTATGCTTGAAAAAGGTATGACTCTTTACGCATACAGATTTAAAGACTATTGGAAAGATGTAGGAACAATCGAATCCTACTGGGCAGCCAACATGGAGCTTATAGAAACTGTTCCTAAATTTAATTTGTATGAAGATTTCTGGAAAATCTATACAAATTCATATCATCAGCCGCCGCAGTATACAGGAGAAAATGCGGTTGTTAAGACAAGCCTTATCTCAGAGGGCTGTGAAGTTTACGGCACAGTTGAAAAATCTGTTATAAGCACAAACGTTGTTATTGAAGAGGGCGCCGTTGTTAAAGATTCAATAATTATGGAAAACTGTGTTATAGGCAAAAATGCAGTTATTGACAGATGTATTATAGACCGCAACACAGTAATCGGAAATAACGTTATTATGGGCGAAGGAGAAAATATTCCTAACGAAGATAAGCCTAAAATTTATAACACGGGAATAACCGTGGTAGGAAGCGATTCTGTTATTCCCGATAACGTAGCTATAGGCAAAAACTGCGTTATATTCGGAAGTACCAAAGCTGAAGATTACAAAGATTCCAAGCTTGAAAGCGGAAAATCCATAGTTTTGGAAGATAATTAATAATATTGAAAGAGGTGAGCTTATGAAAGCAATAGGTATTATTTTAGCCGGCGGAAAAAGCGCCAAATTAAAAGAATTATGTAAAGTAAGAGCCGTTCCTGCTATGCCTGTTGGAAGCAGCTACAGAGCTATAGATTTTACATTAAGCAATATGTCAAATTCAAATATAAATAAAATTGCGGTTATAACTCAGTATAATTCACGCTCCTTGCATGATCATCTTTCATCTGCAAAATGGTGGAATCTCGGAAGCAAACAAGGCGGTTTGTTTATCTTTACTCCATTTATTTCAAATGAAAATAACTCTTGGTTTAGAGGAACAGCCGATTCAATATATCAAAATATTAACTTTCTTGAAAGAAGTAACGAAACTTATGTTATAATTGCAAGCGGCGATGCCATTTATAAAATGGATTATCATGATGTTCTTAACTATCATATTCAAAAAGACGCCGATATAACAATAGTATGCAAGGATTTAACAGGAACAACAAAAGATCCTCATGATTTTGGAATACTCCAGTGTGACGATGACATGAGAATGATTGAATTTGAGGAAAAGCCTCTTGAACCTCAGTCAAATCTTGCTTCTCTTGGCATATATGTTGTAAAGAGAACATTCCTTATCAAAGCATTAAAAACTATTGTTCCTGACGGCAGATATGATTTGGTAAGAGATCTTATCACAAGATATCGCAAAAAAATTAAAGTTTACGGCTATAAATACGACGGCTATTGGAATACCCTTAACAGCATAAAATCATATGTAGATGTTAATATGGATTTTCTTGACAAAAACATAAGAGATATGTTCGTTAAAGAAGGCCAGTTTATCGAAACTAAGCCTAAAGACGAGCCTCCTGCAAAATATAATTCAAATGCCAGCGTTAAAAATGCTCTTGTCGGAAGCGGAAGCATCTTAAACGGCTATGTTGAAAAATCAGTTCTTTTCAGAAAAGTATTTACAGGAGAAAATTCCTCTATCAAAAATTCTGTTATCATGGAAAGCAGCGTAATAGGTAAAAACTGCGTTATCGAAAATGCTGTTATAGATAAAGAGGTTACTATCTCAGACGGAAAGAAAATAATCGGTACTCCCGATGAACCTGTGGTTATTTCCAAGGGCAGTGTTCTTTAAAAAATAATAAGCCGAAAAGCTATGTAATTATTTTAAGCATCAGCCCAACTATTATCTTTAGAAAATGGGTTAAATCTAAAGAAATCAAAGCATATACTTATCCTTCATAGCTAGCTAATCATTGGTCACTTAAATTTATCTTGTGTGGATAGCGGTATTGCTCTATAAAACAGGAAACCGGCTGTCTTAAGACAGCCGGCAATTCAATAGTGACTGGGGGTCTTATTATGGAAATTACCGATGTAAGAATAAGAAAAATGACAAAGGAAGGAAGAATGAAAGCTGTTGTTTCTGTAACCTTTGATGATGAATTTGTTATACATGATATAAAGATTATAGAAGGAGAAAACGGCCTGTTCATAGCAATGCCCAGCAGAAAAACTGTAGAGGGCGATTTTAAAGATATTGCTCATCCAATAAATTCTCAAACAAGAGAAAAGCTTCAAACAATAGTTTTGGAAAAGTACAATCAAACTTTACAGGGTGAGTAGCACATTAATAAATT
The DNA here is from genome assembly GCA_947630475.1 of uncultured Clostridia bacterium. Taxonomy (GTDB): domain Bacteria; phylum Bacillota; class Clostridia; order Lachnospirales; family CAG-274; genus CANRHR01. The sequence goes on along the minus strand of CANRHR010000007.1, from coordinate 51,777 downwards.
AATAAATATTACATCAAAACGACCAACCTAACGGACATTATAAAAAAATGACTAATCTAACGAACATTATAAAAAAATAACAGCGGGCTTTTTTTTGTTTTTAAGCTCGCTGTTTTATTTTTTTAATTTAAGCTTTGTTCTTTTTCAATTACTGCCTCTTTCATTTTTAAAAAAGACTCTTCGCTTATTATATGTTCTATCCTGCAGGCATCTTTATCGGCAATTTCCTTGCTTATTCCTAAATTTTTTTCAAGATATTTTGATATATATATATGCTTATCATATACATCGTCAGCTCTTTTTTGCCCTTTTTCAGTTAAAATAATATTGCCTGTAGGCTCTACAACAACATATCCCGAATCCTTTAAAATACTTATGGCACGGCTTATGCTTGGCTTTGAAAAACCTAATTCTGTTGCTATATCTATAGAGCGAACATATCCATGTCTTTTTTTTAATATAAGGATAGTTTCCAGATAATTTTCACCGGATTCCTGAAGCTTCATAAAATCACCTCAATTTAATACAATAATTGAAATTTTATACTTTCATCTAAAATTATAATTTTTAATGATATCAGCCGCTTGTGTCAGTCTTGTTTATCGACTGAGTAAGCCCTCGCCTTTTAGGCGTGGGGTACTTACTTTTATGTTAGGCAGGTTTCCGCCTAACATAAAGGCTTCGTCAGAAGCCGTCGTTATGAGTATGTAGCGTAAGCGGAATACGAATATCCTTGATTAATAAAATAATTTTAACATATTTTTTTTTGTTAAACAAGTTTTATAAATAAATTTTAATATATAAAAACAAAACTTGCTTGTCGGTTAAATGATACGCATTATGATTTTTTTAACTTTATATTGTTTTTTTGTCTGTTTTTTGTTAAAATTATATAAGATATATTTTTATGATATAGAAATGCTGATTGCTCTAATTTTTAAAAAATTAAATATATATAATATTAATCAGTATTTTGCTACAGCTCATACTTGTTCATATAATCTAAATATTGTTGGCTGCCTGTATTAAAGGCAAATTTTCAAAATGAGCCTTTTATTGATCTTATCTTCGAAAAATATATAATTTTTTTCGATTATATTGGCATCTGACTTATTAACCTATAAATCTGTTAAAAAGCCTAACAAATAACTCTTTAGTGAGCTTTTTCAACTTATAGAACAAGTTTGCAATATAATTTTAAGGAGGCTTAATATGACTGATAATGCACTAAAAAAAATGGTTCTTCCTAAAGAAGTGGAAAATATTCTGAAAAAAGGAAACTCAAAAATAATTATTCCAAACAGCAAAGAAGAGCTTTTCGATCTTGCTTTAGGCGGAAAAGATAACGATACATGGGATGTAAGCTACGATGTAAACGGCAAAACAATAAGAGAAGCCTATGTTGTAAGATGCAAAAACGGTATTGTAGTAAATTATGACGATCCTGCTATGCGCAGAAGAGATCCCAACAGTATGGTTATAGCTGATGATCTTCCGACAGATAAGCCAACATACGAAGAAAAATTCGGAAAATCTTTTGACGAAACAAGAGCTTTAACTCTTGAATGGCTTAAAAACAGAGAATCTTTAATAGTTCTTCCCTTTTATGCAGGAAGCGGAGCTATGAGATTAGGCTGTCCGGCCATAGCAATTATCCCGGGCAACGCTGCATTTTTTGCAACAGCTCTTGCAGAGCTGCAGGGCTTTATTCCGGCTAAAGATGTTCCTAATTATTACAAGCCAAAAGCAATAATATATGCCGCACCGCCATTTAGACACACTCACTATGACGGAAAACAAATTGTTGTTCATAACCGTCTTTATGATATGCATGAGGTATTTTCTTATAATCTTTATCCCGGTCCATCAGCCAAAAAAGGTGTTTACAGCATACTTTTGGATCTTGGCGAGCAGGAAAAATGGGTAACTCTTCATGCTTCAACGGTAAAAATTGTAACTCCTTATGAAATGAGCCTTACAATAATGCATGAAGGCGCTTCAGGCGGCGGAAAAAGTGAAATGACCGAGCAGTTCCACAGGCAGGAAGACGGCAGACTTCTGCTTGCCACAAACATAATTACAGATGAAGAAATACTTATTAACATAACCGACACCTCAGAGCTTCATCCTGTAACAGATGATATGGCTTTGGCACATCCTTCACTTCAAAACAACAGCGGAAAGCTTGTTGTAGCAGATGCTGAAGACGGTTGGTTTTTGAGGGTTGATCACATAACAGAGTATGGTACCGATCCGGATATTGAAAAGGCTTGCTTTAATCCTAAAGAACCTCTTGTTTTCCTCAATATGGATGCAGTTCCAAAATCTACCTGCCTTATTTGGGAGCCTATTGAAGATGCGCCCGGAAAGCCATGCCCAAATCCAAGGCTTATAATGCCAAGAAAATTTAAAAACAACATAGTTGAGGGAAGCGTTGAAATTGATATAAGAAGCTTCGGTGTGCGTACTCCTCCTACAACAAAAGAAAAACCAAGCTACGGCATTATAGGTATGTTCCATATTCTGCCTCCTGCGCTTGCGTGGATATGGAGATTAGTTGCACCCAGAGGTTTTAAAAACCCGAGTATTATAGATAATACATCAGGAATGAAAAGCGAAGGCGTAGGCTCTTACTGGCCATTTGCAACAGGAAAAAAAGTTGATCAGGCAAATCTTCTTCTTGAGCAAATTATAAAAACACCTTCAACAAGATATATTCTTATACCAAACCAATATATCGGTGCGTATAAGGTAGGATTTTCAGGCCAGTGGGCAACCAGAGAATATCTTTCAAGAAGAGGCGGCTGCAAATTCAGCCCGGAGGTTTTGGCGGAATCCCGTTGCCCTATACTCGGTTATGCTTTAAACTCAATTAAAATAGACGGAAATGTTATACCTAAAGGTTTGCTTCAGGTTAACTATCAATCAGAGGTTGGCAATGAGGGATATGATATCGGCTCAAAAATTCTTACAGATTTCTTCAAAGATCAGCTTAGACAATTTGATCAGCCCGGATTAAGCGATTTAGGCAAAAGGATTATTGAAGCCTGCTATAATGATGCCGGTGTTAATGATTATTTTAACTTCATACCAAAACTTTAATATTATCAGGTTGTTTTCCGCAGACAGAAATAAATTCTGTCTGCGGTTTTAATGTTTTAAATATTTAAAATTTGCTCAAACAAAAAGACTACATAATCACCTTTATTCTTATCTCATATCCGTCATTTATTCTAATCATTTTATAATCAGTTTTAATTCCTGCCTCCCTCATGATATTAACAGCGCCCTTAATCGTATTTGTAAATAACCTTATATCATTTATGTATCCCTTAATTTTAGGCTCTTCTTTTTGCGCTCCTTTTAATTTTTTTAATGTTGATTCAATTAATTCTTCTGTTCTGGTTACATTAAGACCATATTTTATCACCTTTTTTAATATTTCCTCCTGAAGCAATTCGTTATTAATCTTTAAAACAGCCTTTGCATGGCCCTCTTTTAAATCCTCGTTGATAATAATATTTTTTATTTTTTTGCTGAGTTTTAAAAGCATAAGCTTATCATTTATATGACTAAGCTCTTTTCCCATCAAATCTGCTATCTCCTCTTGTGTATATCCAAAATCAACCATAAGATCTTGATAACCCTGAGCCTCCTCTATAAAGCTGAGATTTTCTCTTTGTATATTCTCAATAAGTTCAGCCGTTGCCGTATCCTTATCGGATATATTAACTATTACAGCAGGTATCTCCTTAAGCCCCGCAAGCTTTGCCGCCATCAATCGCCTTTCTCCAACCACAAGCTCATATATTTTATCGTTTATACAGCGTACTTTTAACGGCTGAATAATTCCATTTTTTAAAATAGATCTTGAAAGTTCTTCCAATGATGCCTTATTTAAAATTTTTCTTGGCTGATAAGGATTGGGAATTATTTTATCAATAGGCAAATTTACAATTTCAGGGCTTATCACTGCTATTAAATTCTGCATTTTTTAACACCTCGCTCTTATTAACCCTAACCTGTTTAATCAATACAATTATAGCATATTATAATGTATACATTATAATTATTTAAAAATTCAAAATGTTAATATTATTACAAAAAAAAATAAAAACCCCTATCAAATAATAGGAGTTTTACGAATTTTAGCAGGGTTTCTGGGATATTTAAAAGGAGTTTGTTTAATTTTTTTGATAAAAATAATTTTATGATTTAAATCAGCGTCTTCAATAATTGTGTCTTTAACCTCTTTAATTTCTCCTCCAAGCGTTTTAACTGCATTTTCCGCCTTCAAAATTTCATTTTCGGCGTTTGGGCCTTTTAATGCTATAAATTCGCCGCCTATCCTTACAAACGGCAAACAATACTCGCTTAAAACAGCCAGATCGGCAACAGCCCTGGAAATACAAAAATTATAGCTTTCCCTTAACTTTTTATCTCTGCCGGAATCCTCGGCTCTTGAATTTATAATCTCAACATCATTTATATTAAGCTCTGCGCATAGGTTTTCAAGAAAGATTGTCTTTTTGTTTATGCTTTCAAGAAGAGTAAGCTTAACTTTAGGTTCGGCTATTTTAATCGGCATACCGGGAAATCCTGCCCCTGTTCCCACATCGATTACACTTTTGCCGCTTAAGTTTCTGTAAGATAATATTGTTAGGCTGTCGACAAAATGCTTTAAAATAATATCTCTGTCGTCATTTATGGCAGTAAGATTAATTTTTTCATTCCATTTTTTTAAAATATCCTTATAAATTAAAAGCTGCTCCGCCTGCATATCACTAAGCTCTACATTAAACTTTTTTAACGAATCGATCAACAGTTTTTTCATTATATTCCTCCCTGTCAAAATTATTACATATTAAGATAAACCAAAAGCATTGTAATATCCGCCGGAGAAATACCTGATATTCTTGAAGCATGACCGACACTTTCAGGCCTTATAGCTTCAAGCTTTTGCCTTGCTTCTATCCTAAGGCCCATTATTTTGCTGTAATCGATATTATCCGGTATTAGCTTAGCTTCAAGCTTTTTAAACTGTTCAACCTGTTTAAGCTGTCTGTTTATATAGCCCTCATATTTAATTTGAATATTAACCTGCTGTCTTATCTCATAGCTTAAGTTTTCTCTGTTTTTATCTATAGGTGAAAGCTTATCATAATCAAGCTCTGTTCTTTTTATAAGATCGGTCATCTTTGCTCCGTTTTCTATGGGCGAGCTTCCAAAGCTCATCAAAACGGCATTTACTTCTTCTGACGGAGGAAAAGAAACAGAAGAAATTCTTTTTATTTCATCTTCTATTTTTTTCTTTTTATCGAGAAATTTTTTGTATTTTTCCTCGGAAACAAGACCAACTTTGTATCCCTTTTCCCTAAGTCTTAAATCTGCATTATCCTGCCTTAAAAGCAGCCTGTATTCTGCTCTCGATGTCATCATTCTGTAAGGCTCACTGCTGCCCTTTGTTACAATATCGTCTATCAAAACGCCTATATATGCTTCAGAGCGATCTAAAATAAGAGGAGGCTCACCTTTAACATACATTGCTGCGTTAATTCCTCCTATTATGCCCTGCGCAGCCGCTTCTTCGTATCCTGATGTGCCGTTAAACTGCCCTGCGCTGAACAAACCCTTTATATTTTTAAACTCAAGGCTTAGCTTAAGCTGGGTTGCATCTATACAATCATATTCTATAGCATACGCATTTCTCATTATCCTGCAATTTTCAAGCCCGGGTAAAGTTCTGTACATTTCTATTTGAACATCAAGCGGCAGAGAAGAGCTCATACCCTGTATATACATTTCGTTTGTATCCTCTCCCTCAGGCTCTATAAAAATTTGATGTCTTTGCTTATCTGCAAATCTAACCACCTTATCCTCTATAGATGGGCAGTATCTCGGCCCTGTTCCCTTTATTACACCGCCGTAAAGAGGCGAACGTGAAAGGTTATTTCTTATTATTTCATGGGTTTTTTCATTGGTATATGTCAAATAACAGCTAACTTGTTCTCTTTGTATATTTTCAGCCGAATTATCAAAAGAAAAAGGAACAATTGTTTCATCACCTTTTTGCTCCTTCATTTTTGAAAAATCAATGCTTCTTTTATCAACTCTTGCAGGGGTTCCCGTTTTAAACCTGTAAATTTTTATTCCCAGCCTTTTAAGGCTTTCACTAAGCCCTACAGCCTGCCTTAAGCCGTTTGGTCCGCTTTGTATTATCGTATCGCCATAAAGACACCTTGCCTTTAAATATGTACCCATACACAGCACAACAGCCTTACATTTGTATATCATTCCGCTTTCGCTTAAAACACCTGTTACAGTATTGTTATCTGTTAGTATATCTGTAATTTCGGCTTGAATTATCTCAAGATTTTCGATATTTTCCATTGTTTTTTTCATTTCTGTATGATATTTAGCCTTATCCGCCTGGGCTCTAAGAGAATAAACGGCAGGACCCTTGCTTGTATTAAGCATACGGGTTTGGATATATGTTTTATCTATATTTCTTCCCATTTCTCCGCCAAGGGCATCTACTTCCTTTACAAGATGACCCTTAGAGCTTCCCCCTATATTGGGATTGCAGGGCATCATAGCTATACTGTCAAGATTAATAGCAAAAATAACGGTTTTAAGACCTATTCTTGCGCTTGCAAGAGCCGCTTCACAGCCTGCATGACCTGCGCCGACAACAATAACATCATAATTATCTGTATTCATCCTATAATCCTCCATTTATTTTCCAAGACAAAACTCAGAAAATATTTTATCTATAATATCCTCCTCAACGCTATCCCCTGTTATCTCACCAAGGGATTTATAGGCTTGAATCAAATCCATAGAAATAAAATCTTCGGGCAGCATATTTTCTATAGTTTCCACAACATTTTCCAAACTTCTGGCGGCATCGGCAACAGAAGCTTTATTTCTTTCGTTTGTTATAAGAGCCTCTTCATTAATATTTATTTTGCCCGATGTAAATAATTTTTCTATTGCCTTAAACAATTTTTCAAAGCCGATTTCATTTTTTACAGACATTTTTATAATATAATCGTCATCGGCATAATTATAAACTTTATCAAAGTCTGTATTTTCTGTTAAATCGATTTTATTTATAATTATAATCAAATTTTTATCTTTAACAAACTCAAGTATTTTAATATCATCATCATCAAGACTTTGAGAGCCGTCCAAAACAAATAAAACCAAATCCGAATTTTTAGCGTACTGTTTTGATTTTTCAACGCCCATTTTTTCTATGGCATCTGTTGTGCTTCTTATTCCCGCCGTATCTATAATATTTAACGCTATGCCGTTTATATTTATGCTTTCCTGCAATACATCTCTGGTTGTGCCGGGTATATCGGTAACAATTGCCCTGTCCTCCTCAATAAGAGCGTTTAAAAGAGAGCTTTTGCCTACATTTGGCTTGCCCAGTATGACAGTATTAACACCTTGTCTTATAATTTTGCCCGTATCGGCATATTTAAGCAAAAGTTTAATATCTTCAAGAAGCTTAAGAGATTTATTTTTAATCATTTCATAAGTCATCATTTCATCATCATGCTCCGGATAATCTATAGCCGCCTCAATATGAGCTGTCATAGTCAATATTTCATCTCTAAGCAGCTTAACCTTTGAAGAAAGCCTTCCATTAAGCCTTTCAAGCGCTGATTTATGGGCTAGCTGAGTTTTTGCATTTATAATATCCATAACAGCTTCAGCCTGTGATAAATCTATTCTTCCATTTAAAAATGCCCTTTTTGTAAATTCTCCCGGCTGAGCCATTCTTGCCCCGTTTTCAATAACAAGGCTTAAAACTCTGTTTGCGGCTCTTATTCCACCATGGCAATTAATTTCTGCGGTATTTTCCTTTGTATAGGTATTTGGAGCCTTCATAAACGAAACCAAAACCTCGTCTACAATTTCTCCGTTTTTATCCTTTAATACACCATAATTTATGGTATGACTTTTTATTTGCTCTGAATTTTTTTCTTTTTTATTGTATACAAAAATTTTTGATATAATTTTAAATGCATCTTCTCCGCTTATTCTTATTATCGCTATACCGCCCGAGCCTATCGGAGTTGATATTGCAGCTATTGTATCATTCAAATTATTATTCACTTAAAATCCCTCACAAGCTAAAAATCATAACCACCGGCAAACCGATGGTTATGATCTTACTTTTCAATACTTATTTTCAGTAATATTTTTTAGGCGCTATAACAACATAACGGAAAGGCTCCACGCCTTCGCTGTATGTAGTAACGTATCTGTCATTTTGAAGCGTAGAATGTATTATTCTTCTTTCATAAGGATTCATAGGCTCCAGAACAACATTTTTTCTTAAATGCTTTGCTTTCTTTGCCAAATTAAAAGCAAGATTTTCAAGTGTTTCCTTTCTTCTCTTTCTGTATTGTTCGGTATCAAGATTTACGCTTATATAAGGCGACTGACCTTTATTAATGCTTAAATTAACAAGATATTGAAGAGAATCAAGGGTTTGACCTCTCTTTCCTATAATAACGCCTATTTCATCGCCCTTAAGATTAATATTAAGATATTTATTATCCACAAGCTCTGTTTCAACCGTTACTTTCATTTTCATTGCAGAAAATATATCGTTTAAAAATTTTTCAGCAGTCTTGCAAGGGTCATCGGTTCTTGCTTTCAATTCCCTTTCTTTAACAGGAGCATCATTATTTTCAGCCTCGTAATTATTATCCGTTAATTTTTCTTCTTTTATTTCTTGCTTTTCTTGTATTTCTTTTATTTCCGGTTTTTCTTCAGATTTTTCTTCAGGCTCTTTTTCATCCTCCTCGCCTATTATCCAAACCTCAACAACGGCAGGCTTTGTACCTATGCCCAAAAAGCCTTTGGAAGGCTCCTGAATTATCTTATGCCCAATATTATCTATCGTAGTATCAAGCTTAATCAAAGCCTTATCTATAGCCTCGCTTACCGTCTTTGCCGTAATTTGAATTTTCATTTAGACACCCCCTCTTCACTAGCCATTTTTTTATCATAATAATAATTTATAAATAACTGCTGACATATTTGAAAAATGTTTGATGTAATCCAATAAATACCTACGCCTCCCGGAATAGTAGATGTAATATATGCCATAAACAACGGCATAACCGTATTCATAATTCTTTGCTGACTTTTCATAGCAGGGTCTATATTAGAATTTCTTTTTGTCATAAGCCATCCGGAAAAAAACGTTGACACACCGGATATAATCGGAATAAGCACCTTAGGGAAACTCAAACCGACCTTTTCTGTAAGACTGATGCCAAAAAAATATTCAACATTCATTTTTGTTTCAAGCATATTTTCCACAGCCGGTATATTTGCTTTTATATAACCCCATTGCTCTATGGAAAACTTATTCATAAGCTTTGCAAGATTAGACATCTGAGCAAAATCAAAAGGCCTTAAAGATTCGGGAATCATATCATAAAACCCCGGCACATTTCTTATAACCTCTGAAAAATTGGAAGCCGAAAGCATAACCTCTCCCAAATCATTATAAATCTGGTGAATATGATTTATAAACTGATAAGGATTTTGAAGGATATAATAAAGTGAAATAAATATCGGAAGCTGAATAATTAAAGGAAGACAGCCGCTGAAAGGATTATATCCATGCTTTCCGTAAAGCTTCTGTATTTCCATATTCATTTTTCTTTGAAGCTCCGGGTCATTGCCCTTTTCTTTATATTTATCCTGAATTTTTTTTATTTCCGGCTGGATCTTCTGCATAATAATCATTGATTTTTGCTGTTTAAAAGCCAGCGGAAGCATACAGCATCTTACCAAAACCGTCAGCGCAATAATTGAAAAACCAAGAGCATTGTTAGAAGTTAATATATATACACCATTAAAAACCAAGTTAAGAAAAAAACCTAAAATAATAGAAATAGGCTTAACTATTATACCCGGATCCTTTTGAACGACATTCACTGCAGCAGCAGCTAAAAACGAACTAAAAGAAAACAAACTTACTCCTCCTTAACGTTAATACTCAAGCATTTGTATAAAAGCCTAAGACATTTTCGTCAAAATTTTTTAATCAAAGTCAAATATTTCTATACATAAAATTAACCAAATTTTAAATATTATAAACATAAATAAACAATATTTAAGGAACGGGATCATATCCTCCCTTATGGAAAGGATGACATTTTAAAATTCTTTTAACGCTTAAAAACGTCCCCTTAAAAAAGCCGTATTTTGAATAAGCCTCATAAGCATAAAGAGAGCATGACGGATAAAAGCGGCAGCAGGGAGGCTTTAACGGAGATATAAATTTTCTGTAAAAAATTATCAAAAGCAAACAAATTTTTTTTAACATAATTTAACTCCTTTTAACGGGCTTTTATGTTTGTGTTTAATTTTTATTTTCCTCATATATCTTATGTTTTTTCAAAAGATGTATAATCGAACGTTCAGCCTCGGCATAAGGTGCGCCGTTGGATGAAATTCTTGCTATAACAACAATATCATAGCCTGATTTTATATTTTTTTCATTTAATCTGTAGCTTTCTCTTATAAGCCTTGTAACTCTGCTTCTTACAACGCTGTTTCCAACTTTTTTGCTTACCGATATGCCAAGCCTGTTGCCCTGTGTTTTATTTTTTATAACATACATAACATAATATTTGTTGGCAATAGATTTTCCCCTGTTATAAACAAACCTAAACTGATAATTTTTTTTTAAAGACTGAGTAAAAAGCATAATGATCCACCCTTAAAGCCGCTTAATTTTATAAAACAAAAGCCCACTAAAAGCGGGCAAAACACGCACAAAAACAATGTATAGGTTTATTTTAATTTATGCCTTAAAAATAAATTCAGACTTTGACTGATTATTAAGCTGTTAAAGCCTTTCTGCCTTTTCTGCGTCTTCTTGATATGACCTTTCTGCCATTAGCCGTTCTCATTCTTTTTCTGAAGCCATGAACCTTGCTTCTCTGTCTTTTTTTAGGCTGATATGTCATCTTCATAATAAAAGCGCCTCCTTATAATTATATTTCTTGCCTGCAAATTTTTAATCTGTGCAAGTATAACACAAACTGTTGTTTTTGTCTACCAACCGATTGTATATAGCCGGTGAAATCACGGTAGCACTGTTTCAATTATATTAAATATTAGTTTTTAAGTCAAGTTTTTTTATCTTCAATATATGATTTTTACCGTATTTGTAATATGTTTGTAACATTGGTAAAACCGTACTTTTCGGCGCAAACAATTTTCGCCGAAAAGTATTTTTAAGCTGTTAAAAATTATTCTTCACTGCCGCTTTCAGAATCTTCAATTTCATCTTGGCTTATTTTGGCAACGCTCATAACCTTAACATCATCATCAACATTAATCAGCTTAACTCCTTGGGCAACCCTTCCGGTAGTTGAAATATCGCTTACTCTGATTCTTATAACTACGCCCTCAGATGTAACCATTATAAGCTCTTCATTTTCATTTACCATTTTTGCATCTATAACGTTTCCTGTTTTTTCGGTTATCTTGTAGGATTTTAATCCCATTCCGCCCCTCATCTGGGTTCTGAATTCATCGGTTTGAGTACATTTTCCATAGCCGTTTTCACTTACTATAAGCACCTTTGAATTTTCTTCAATAACCTCTGCGGCAACAACCTCGTCATTATTTTTAAGCGTTATGGATTTTACGCCCATAGCCGTTCTGCTGACATCTCTTAAATTATTTTCATTAAATCTTATTGCCATTCCCAATTTTGTAACAACAAGAATATCTTTATTTCCGTCTGTCATTTTTACGGATATAAGCTCATCATCATTTTTAAGATTAACGGCAATAATACCTATTTTTCTTATGTTTGAAAACATCGAAGCCTTGGTTTTTTTGATGATTCCGCTTTTTGTCGCCATCATAAGGCAGCTGTCATCATCATAATTTTTAATAGGTATAACGGCAGTAATTTTTTCTCCGTTTTCAACTTGTATAAGGTTAACTATAGGAGTACCTTTAGCCGTTCTTCCCGCCTCGGGTATTTCATATGCCTTTGTTCTGTAAACCTTGCCCTTATTTGTAAAAAACAAAATATGGCTGTGATTGCTGCTTAGGAAGAGATTTTCAACAAAATCTTCTTCTCTTGTCTGCATTCCGACAACGCCTTTTCCGCCTCTGTTTTGGCTTTTGTAGGTTGAAAGAGGAATACGCTTTATATAATTAAGATGAGTTAAGGTTATAACGCTTGTTTCATCTTCAATTAAATCCTCAATGTCGATATCTCCCATATCCCTAACAATTTTTGTTTTTCTTTCATCGCCATATTTATCCCTTATTTCTTCGAGTTCTTTTTTTATAACGGCAAAAAGCTTATTTTTATCATCAAGTATAGCCTGCATTTCCTGTATAAATTTTCTGAGATTTTCGTATTCATTTTCAAGCCTTTCTCTTTCAAGGCCCGTTAACGCTCTCAATCTCATCTCAACGATAGCATTTACCTGAACATCTGTAAAGCCAAATCTTTCGACAAGCCTTTGCTTAGCCTCGTTTGTTGTTCTTGATGAGCGTATTATATTTATAACCTCATCTATAGCATCAAGAGCTTTTAAAAATCCTTCCACTATGTGAGCCCTGTTAAGAGCTTTATTAAGATCGAATCTTGTTCTTCTTGTTACAACCTCCTGCTGATGCTCAAGGTAATAATCAAGTATCTGCTTAAGATTTAATACCTTTGGCTCGCCCTTAACTATAGCGAGAAAATTTATAGAGTAGCTTTCCTGAAGCTGAGAATATTTATAAAGCTTATTAAGTATTACGCCGGCATTGGAATCTTTTTTACATTCTATAACAATTTTTATTCCTGCTTCTCTGTCGGTTTCATCATTAATATCAGAAATTCCTTCTATTTTCTTTTCTTTGACAAGCTCGGCTATTCTTTCTATCATTTTAGCCTTATTTACCTGATAAGGAATTTCGGTAACAATAATTCTTTCCTTACCGTTTGGCATAGACTCGATTTCAGCGGATGCCCTAAGCTTTATTTTTCCTCTGCCCGTCCTGTAGGCATTATTTATTCCAAGCTTTCCTAAAATTGTTGCGCCTGTTGGAAAATCGGGGCCTTTTATAATTTCTGTAATTTCATCTATTTGGGTTTCTCTGCCCTCGTTTATATAATTATCTATAATTTTTACAAGAGCATTTATCGTTTCGGTTAAATTATGAGGCGGAATATTTGTAGCCATACCTACGGCAATTCCCGAAGAACCGTTTACAAGAAGATTGGGAAATCTTGAGGGAAGTATTGAAGGCTCTTTAAATTCGCCGTCATAATTATCTGTAAAATCAACCGTATCCTTTTCTATATCCGCAAGCATAGCCATAGCTATTTTATCTAGCCTTGCTTCTGTATATCTCTGTGCGGCAGCCGGATAACCGTCAATATTTCCAAAATTTCCATGCCCGTCGACAAGGGTATATCTCATCGAAAAATCCTGTGCCAAACGAACAAGAGCATCATAAATTGCGGCATCTCCGTGAGGGTGATATTTACCCATTGTATCACCCACTATACGGGCGCATTTTTTATATGCCTTATCGGGGTCGAGATTAAGCTCGTTCATTGCGTATAAAATTCTTCTGTGAACAGGCTTTAAGCCGTCCCTTACATCAGGCAGCGCCCTTGAAACTATAACACTCATTGCGTAATCTATGTATGATCTGCGCATTTCGTCTGAAATTTCAACCTGAACTATTTTATCTGTCTGATTTTCCTGCATATTTATATATCCTTTCCATCTAAGCCATTCACATAAAATGCCGACGCCTGATAGGCTGCATTTTATGTAAAATCAATATTACAGCTCCGTCTTTAACGGGAGCATCGCTTATTGATAAAAGAAAAATTTTTATATATCGAGATTTTTTACAAATTTTGCATTTTCGTGTATAAAAACTCTTCTTGGCTCAACATTATCACCCATAAGCTGGTCGAATATCTCATCGGCAAGCCTTGCATCCTCCACAGTAACTTGAACAAGAGTCCTTGTTTGAGGATCCATAGTTGTTTCCCAAAGCTGAATAGGATCCATTTCACCCAAGCCTTTGTAACGCTGAATAGGTTTCATTCCGTCCATGCCTATTTTTTCTATAATTTCATCTCTTTGTTCATCACTGTAGGCATAGTATTTTTCGTTTCCCTTTTCAAGCTTAAACAATGGCGGCTGGGCAAGATAAACATAGCCCTCCTCTATAAGCGGCGTCATAAATCTAAAAATAAACGTAAGAAGAAGCGTTGTTATATGAGCCCCGTCAACATCGGCATCTGTCATAAGTATTATTTTGTGATACCTAAGTTTTGATATATCAAACTCCTCATGGATACCCGTACCAAAGGCAGTAATCATAGATCTGATTTCTTCGTTGCCCAAAATCCTGTCAAGCCTTGCCTTTTCAACGTTTAAAATTTTTCCTCTCAGCGGCAAAATAGCCTGCGTTTTGGAGGTTCTTGCATCAACTGCGGAGCCTCCTGCTGAATTACCCTCAACTATATATATTTCACATTTGGAAGGATCCTTTTCTGAACAATCCGTAAGCTTTCCGGGAAGCCTTGTAGTTTCAAGCGCTGATTTTCTTCTTACAAGCTCTCTTGCTTTTTTTGCCGCCTCTCTTGCCCTTGAAGCAAGGGTAGCTTTTTCAAATATAAGCTTTGCAATCGAAGGATTTTCTTCAAGAAAGTACGTTAATTTTTCTTGAAGAACGCTTAAAACCGCATTTGCAGCCTCACTGTTTCCAAGCTTTGTTTTTGTTTGGCCCTCAAACTGAGGCTCGCTTATTTTAATGCTTATAACAGATGTAAGACCCTCTCTTATATCCTCTCCGGCAAGCTTTTCATTTTCTTTTAAAAGAGAAAACTTTTTGCCGTATTCGTTTAAAGTTTTTGTCAGCGCTGTCCTAAAGCCCTGAACATGGGTACCGCCATCTGTTGTGTTTATATTGTTTACATAAGAATAGCAGTTTTCTATAAATCCATCATTATGCTGGAAAGAAATTTCCACAATAATATCATCTTTACTGCCTTCACAGTAAAAAATTTCATTATAAACAGGGGATTTGTTTTTATTCATATACTGAACAAATTCTTTTATTCCTCCCTCATAATGATATGTCTTTTCTAAAATATTTTGAGGATCTCTTTCATCTGTCAATTTAATTTTAAGCCCTTTTGTCAAAAAAGCCGTTTCCTGAAGATGCTGCTTTAAGATATCGAAGCTGAAAACAATTTCATCAAAAATTTCCGAATCGGGCATAAACTCGATATATGTTCCGGTAGCATCGGGGTCGCATTTGCCTGTTATTGCAAGCTTATCCATAGCATCGCCTCTTTGGTAATGCTGTTCATAAATATCACCCTGATGGTAGATTTTAACCGTAAGCCATTCGCTTAAGGCATTTACAACCGAAGCGCCTACGCCGTGCAGACCTCCGGATACTTTATATCCTCCGCCGCCGAATTTTCCTCCGGCATGAAGCACTGTAAAAACAACCTCAACCGCAGGGATGCCCTTTTGAGGATGTATTCCTACCGGAATACCTCTTCCGTTATCCTTAACAGATATTACATTTCCCGGTTTTATACATACCTCAATATAATTGCAATATCCGGCAAGAGCCTCGTCAACGGAATTATCCACAATCTCATAAACAAGATGATGAAGTCCCCTTGCCGAGGTTGAGCCTATATACATACCGGGTCTTTTTCTTACAGCCTCAAGACCCTCAAGAATCTGAATTTGGTTTTCATTATATTCAGGCGCCATTAACAATTCTCCTTTACAACAAACAGCAAATATATTATAAAAACTTTTTGCGATATGATTTTTCTATTGAAGAAACTGAATAAGAAGAAAGATAAATTTTTATATTGTCATTGATTTTTGCAACAACAGCCGAACGTATATTTTTATCACAAAGTCTTATTATTTTTTTATTATTTAAAATAAATTCTTTGTTTATCTCATCTTCGTTAGTTTTTGAATTGATATTGATGATACAAATTATATCTTCAATAGAAATTTCAAATCCATCTGCAATTTTTAAAAACATAAAAATCACTCCGAATGAATCCAAAAAGAATATTGAAAATTTATTGCAATATTAAGATTATACCATAAATTTCAAATTTTTAACAGAAAAATTTTAATGTTTTTAATTTTTGTGCATAAAAAGTCAATGATATTCGTAAGTACCCATAACCGACGGCTTAGGTTAAATGATTTTTAAAGCTTTTTATCCATAGAAACGATATTTCCTTTTTCAACATAAAAAAAGTTTGAGTTATCAGCCATTTTTTCTATTATATCATCAATATGAGTGCAAGTAATTATTGTTTGTATGTTTTTAACGCTTCTTATAAGATAATTTTGTCTTTTTTTATCAAGCTCCGATAGAACATCATCAAGCAAAAGCACAGGACGTCTGTTCATTCTTGCTTTTATAAGCTCAATTTCGGCAAGCTTTGCGGAAAGAACGGCGCATCTCTGCTGGCCCTGAGAGCCATATTCTTTTGCATTCATTTTATTTATTAAAAAAAATATATCATCTTTATGAGGACCGTATGATGTAGAACCAAGAAATATATCCTTTTCTGTATTTTTTTTTATTTTGTTTTTAAATTCGTTTTCGGAAACATTTTTTTTATATAAAATATCAAGCCTTTCTTCGCCGCCTGTTATATCTTTGTAAATTTTTGAGGATATTTTATTTATGGCATTTATAAAATTTTCTCTTTTTTTTATAATTTTCTCTCCAAAGTTTACAAGCTGTTCATCCCAAACAAATATTGTATCTATTAATTTATTATCTTTTTGAAGTATTTTTAACAAATTATTTCTTTGCTTCAATACTTTGTAATATTGCTGAAGCTCATAATAATAGACATTGCTTATCTGACAAAGTTCTATATCCATAAATCTTCTCCTTTCGGAAGGCCCTGATTTAATAAGAGCCAAATCTTCGGGAGTGAATATTACTGTATTTAAAACACCAAAAAGTTCGCCAAGCTTTGTTATAGGCAAATTATTAACGGCTGCTCCTTTTTTTTTATCTTTTTTTAAGTGAATATCAATTCTGTCTGTTATATTTTTTTTATTTATATAAATTTGAATATGTGCCGCTTCATGATTAAAGCCTATAAGCTCTCTGTCATTATGAGTCCTATGGCTTCTTCCGGTAGAACACATATAAACAGATTCCAAAAGATTTGTTTTTCCGTTTCCGTTGTTTCCATAAAAAACATTAACTCCATCTTTTAATTTCAAATCTGCAAAATCGATATTTCTGTAATTTTTTAAGCAAAGCCTGTTTATAAACATTTTTTCACCTTTTTTTACATTTAATCGGTAACTTCAATATATACATCATTCGGACACTGCACAACATCTCCGGGATATATCTTTTTTCCTCTCTGAGATACAATTTCTCCGTTTACCTTTATGCCTCCGTCGGCAATAATAAGCTTGGCGTCGGAGCCTTGAGATACAACATTTGCCAATTTTAAAAGCTGCTGAAGCTTTATATATTCGGTTTTTATTTTTATTTTATTCATGAATAATCTCCTTTATTGTATTAACAAAATGATATCTGCATTTATAAAAAAATAAAGGAAATGCAAGCATTTCCTTCTGAGTGTCGAAAAAGCCCGTTCGGACTTAAAATCTTCAGTTCCTTAGTTTTATCGACTGAGTAAGCCCCGCCTAAGACCTAAGAGACGGGGCAGTCAGAAGCCGTCGTTAAATAATAAAAATTATTAATTTTTAAGCTTAAGCGGAAGTATCAAATATTTATAACTTTCATCTTCAACGCCCTTTATAATGCATGGGCTGAGATCTGTTATAAATTGTATGAAAATATTGCTTTCATCAATAGCTTTAAGAGCATCTATAAGATATTTTGGATTGAAAGCTATATTAATTTCTTTTCCTTCAATTTCTGATTGAATTTCTTCGTATGAATTGCTTATATCTGTATTTGAAGTAATTGTAACCTTTCCGTCATTATCTATTTTAAGCTTAACGGGAGTTTTTTTGTTATCTTTTGAAATAAGCGAGGCTCTTTCGATGCTCCTTAAAAGCTTAAGCCTGTCTATTTCTATTTTTGTTGTATAATCTTCGGGAAAGATCTGTTCATATTTTATAAAATCTCCCTCAAGCAGCCTTGCAATCATTATACAGCTGTCAAGCTCAAATAAAATTTGATTGTCCGTAAAATATATATTAAACATTGCGTCATCTTTGTCTGTCAGTATCCTGCTTATTTCAGAGAGAGCCTTTGCAGGAACAACCACGCTTTTTTCATCATAATCTTGATCTAATGATGTTTTTCTGAATGAAACCCTAAAGCCGTCGATGGCAACCATATTAAAGCTTTCTTTTTTTATTTCCAAAAGTTCTCCCGTCAATATCGGCTTTGATTCATCAACAGAAACGCTGAAAACGGTTTGTCTTACCATATTTTTAAATATAACGGGGTTTATGCTGTATTTATTTTCTTTTTTTATTTTTGTTATAACCGGAAATTCTTTAGAATCTCTTCCAAGTATTTTAAATTCTGTTTTTCCGCTTTTTATTGAAGCCACATTTTTTTTATCCGTTGTTATAAAAACATCATCTTCGGGAAGATTTCTTATTATTTCGGAGAAGAATTTTGCTTCTAATGCTATAGAGCCCGTTTCTTCTATTTCGGCTTCGATGTTTGATGTTTCTATTCCCATTTCAAGATCATTTGCCATAAGTCTGAATCCCTTGTTGTCTGCAGTTAAAAGTATACATTCAAGAATTTCCATTGTGCTTTTTGAGCTTACCGCTCTTGAAACTATGTTGATATTTGATATAAGAATGTCTTTGCTGCATTTTATTTTCATATATGGATAACTCCTTTCGGTTTGTATAAAAATATATAATTATTTTTTTTCAGTAGTAGTAGTAGTAGTAAGCGTTAATATGTGGATAAGTTAAAAAAAGCTTGAAAAAAAGGGAAATTTTAATATTAAATTATCAAAGAATAAGTAATAAGTTATCCATAAGTTATCCTACTTATCCATATTATACAATATATCCATATATTATTAACACTTAAATAACATTGTTGCAAACAAGTTGTCAACGAAAAAAAATAAGAATAAATCGGTAATATTAGCGCTCTGTTTATGACGCGTACTCATAACCAATGGTTTATAGCAAAACCTTAGCTTAAAGTATTATCTTTGCTTTATTTTTTCCATTAATGATGTTATTTCCTGATTAAAAGCAGGATTTTCTTTTATTTTGTTTTCTATAACCTGAGTGTTTGAAATAACGGTTGTATAATCCCTCTTAAAATTATTTCCTATATTTTCGAACGTTTCGTCTAAAAGCTCACGGCATATGTACATAGCTACCTGCCTTGCGGCTGCTATATCCTTTGTTCTT
This sequence comes from uncultured Clostridia bacterium, assembly GCA_947630475.1. Lineage (GTDB taxonomy): Bacteria > Bacillota > Clostridia > Lachnospirales > CAG-274 > CANRHR01. Next base: position 32,320 of record CANRHR010000007.1, on the reverse strand, counting down.
TTTCTGCTGTCTATATCCTCCAGTTTAAGATTAAAATGAGATGCAACGGCTGATTTTATTGCGTCTATATTTAATTGATAATTTACTTTTGATGTTAAAATATCCTTTAATGCCTCTTGAGCAAGCTCCAGATTGAGAGCCTGATTTGTTAAATTTACATAGGCAAGCACTCTGTTTAAAGCTCCTTCAAGATCTCTTATATTCGATTTAACCGATTGGGCTATAAATTGAGAAACCTCTTTTGGTATTACAACGCCTAAGTTTTCGGCTTTTTTTTCTATTATTGCCGTCCTTGTTTCAAAATCCGGCGGCTTTATATCGGCTATAAGACCACAAGCGAATCTGGAGCGAAGTCTTTCTGTAAGCGTCTTAATTTCGTCCGGATGACGATCGCTTGAGATTATAATTTGTTTTTCGAGATTAAAAAGATCATTGAAAGTATGAAAAAATTCTTCTTGTGTTGTGTCTTTATCTGTTATAAATTGTATATCGTCAACTAGAAGAACATCTATTTTTCTGTATTTAATTTTAAATTCTTCAGTTGTGTTATTTTTTATGGCTGATATCAGCTCATTTGTAAACTGTTCGCACGAAGCGTACAAAACTTTTGAGATAGGCGTTTGCTCTAATATATAATGGGCGATTGCGTGCATAAGATGAGTTTTGCCCAAGCCGGAATCACCGTATAAAAAAAGAGGATTATAGGAATTTCCGGGATTTTCGGCAACGGCAACGGCAGCCGCATGGGCTATTTTGTTGCTGGAGCCTATTACAAAATTATCGAATATATAATTGGATTTAAGATTATATTCGCTTAAAGATTTTTCGGCCGCAACAGAAGAATCCGTTCCGTTTATGTTTGACAGCATATTTTGAGTGACAATGCTTACATCGATATCATTTCTTCCAAGCGTTTCGTTTACGGCACATTCTAAAAGCCTTAGATATTTTTTGTCAAGCTGCTCCTTGTGTATAGGATCTTCAACAAGAAGTATAAGCTCACTTTCACTCAGTTTTATAGGTTCTATGTTTTTAAACCATGTATTAAATGCTAAGTTGGAAATTTCTTCTTTTACTTTTTCAAGAACGTTTTTCCAACAGGTTTGTAGATCAAGCATAATGATTTTTTCCTCCCGAAAAAAAGGTAAACTGACATATTAATTGTGGATAAGTAATTATTAACATTGACAATAAAATTTAGCTGTGTGAATATGTTGATAAGAATATAAAAACAGAGTAAAAAATATGGTTATCAATAAACATGGATAACCTGTTATAAACATATAAAGCTAATGAAAAAATCAGAAAAATTAATATAAATAAATAAGTTATCCATATAGTTATCAATAAAATATGGATAACTTACGGATAATTTAAAAATTATCCATAAAAAATTGAAAATAAAATAAAACTTATCCTCATGTATTTAATATAATATCAAAAAAAATGTGGATAAGCAATGGTAATATTAATTAGAAAAAAAGTGTTTTCAATTCGAAATAAATTTTAAAAATTATAGTAGATATAATAATTTTCATAAAATTTAAAGCTTTATTTTATGAAAATTGCATAGCCGCAAAATTATTTTAAATTAAAAAAAAGTCGAAAAAAAGTTTTTTTAGCTTTATAAAAGCTGAATTATTGGGAAAAATCAGTATTTATGTATAATTTTTTTGTCGATTAAAAAAGATTTTGTTAAAAATATACATTGATTTAATAAAAATGTGGATAAATAAATTAAAAAAATGGGTATTGAATTATTGTCTGCTACTATATATAATTGTGAATAACTTAATTAAGGCTACATATACTTTATTTTTGTTTTGGTTATTATTATAAAATTTTATTTGACGTTTTGCGCTGAAAACTCATTTTCTTAATAAAAGCTGCCGTATTGAGTTTTAATTTAAGATATGATATAATCTTACAGATGTCGAAAATAAAGCTTTTATATAAAGAAGGGTTTATTATGTCTTTTTTTGAAAAAATAATTATAATCCTGCTTCTTATAATTTTGATAACTGTAAATGTTTTTATTTTTGTTGTTATAAATAATAACTTTATAGATAATAAAAATAAAAACAGCTTTTTAAAACAAGAGCTTGAAGATAAAAATAAAAGTGTGAAAAGTGTTGTTAAGGATGTTTTTGAAGGGGAATATGAGGTTTATCAAAATGACAGACTGATAAAAACTTTTTTTAACTATGACGATGCTTTAAATTATGCGGGAAAATATGAAAATGCGGCTGTCAAGAGAATAGGCGGAAGCTGGCTTTGGGATAATACTCCGGCTTATAATGTATACAAACAAAACAGTGATGATTTTAAAGCTTTTTCAAACTTTTCCGATGCCTTAAGCTATGCGGATGAGATAGGCGGCTGCGATATATATTACAGAAAGAGCAAAAGCTTTATATGGAACAACCACGAGCCTGTTAAGGCTTCTTATATTATAAAAAATGTTCCTCTTATATCCCAAAATCCGGAGCTTAACAGAGGCTGTGAGGTTACAAGCCTTGCTATGCTTTTAAATTATAAATCGATTAAAGCGGATAAGATGATTCTCGCCCAAAATATAGCAAAGGATAACTCCGAATACAGGATCGAAAACGGAGAGATATGCTATGGAAATCCTAATGTCGGCTTTGTTGGAGATATATATAATAAAAAAAATAAGGGCTTGGGAGTTTATCATGGGCCTATATATGAGCTTTTGTCAAATTATATAGGCGATCAGGCTCTTGATATTACGGGATGCCGAGGTGAAGATATTTTATTTTATATAAGCAAAAACAGGCCTGTATGGATAATAACAAATTCAAAATTCAAGCCTCTTGATTCTTCCGATTTTGAAAAATGGAAAACAGAAGAGGGCTATATTTATATAACTTACAGTGAACATTCTGTTTTAGTAACGGGATATGATGAAAATTATATTTATTATAACGATCCTCTTGATAATTCTTCCGTTAAAAAAAGAGAAAGAGATTTATTTATTAAGGCGTGGGAACAAATGGGCAGACAAGCTGTAACATACTGCCCGTAAAAATACATTAATATAGAAGAAACAGATATAAATTTTAGCTTTATAGGAGATTTAAAATGAGAGATATCGACGTAGGTATTATTAAGGATAAAATAAAAGAAATGTGTATAGAAGCAAACTGTATTTTAAACGATGATATATATTGCTCAATACAAAAGGCGAGAGATATTGAAAAATCCGAAATAGGCAAAGATATTTTAAATCAGATTATAAAAAATGCGGACCTTGCAAAACAGAAGCTTAAGCCTATTTGTCAGGATACTGGAATGGCTGTTGTTTTTATTGAAGCGGGGCAGGATGTTCATTTTATTAACGGCAATATTAACGATGCGATAAACGAGGGCGTAAGAGAGGGATATAAAGAGGGGTATTTAAGAAAATCGGTTGTGAATGATCCGATACTAAGGGTAAATACATTTGATAATACTCCGGCTGTAATACATTATTATATAACAGCTGGCGATAAAGTAAAAATAACGGTTGCGCCAAAGGGCTTCGGAAGTGAAAATATGAGCAAAATTTATATGCTTAAGCCATCAGAGGGGATTGAGGGAATAAAAAAATCAGTTTTAAAAACAATCGAAGCCGCCGGCTCAAATCCTTGTCCTCCTATGGTAGTAGGGGTTGGCATAGGCGGAAATTTTGAGCTTAGCGCCATACTTGCAAAAAAGGCTCTTTTAAGGGATATAAGGATTAAATCAGACAAAGAGCATATAAGGCAGCTTGAAGAGGAACTTTTTGAAAAAGCAAACAGGCTTGGCATAGGCCCGCAGGGGCTTGGAGGAAATTCAACTGTTTTGGGCATTAATATAGAAACCTTTGCTACGCATATTGCAGGGCTTCCTGTTGCGGTAAATATAAGCTGCCATGTTACAAGACACAGGGAATGTATAATATAACCATAAATATCATTAATTTATGCTTAGGGGGAGATCAAAATAAAGGTTCAATTAAAAACGCCTGTAACAAGGCAGGAGGCAAAAAAACTTAATGCCGGCGATATGGTTTTGATAACCGGAATTATTTATACGGCAAGAGATGCCGCCCATAAAAGAATGCTTGAAAATTATGAAAAGGGTATAGCTCTGCCTTTTGATTTAAAAGATCAGTCTATATATTTTGCAGGTCCTTCACCTGCAAAGCCCGGTGAGGTTATAGGCTCGGCAGGCCCTACAACAAGCAGCAGAATGGACAGCTATTCACCGAAAACGATAGAGCTTGGCGTTACTGTTATGATAGGCAAGGGAGCAAGGGATAAAGGCGTTATAGAAGCTATGAAAAATTACGGCGCTGTTTATATAGGGGCTGTGGGCGGAGCCGGAGCATTAATTTCAGAATGTATAAAAAAATGTGAAATTGTGGATTATTCTGATTTAGGCTCTGAGGCTGTTTATAAGCTGGAGGTTGAAAATTTTCCGGGAATTGTTATAATAGACAGCAGAGGAAACAACCTTTATGAGACAGAGCCTTTAAAATATAAAACTTATGATATATAATAATTGTACGATAAAAGTATCCGATACTTTGTGTGCTAAAAATGCAAACGAGGTAATTTATGGTAAAAAATTTTTTGATTTTTGCTTTTTTTTCTTTTCTTACCATCTCTGTTTCGGTGGGAATAAGCGAAATAAACAAAAAAAATTATGAATTAAATAAATTAAACGAAACAGAACAAAGCTATAAATATCAGGAGGATACTAAAGAGGATATCAAGGAAGATATAAAAGAAGATGTTATAAAAAATGCCAGTATAGCCGTTGTCGGCGATTTAATGGTTCATCAGTGGCAGATGGATGATGCCTATGATAAAAATACAGGTGAATATAATTTTGACTATGCATTTGAGCCTGTTTATAAATATCTTCAAAATGCAGATTTAACTGTAGGAAATCTTGAAACTGTTTTTGCGGGAAGTGAGGTTGGTTATTCCGATTACCCTTGCTTTAATACTCCCGATAGTTTTTTGGATGCAATAAAAAATGCAGGCTTTGATGTTTTAACAACGGCAAATAATCATTGTATGGATAAAGGCATAAACGGTCTTTTCAGAACGATAGATCTTTTAAATGAAAAAAATATAGGCCATTTCGGTACATATAAATCTCAGCAGGACAGAGAAAGTGTATTCATAAAAGATGTTAATGGAATAAAGATTGCTTTTGTAAGCTCCACTTATGGCGTAAACGGAATAAATATTCCTGAGGATAAAAAATATGCCGTAAATATATTAAATGAGGAGCTTATTAAAAAAGACATTGAAAGAGCTTCACAAGAAAATCCGGATATTCTTATAGTTATGCCGCATATTGGCAATGAATACGAAAGTTATCCGAGAGATGTTTTTAAAGATTGGATAAATAATATGATAAATGACGGAGCCGATATCGTTTTGGCAAGTCATCCTCATGTTCTTCAGCCTATGCAGTATGTAAAAACCGATATGAGTGGAAAAACAGCTTTCGTGGCGTATTCTTTGGGAAATTTTATATCATCTCAGCGTACAAAACCAAGGGATACCGGCGTTATACTTAATATTGAGATAGAAAAGAAAAATGATGAAAAAGCTGAAATAAAAGAAATAAGCTTTATACCTACATGGGTTCAGTGGAGAGATACCACGGGGGCGTATAATATAAGAGTTTTATCTATATATGACGCCCTAAATGATATTTCGCAGGGCAATAATACATATCTTTTAAGAAACGCTGATATTTCAAGGCTTAAAGAAGCTCAGAAAGAATCATATTTGGCTGTTACCGGAAACAATATTGAAAACACTTTTGAAAAATATATAATATCAAACGAAGCAAATTGACAAAAAGAAGGTTGACGTAATGAGTATAATCAAAAAAATAATATATACATCAAAATTTATAAAATTATTTAAAAATATAATGGCTGCATTTATAATTGTTGTTTCAAGCTTTGCAATGACTGCTTCAGTATGCGCAAGCCTTGCCGATTGGCAGCTTCCGGCTGATATTTCGCCCCTTCAGATAGATCTGCCTAAAGTAGAGCTTTCATCTGAATTTTACTTTTTGGGAGAAAAAATAGAATTTAAAAATAAGCCTTATATAGCTACAGGAAGAATTTATCTTCCCTTAAGCGAAACAGTTTCGGCTTTTGGAGGAGAATACAGCGAAGACAGTTATGGCGTAAATATAAAGCTTAATAACAGTGAATTTTATATAAGCAAACAAAATGATGATTCATTTCCAAAAAGATTTTTAACTGTAAATTCACAAGAATACATATCTATGTTCAGTCTTTTGGAAAACAGTGTTTATGAGCCTGTTTTTTACTCAATACAAAATAAGGTTGAGATATGGTATTCCGGTGACGGCTGTGTTAAAAGCTCTTTAGCCGACGGCGATAAACATTCGGCTTACCTGAGGCTTGAAGATATTATGGCTGACGGTATAGATCCCTTGGGTTATTATGATGACATAGGGCTTGAAAAGCTTAGGGCGATTTCGGATTATTTATATAAAAATTCTCAAAAATTTTATATAGCTTGGATTCCTCTTTATAAAAATCCCTCATCAAATATAGAAAATAGTCTTACAAAAAACTTTAATTTGTATAATGCAAGCTTTTTGTATACCTTGGATTATCTTGTTAAAAACGGAGGAAAGATAGGCATTCATGGCTATACTCATCAGTATGGGAATGAAAAAAGCGCAGATGGTTATGAATTTGACTCTAAAATGCCTTTTTCGGATATAGAATGTATAAACAGAATGTTAGAGGCTAAAAAGGTAGCCAGAGATCTGGGTTATGAAGTAAGCTTTTTTGAATTTCCTCACTACGGAGCAACATCTGATACCCTCAGGTATGCTGAAAAATATTATGATGTTATTTATCAGCAGGAATGCAGCGTCAAATCAAAAGGATATATTGTTGACTGGACAAGAGCAAACGGAAAAAAAATAAAGTATGTTCCCACTCCGGCGGATTATATTTTAAATATATATGATGTTGACAATATGAAAGCAAGAATAGATAATTGTTTAAATACAAATCAAATAGTGAGTCTTTTTTATCATCCGAGAATTGATTTTCAGGTTATGTATATAAAAAATGAAAATAATGTAAGAACCTGTTATGTGCCTGATAATTCTGCGGTTTACAGAATTGTTGAAAAAGTTCTTTCAAAAAATCTTTCTTTTAATTATTTTTAACTGACATATTAATAATTTTATAAAATTAATTTGATTTCATGTTGATCTTATGATGAATACATGATATTATATTACCAGATGAATAACATTTGATTTCCGGATAGAATGTTTTTATCTAAAAATAATATTAAAAGGAAGTTACAATGATGAAGAATAAATATTTAATCAGCGTACAGTTTGTAAAAGCAAATGCCAAGTTTGATGAAGAGGCAAAAACAGCAATAAAAGAAGCGGTTAGAAATTATAATACAAAATCACTGATTGCCAGGAATCCGAAGCAGATTGTCGGTTACAATTTTTCGGAAGATGAAATGACGTTAGAGATTGAGCTTGAAAGTGAAGATGATCTTCCGATGCCAACAAAAGCGCTTAAACTTTTAAGCTCATATTTAGCAGAGCAAACTACTTTAAGAAAGTACCTTTCCGGTAAACAGCTTTTCAAAATGACAACAAGAACTATTTCGAGGGAGGCTTTTTCTGAAGATGAGCAGCCATCAGTAATACAGGGTGATGAAACAGAAAGCAGAATGATGGGAATCAGAGAGTTTAAATCACTTTGCTTGGAAGACAGACAAGTTGCAATTTATGAGCTTTTATGCGAGATAAGAAAGAAATTATGATGTTAATAAATATAAATTGTTTCTGAAAAAATATAGCGTAACAGTTGCTTCGAAAGAGGCGGCTGTTTTTTATTTTCAAAACCGTCAGATTGATTGGGCCTGACAGAGAGAAAGAGATACTTATCTCGGAAAGGAGCGTAAGCCATGAAGCACAAATTGAAAATAAATGTAAAAAGGTCTTGAAAAATAATTAATAAAATGAGAAAATATATATAATTATATAAATTTAATGAGGTGTATTTATGAGTAATTTAAAAGTAGTTATACTTGCTGCCGGACAGGGCACAAGAATGAAATCAAAGGTTCCTAAGGTGCTTCATAAGGTTTTGGATAAAACAATGATAGATTATGTTATAACTGCCTCAAGAAATGCAGGGGCGGAGGATATATGCGTTATAGTAGGTCATCAGAGCGCAATGGTTAAGGCTATGATAGGCGATGGAGTTAAATTTGCTCTTCAAAAACAACAGTTGGGAACAGGTCATGCCCTTATGCAGGCGTCTGATTTTATAGCTGAAGACGGCAATATTTTAGTCTTATGCGGTGATACTCCTCTTATAACTGCACAAACCATTAAAAAGCTTAATGATATTCATGTAAGTGAAGATAATTTTGCTACGGTAATTTCTGCTGTTGTTGAAAATCCGTTTGGATATGGAAGAATTATAAGAGAAAACGGAGTGTTTTCAAAGATTACAGAGCAAAAGGATGCAACAGAAGCCGAGAAAGAAATAAAGGAAATTAATACGGGAGTTTATATATTTAAAGCTAAAGAGCTTAAAGAGGCTTTTAAAAGCTTAACAAACAACAATGCTCAGGGAGAATATTATCTTACCGACGTTTTGGAAATTTTAAAAAATAATGGCGGTAAAGTAGGAATTATGACCGCCGAAGATGAAAACGAATTTTTGGGAGTAAATTCAAAGCTTCAGCTTTCTCAGGCGTCAAAGATAATGAAAAGAAGAATTAACGAAAAATTAATGATAGAAGGAGTTACTATAGAGGACCCCGATAACACATATATAGGAATGGATGTTGAAATAGCTGCCGATACAGTTATACTGCCCGGAACAATTTTGGAGGGAAAAACAAAAATAGGCTCCGATTGTATTATAGGGCCAAATACAAGAATAATTTCATCTGTTGTTAAAGATGCGGTTATAATTCAGCATTCAACATTAATTAATGCCGAGGTGGATAATTTTACAACTGTAGGTCCGTATGCTTATTTAAGGCCAAATTCAAAAATAGGCGAGCACGTTAGGATAGGTGATTTTGTTGAGATAAAAAATTCTAATATCGATGACGGAACAAAGGTTTCACATTTAACATATGTAGGCGATTCCGATGTAGGAAAGAATATAAATTTTGGCTGCGGAACGGTAACGGTAAATTATGACGGAAGAAATAAATTCAGAACAACAATAAAGGATAATGCGTTTATAGGCTGCAATACTAATCTTATCGCCCCTGTAACCGTAGAAGAAAATGCTTATATAGCCGCAGGCTCTACAATTACAAAGGATATACCGGAAAATGCTCTCTCCATAGCAAGATCTAAGCAGATAAATAAGGCTGAATGGAGAAAAAAGATGAATAAATAAATTGCTCTTAAAAGTGACTAAAAACACCCTCTAAAAATGTTTGATTTTAGTGGGTGTTTTGTATATTTTTACTAAAAATAAAAAAGCCTCTTGACTTTGTTTTAAAGTATATGTATAATGAAATCATAAAAAATAACTTAATTAATTGTTATAACGTTATATAATATTTGGGTTATTTAAGAAAGGATTGATTCCAATGGATGATTTGCTTAAAAACAGTGTTTATTGTTTTAAATGAAAGGGTGATTCCAATGGGCTAATCAATTTAATGTGTTTTATTTATCTCTATTATTTTTATCATTTATTTTACAACAAAAGTTGTAAATGGTCATATTGTTAAGTAAGATTAATTTATAAAATGTGGTTAATTTTGAAAACAGTGTTCATCAGCCGGTTTTATTGTGGGTGGCTGATTTTATATAGATTGGGTAATTTCAAAATTAAAAAAAATTATCAAAATAGAGTATAAATAAAAACACAAAAATGAAGAGCAGTGTTGTAAGAGGGGTTGTGAAAGAAATAGAAAGCGAAGAATTTTCATTTAAATAAGCCGTTTCCTTATTATTAAAGGGAAGCGGCTTATTTTTTATGTTTTTTATCTTTATTTATCAAGAGTTTCATTTTCGGTAGTTTCGTTTTCTGTGGTTTCTGATGAAGTACTGTAAAAATATTGTTCGACAACTCTTTTTGTTTTGGCATTGTCTTTTATATAATAAGAAGCGCCGTCTATCATATCGGCATAGCCCGGAAGAGTTGTTGACGAAATATTATCTGTATTTAATGAATTTATGCATTTTAAATATTTAGGAATATCTTCAACACTGAAATTTGTATCAACATATTTTATATAATTGGATACTAATGTTATTATATTGTTTCCTAAATTTTCTTTGGTAAAAGCCTGTTTTAAAAATTCTTTTAAAAATTCCTGCTGAACTTCAACTCTTTTTAAATCTTGCTGAGAATATCCTTTTCTGAATCTTACAAGGCCTTCAGCCTGTTTTCCGTTTAAAAGCTGATATCCGCCCCTAAGATTTATGTATAAATTTTGAGTGGGATCGGAATAGTATAATCCTCCGGAAGGAACTTCAAAATAAATTCCTCCTACAGCATCTACAATATTTTTAAATGCGTCAAGATCAACCTTAACATAATAATCAATATTTATATCCAGTATTTCTTCAACTTCACTTTTAAGAAGCTCCATACCATATTTTTTGCCTCCGTAAACGTTTACGGCATTTATTTTCATAACAGATGGAGCGTTTTTCATTTTTTTAAGCTTATCTGATTCAAGCTCAACATATGTATCTCTTGGTATAGAGATAAGATTTATTTCATTTGTTTCGCTTACAAAGCTGCCCGCTATGATGCAGTCTGTAAGACTTTTATTTTTATCTACACCGGCTATAAGAAAATTTGTCCTTGGAGGAGGGGTTAAAAAATTTGATAAAATACCGTCGTTTTCGTCAGATTCATTTATATTTTCGGATTCTTTTTGGATTAAAATACTTTCATTTTCTATCGAGATATCGTTTTGCATAGAAGGATCATAAACAGAATGAGAAATGTTTTTTAAATAAAAATACAACCAACAAAAACCTATAATACTGTATACAATAATGATGCTTAAAACTATTATAAAAAATTTTAAAACATAAGATTCTTTAACTTTTTTTTGATTATCTATAAGATTCATTTAACGATTTGTCACCTATTTCTTTAATAGTTTTGAGAAAAGAATTTGATTTTTAAAATACAAGAATAACAAAAGTAATTATAACAGAATATTCGTCAAATTTCAATTGTTTTAGTTAACTTAAAGAAAATTAATTTGTAAAAAATTTTGATGTTTTTGCTTAAAACTTTATCAATTTTTTATTTATTTGTGATATAATCGATATATCGGCAAGTTAGCAAAATTAAAAAAGAGGAAGATAAAAAATGAATATAAAAATTACGGCGGATGAAGCTATAAAAAGGCTTAAAAAAGGAAATGAAATTTATATAAACTCCGAAACAAGCAGCGGAAACATCTCTCCGGCGATTCGTAAATTAACCTGCGATAACGGACAAAATCCGTATGCCGTAATAGTTGCCTGTTCGGATTCAAGAGTTATTCCCGAAAGCGTGTTTAATGCCGGAATAGGCGAATTATTTGTTATAAGAATAGCAGGAAATGTTATAGATAACCATCAGCTTGGCAGCATAGAATATGCTGCCGAACATTTGGGCTGTTCTCTTATTGTTGTGCTGGGACATAATCATTGCGGAGCTGTTGATGCGGCTATGAATCACAGCCCAAACGGATATATTAAATATATTACAGATGAGATACTTAAGGCTGTGGGAGATGAAAAAGACGAATTTAAAGCCTGCTGCCTTAATGTTAAACACAGTGTAGATACTATAGAAAGCAATATAGACATTAAAAAACTTGAAAATGAGAATGGCTTGGTGGTATGCGGCGCTGTTTACTGCATTGAAAGCGGCAAAGTTGAATTTTTATAGTTTTAATTTTTATCAGTAAAAATAAAGGAGAATAAAATGAATATTGCAGTTATAGGACCCGGCGCTATGGGTCTTTTGTTTGGAAGTTATTTATCTAAGAGAAATAACGTAACTTTAATAGGGCATAATAAAGAAAAAATGAAAAATATTGAAAAAAACGGCGTTTGTGTTTGTGAAGCAAATGGGGAAGAATGTACATATTATCCTTTAGCTTTGGCTGATTCAAGCGCAATGCCTGAGTCGGATTTGATAATGCTTTTTGTAAAATCCGGAAGCTCGGAAGAGGCGTTAAACAATAATCGCTGTATTATTGGCAAAAATACTGTTATTATGACTCTTCAAAACGGTGCGGGGCATGAAGAATTGTTATGCCGATATGCCGACAAAGAAAATGTTGTTATAGGCACAACTCAGCAGGGAAGTTATCTTAAAGACAGCAGAACCATTTGCCACAGCGGAGGCGGATTAACTGCGATTGGCGCTTTGACAGGCAGTGCTTCAAAGCTTAAAAATATTGCGCAAGAATTAAAAAATTGCGGCTTTCCATGTGAAATAACCGATAATATTTGGCAAATGATTTGGAGCAAATTAATGATAAATGCTTCATCAAGTGTGCTTTCCGGGCTGCTTCAGGTAAGACAGGGATATATAATTGAAAATGAATATGCATGGAATATTGCAAAAAATCTGATAACGGAAATATGCGCCGTGGCTAATGCAGACGGCTATGATTTTGATGCGCAAGAACAAATAGAGCGTATATCAGCTCATCTTAAAAATGCTCCAAATGGATACACAAGTATATATGCAGATTTAAAAGACGGAAAAACTACGGAAGTTCGAAAAATTAACGGCACAGTTGTAAATAAAGCGCATAAGCTTAACATTTCTGTACCTGCCAATGAAATGATACTTAATCTGGTTTTGGCTATGGAAGAAAATAATTAAAAAAAGCAGCATTTGATTTATTGACAAGCTGAATCGAAAAAGCCCAAACGGACTTTTTCGATTTTTTTTATTTTTTTAATGAAGCCCAAGGCTGGTCATAATTGCTTTGTCAACTTTAGACATAAGCTCTTCGTCCAAATGACCGATTTTTTCCCTAAGCCTTTTTTTATCTAATGTTCTTACCTGTTCAAGCAAAACAACACTGTCCTTAACCAATGAATATTTAATACAATCTATTTCAATATGAGTAGGAAGCTTAGCCTTATTAATCTGAGATGTTATTGCGGCGCAAATTATAGTTGGGCTGTAACGGTTTCCCACATCATTTTGTATTATAAGAACAGGACGAACCCCGCCTTGTTCAGATCCGACAACAGGGCTTAAATCAGCATAGTAAATATCTCCTCTTTTAACGATCACTGATATTCACACTCCAAACTTAAAAATTTTTTATTATAATCTTTAGCTTTGGAGGCTTTGGTTTTTATTTGGATATTCTGCCTATGTATAAAAAAGATTATCATTGCCGCACTTCCTTTTCTGTTTATATATGGTTTTATATAAATAGTATCAGCAATAAATTTCTTAATTATACCTATGCCCTGTATTATATGTAAAGCTTGTTGAATATGTTAAATTATGTATAAAAATTAAAGCAAAATAATTATTAAAGCTTTAATGTTTTTAAAATTTCTCCGTTTTTTATATATACCCTGGGAACTCTCTTCCCTACGCCGCAAATAAATTCATAATTTATTGTACCCTGAACAGAAGCAAGCTCCTCGGCAGTTATTTCAAGGTCATTATATTTTCCCATTAAAATAACCTCATCATTTTCTTTTACATTTTCAATTTCGGTAACATCTGTCATAAACTGATCCATACAAATATTGCCTACTTGCTTTGCATAGCAGCCGTTAATTATTACTCTTGCTTTGTTGCTTAAAAGCCTCGAGTAGCCGTCTGCATAGCCTACGGGTATAGTTGCTATTTTTGTTTTTTTATCTGTAAAATATGATCTTGCATAGCTTATTGATGTGTTTTCTTCGGTTTGCTTTACAAAGCTTACATGAGTTTTAATACTCATTGCAGGCTTAAGGTCAATTATTTTTTTTACTTCATCAGAGGGATAAAGACCGTATATTATAATGCCGGCTCTTACCATATCAAGATTAAGCTCGGGCATATCCAATATTGCCCCACTGTTTGAAACATGGCATATTATATCTTTAAAACCAAGCTCTTTAAGCTTGTCGCTTACATATTTAAAACGATTAAATTGTAAAACAGTAAAAGACTTATCCTTTTCGTCAGCTGTGGCAAAATGAGTAAATAAGCCGGTTATTTTTATGTTGTCAAGCTTTGATATATCTACAATTGTTTTAATTGTTTCATCATTTGGCTTAAAACCTATTCTTCCCATTCCGGTATCAAGCTTTATGTGGATATATGCTGTTTTGCCAAGCCTTTTAGCTGTTTCGGAAAGCTTTTTTGCCGTTTCAAAAGAGAATATTGTTTGTGTAAGCTCATATTCGACAACTTCTTCAAGTTTTGAATCTATGGTGTAGCCTAAAATTAGGATAGGAACAAAAATATTGTTTTTCCTGAGTTCGACACCCTCATCGCTCATTGCCGTACCAAGAAAATCAGCCCCGTTGTAAAGGCAGGTTTTAGCTGTTTCAACAGCTCCATGCCCATAGCCGTCGGCTTTTACTATCGCCATAATTTTAGTATCTTTATTTACTATAGATTTTATTTGTTTTATGTTATAAGCAATATTATCAAGATTGATTTCTGCTATAACTCTTTGGTATTCTATCAAGGAAAAAACTCCTTTCTTTAAAAATTTTAAGTTTTTTAAAATTATAATTTTAGCTTCCCAAATTATCGACAGAAAATACAGATTCGTCTATTTTGGGGTTATATTTAAAGTTTTCAAAAGAAACCTCAACTCTTGTTTTTCCGTCTGTATCGTAAATTTCAAGTTTTACGGGCAGCATTGATTTATTTTCAAGCCACAATTTTTCGGTTGAAAAAAATTTTGACATACCGGGTATTTTAGCCTCAAAAACAGTATAAAGGCTTTCATCCATAGTTGCGCTTTCAACGCTTACATCTTGACTTTTAACCATATTGTTTAAAAATGTAAATATATTTATTTGAGTTCTTTCGGGCTTATCCGGAGTATTAAGAGAAACTTTGCTTTTTATTTGAGGATTATACTGCCATATCATTTTACCGTCATATAAAATTATACCTCCTTTAACCTCATCCGGCGCTGTTGTTTCAATTTTATATCTTCCGTCGGATAGCGCCAATTGTTTTGTTTGATAGCTGCTTTCGCCCTTGTTTGATATGTATTTGACTTCGGCGTCACAGCTGTAACATTCCATTTCCATAAGCTTTTTTTGAAGCTTATCATAATCGGAAATCTTTTGTGTACAGCCTGAAAAGATAATTAAAAAAATTGCTGCCAAAACGCTAAATTTAAAAAATCGCATATTTTCCTTTCTTAAGACAGCGCCGTAAACGCTTTCTCAATATTTTTCTTAAAATATTATATATAATGAATAGGGAAAAAATGCATATAACCGACAAATATCATTAATCTTAATCGGCGGAAAGCTTTTCTTTAATAATATTCCATGTATTTTCGCTTTCAAAGCCTCTTTTCCATGATGCGCAGCCGGCTATCGAGTATTTATTTACAAGATCGAGTTTTAAGCCGATGCTTTTTTCATCCTCAAGCCAAAGCTTATAAGTTTGTCCGTTTTCGGTATATTCGGCATAATATTGTCCTATATCGTCAAGCCATTTAAAGCTTGCGTTTTTTTCAAGCATATAGTTTTTTGCTTCATCCATTCCGTATGCCTTTGATGTAACCTGAATACCGTTTTGTGAAGAAGTTTCTTTCCATATTCTGCTGTAAAACGGAACAGCCAGTATCAGTTTATCCTTTGGAACAGATTGATTTAAGGTTTCCGTTACAGCTTCTTCAGACCAGCCTATCGATGCTACCGATCCGCTTACATTTGAGCCTGCATAATGTTCATCATAGCCCATAACTATTATATAATCAACTGTTTTTGCCGCTTCTTTTCGGTTATAATGTTCAGTCCATGGTTTAGGTACAAACATATCTGCAGATAAAACAGCCCCCTGCTGCCTTAAAAGAGGAGCAAGCTCTCTTAAAAATTGTATATAATAATCGCCGTCTTTTACCGGCACAGCTTCAAAATCTATATTTATGCCATCAAGATCATAAAGAGAAACAAAAGCTAAAAGCTGACGTATAACATATTCTCTTGTATCGGTTGCCGATAATATGGCATGAGAAATTTCAGCATCGAAATTATCGGTTATAAGCGCCCAAACCTGAGCTGAATTTTTGTGGGCGGAATCAACATAAGATTTATCTGCTATGTTTCTGATATTTCCGCTTTTATCCTCAAATGAAAACCATGTCGGTGAAAGTACGTTTACTCCATCCGGAACGGTTTCTTTAAATTTATTGTTTGCCGAATAATTTGTAACCTGTTCAAAGGCAAGATTTATTTTTCCGTTTATTTTATTTATATTTGTGTTTTTATTATCCTCTGTGTTTTCCGAAGCCTTATAAAGTTTAGGCTCGCTGAATATTTTTTTTGGAGCGTAGCCCACATAACCAAGGTCTGTTTTTATTTTGTAAAGCTCTTCGGTTGAATCGTCGGGATAAATATATACGCTGGTTCCTTTTCCTAATTTTCCTTTTATGTTTGTAAAAGGTTTTTCGCTGTTGAATGTCATTTTTGTGCTTTTAACAGTTTCAGCCGTATAAAAATCTTTGTCGTTAAAATTTATTGATATAATATTTGATTTTTCGATTTTATTTATTTTTATATTGTAAAGCTTTTTTAATATCGAAGAAGGAATATAAGGAGTATTATCTTCTATATAAAAAGGTATATCCAAAGAAAGAGGCTCATTGTTTATATAATAATCAAGCTCGTTGCTTTTCATTCTTATAACCTTATCTTCGGTGGTTATTGTCAGCTTTTTTTCCGCTTCATCCCAAAATATGTATGGATCTATAAAGCTTTTTACAAAATCAAAGCAAAAATAAATGTCGTTTTCATTTTCCTCAAAGCCAAAGCCGCTGACTTTATCTTCCACAATAACGGCGCCGCTGTCGGCGGAGAGGTTATAATATTCAAAAAAATCAACAGTTTTGTATTTTAATATAAATATTCTTAAAAAAATGAAAAAAAGTATTATAAATAAAAATGAAACAAAAGTTAAATTGTTTTTTCTTTTTTTTCTTCTATAGTTCATTTAAGCCTCCTGTTACAGTTGAATTTATATTATAATTATATTGTACTTATAATGCATGAAGCTGATTATCAGCCGATATTTTCTTTTATATATAAGTATACTGTAAAAATATTAAAAAAGTTGCATAAATATATTAATTTTTTTTTAATTAAAATCAGCAGGGCATAAAAATGCTGTAAATCTTATTAATTTGGCTTAAAATATTGTTATATGCGGCTATTGAAAATTTAAAAATTATAGTTTAAAATAAATTATGTGTGAATATATCTGAAAACATAATTTTTATTATTTACCGATAAATTTTTTATATTTGGAGGATTAATATGAAAAAATATATAAAGCCGTTAAGGATAGCTGCCGTTTGCTTAACCTTTATGCTTGCTGCGCCATCGGTTGTTTCGGCAGCAAATTTTAATGACGTTTCATCAACATATTGGGCGTATGACGCTATAAACAGCATAACATCTCAGGGGCTTATGGTCGGTGATTTGTCAGGCAATTTTAATCCGGATAATTTTATTGATAAATTTGATACGGCAAAAATTCTTTCGAAGGTTTTGGGCTATAATTATAATTCAGCTTCAAATCAGGATAAGGCATACTACGATAAAATATACAGCGAAAGAAAAAGCTTTATAGACCAATACGCTAAGGCATTTAAAAGATGGAACCCCGCTGCAGATAAGGAAATAGCTTTCCTTTTGGAAAAGGGCGTACTTAAAAATGAAGATTTGAACCAATTTGTAATAAAAAATACAGATGGCAAAGAGCAGATAAGGGCGTTATCAAGAGAAGAATTTGCTGTTTTTCTTGTAAGAATTATGGGAAAGAGCAATGAAGCTGCTCAGTATAAAATAACAGAAAAATTCAGCGATGATTCTTTGATTAATTCGGCAAAGCGCCAAAGTATTTATTACCTTAAAAGCCTTGGAATAGTAAGCGGCAATACAGACGGAAAATTTAGGCCAAATGGCGCCGTAACAAGGGCAGATTTTTGCGTTCTTTTAAATAATACCCTAAAGCATATGGGAAAAACGGTTTCTGCTGATTCTACATTAAATACAGATATGTCATCTTCATCTAATGTTGTTGTAAATAATATAGAAACGGTTTCGGGAAGTCTGGATAAATATTTTCCCAGCCTTAATGTAATTCAGATTAATATAGGTTCAACCCAAAAGCTTTATAAAGTTACCTCTTCGGCTGAGATAAAAATTGACGGCTTTAACGGCTCTTTGTCAGATCTTAAAGAGGGAATGAATATTACGGCTCTTTTAAATAATTCGGAGGTTGTTCAACTTAGCGCTGAGAGCGCAGGCTCATCCGTAATACCGAATACGGAAAATTTTTCAGACGGTGATCAAAGCGATCAGGATAATCAAAATAACCAGATCCCAAATGATCAAGTTAATCAAAGCGAGCAAAGCAATCAGGGTGTTCAGAATGACTCCTCGGTTATTACCGCTTCGATTTCCGATGATGATCTTACTATGATAGTAGGTTCCGTTGAAGCTGTAAACGGCAATAATATTACATTCAGCTATCGTATGGTTAATTCAAGAGATGAGGTAAATACGCAAAGCAAAACATATACATTGGCTGACAATGCAAAAATAACAAGAAATTCTGTTTCGGTTTCCGTTGATGAAATAAGTGTAGATGATATAGCGACAGCCAAAATTTTAGGCTCTAAAATATATTCTCTCGAGCTTGAGGGAGGCAGCTTAATATTAAATGACGCCGTTCTTGTTAAAAAATATTACAACAAATCAAAATCAATGCCGGCTCTTATCGTAGAAGAGGACGATGGAAAAAGCTATGAGCTTTTTGTAACCGATGACTCTGAGATTTCAAGAAATATAGAAGATGAAACAGATTGGAATGACCTTAGGATAGGAGATAAGGTAAGCCTTAAAACAAACCTTAACAAAATAGAGAGCTTAAGCGCAAGCGGAGAAAAAAGAAGCCTTGAAGGTTTTGTAACGGAAGTTAGGATAAGTTCAGACGGCTCATATATAGGCTTGTCGGAAGATGAAAATGATGATTCTTCAAAGCTTTATACGGTTGATGAAAATACAATCGATCTTTATTCGGTTAAGGTAGGCGACAAGGTTAAAATGTATCTTGAAAGCGATGAGGCTGTTACTGTTAATGTAAAAAAATCAAGCTCTCAAAAAAATGCAACCGGATATATAAGCTCTGTTAAATCATCTTATATTTACATCGAAACTACCGAAAACGGAGAACGTGAAAAAGTTGAATATGATGACGATACAGTATTTTTAAGCTCAATATCCGGCAAAAAGATAAAGTCCAGTGAACTTGATGACGATATGAAAGTTTATGTAGTTTTTGAGGATTCATCCTCTAAGCTTGCAAAAACAATTACAGTTTTAAATAATGGTGAAAATTAATAATTTGTTAATTATTAAAAAACCGAAAGGACAAAGGCTGAGAAATCATGGCTAAAAAACACAAACAAACGGAAAATAAGGCGGATAAAGATACCGAAAGTCAGTTTTCGGTATCGGAGGCCTGTGAAGATAATTTAGGCACAAATGAAAATACAGAAAAAGAAAAAATTGCCGTCTTTACAACTGTTTTGGGCGGATCTGACGCAAGCTTGAGGGCTGTTGGCTTAACCGGGATAAAAAACAGTATAGTTGTTTTTGTTTCAAGGAGCAGGCAAAGATTTTCAAGAAGAAGAAATAATAATGCTTCTTCAAAAAATATCGGCGCAAAGGATCCCAAAAATAAAAGAAAAGACAACAAACCAAAAAAAGAAAATTCATTTTTTGCCAAAATATCTAAAATGTTAAAAAAATACTCTTATTTTGTTTTTATCTTAATTATTATTATACTTTTAATTTGGGTATTTATTCATAAAAATGCATCGCAGGTTTATGTAGATGATAAACTTGTGGGAACAATAAAAGAAAAAGAAATTACAGCCGAAAAAATATATAATGATGCTCTGGCGAAGATACAAAGTGAAAAAGGCGTAAATGTAAAATTAAATGAAGAAATAAGCCTTAAGCCTGTTCATGCTTCAAAAAAAGAAGTTGTATCGGCTGATTATATCCTTACAGAGGTATGCAAAAACCTGACGTATCAGGTAGAAGCGTGCAGCTTGGTTATAGACGGAAAACCTATAGCATTAATTGAAAATGAAGATACCGCAAATAAAATACTTGATGATTTTGCAAAAAAATATATAGCTAAAGATTCTCAGCTTGTTGAAAGAAGCTTTGTTCAGAATGTAAAATTTGAAAAAAAATTTGTAAAAAACAGCGAGATAGAAACTGAGGATACAATTTTAAATAAGCTTTCTCAAAGCATCGATACTCCTCAGCAGCATATCGTAGGCTCGGGCGACAGCCTGTTTCAAATTGCGGTAAATGCTGATATGAGCATGGATGAGCTTATTGCGGCAAACCCGGGTTTAAATGAAAATTCTGTGCTTCAGCCCGGTCAAATTATAAATGTGGTTGTTCCGGTACCTCTTTTATCGGTTAAGACAGTTGAACAGATTAAATACGAAGAAAATTTTGATGCCGATGTAATTGTTGTTGATAACAATGATGAATACAAAACCTATGAAAAGGTTATAACAGAGGGTAAACAGGGAAAAAGAGAAGTAACTATTAATACAACAAGGCTTAACGGAAATGAAGAAGAAAAAAATATCGTTGAAGAAAAAGTGATTGAAGAGCCTATTGCAAAAAAGGTTGAAAGAGGAACTCTTCAAACACCTCCGAAAAGGGCGTTGGGAAGTTTTATTTATCCTGTTTCCGGAAGAATTTCCTCCGAATTTGGCGAAAGATGGGGTGAATCTCATAAAGGTATAGACCTTGCCTGCGCTAAAGGAACGCCTATTTATGCTTCCGATGGCGGAACGGTTGAATTTTCGGGCTGGAATGACGGAGGTTATGGAAATCTTATAATAATTAATCACGCAAACGGATACAAAACCTATTATGCACATAATTCCGAAAACGTTGTTTCAGCGGGCGAATTGGTGTATCAGGGTCAGCTTATAGGCTATGTAGGAAGTACAGGTGACAGCACAGGAAATCATACTCATTTTGAGATAAGAAAAAACGGTATTCCGGAGGATCCTTTTAATTATCTTTAACTAATGAGTATAAAGCATAAGCGACTAATATCATTGACTAACGGATAATTGTTTACAAGGTTGCAATTAAGATTAATATTGTGACCTTGTTTTTATTTGACTGACCGATTGATTAATGTTATATTCGTAAAAGCTTTTGGTTATTTATAAATATAATTGAAAAATAAAATGGAGGATTTAAAATGTATATAGTGGCAGGCCTTGGAAATCCCGGCAGAGATTATAAATGGACAAGACACAACGTAGGCTTTGAGGTTATAGATAAGCTTGCTTATGATTTTAATATAGATATGAATAAATCAAAATTTAAAGCTGTAACCGGCGAGGGAATAATTAACGGAGAAAAAGTAATATTGGTTAAGCCTTTAACATATATGAATTTAAGCGGGGAAAGCATAAGAGAGTTTGTAAGCTTTTATAAAACAGAATTAAGCAAACTTATAGTATGCTGTGATGATATAAATCTTCCCTTAAGCTATATAAGGATAAGAAAAAAAGGAAGCGACGGAGGTCAAAACGGGCTTAAAAATATTATCTATCAGCTTGGCGACGATGCCTTTGTGAGGATAAGAGTAGGAATAGGCTCAAAACCGGATGGATGGGATTTGAAAAATTTTGTTTTGAGTAAATTTAGAAGTGAAGAAAATGAAGATATAATAAAAGGAATAACAAACGCAACAGATGCAATAAGCTTAATAATAGGCAGCAGCGACGGAATCAATAAAGCAATGAATCGTTTTAATAAAAGAATATCCAAAACAGATAAGGGTGATAAAATTGAAAACAATGTTGATGCCGTTAATTGAAAATACAGAGTTTAAACTTTTTAAAAATTTAATGGAGAAAGAAAAATCAACTGTTTTGGCAACAGGCGTATTGGATTCGCAAAAGGCGCATTTGATCTATGCAATGGAATATTTATTAAAAAAAAGCTCTCTTATAATAGCCGCAAACGAATTAAAGGCGAAAGAAATATATGATGATATGAGATTTTTTATAAAGGATAAAATTATGTATTATCCATCTAAGGATATTATATTTTACAGCGCCGATGTAAAAAGCAGTGATATTATAAAAAAACGCTTTGAGATTATAGAAAAGCTTATAAACGGAGAAAAAATAAGCGTTGTCCTTTCGATAGAAGCTCTTTTTGACAGATTGGCTGAAAAAGAGATTTTTAAAAAGCATATAATCAATATAAATGAAGGCGACAAAATAAGCTTAGATGAGCTTGCAAAAAAACTTATTTTTATGGGCTATGAAAGATGTGAGCTTGTTGAGGGACAGGGCCAGTTTGCCGTAAGAGGAGGAATAATGGATTTATTTTCTTCCGTTATGGAAAATGCCGTAAGAATTGAATTTTGGGATGACGAAGTGGATTCTATAAGAATATTGGATTCATATTCTCAAAGATCTGTTGAAAGATGCCAAAGCATTAAAATATTCCCTATGAGAGAATTGGTTTATGATGAGCAAAACCTTGATTATGCCATAAAAAACATAAAAAATAAACTCGCTTCGGCACAAAAGCTTTACAAAAAAAACAAAAAAACACAAGAGCTTGAAAATTTAAGCCAAAATATAAACGAAGTAATTGAAAAATTGGAAAATGAAAAAAGCTTTTCGGGAATAGATAAATATATACAGTTTTTTTATGATAAAACCTCTGATTTTTTTGATTATATCGATAAAGATACAATTATTTATTTTGATGAGCCTGCGAGAATCTCAGAGCATGCATCGGTTGTTTTATCCGAGTTTGAGCAAAGCGTAAAAAATCGTATTTTAAAAGGATATATGCTTCCGGAGCAGGCTAATATGGTTTATGATTATAATTTTGTTTTAAACAGAGCAAAAAACTTTTCTCAGGCGCTTTTTACCTCTATCATAAGCAATATAAAAGATTTTAAGCCGAAACAGATAATAAGCTTTAATGTTAAAGGCTGTTCGGTGATAAAAAATAATATTGATGCTTTGACAGAAGAGCTTGAATATTTGATATCAAAGAAATATCGTATTTTGTTTTTGGCAGGCTCTATGACAAAATGCGAAAGGATGAAAAATGAGCTTTCACAAAAAAATATACCCGTTTCTTTTTTTAATGATGATAAGGATACGGATTTGACGCCGGGTATTGTATATATAGCGTCGGGAAGCCTTAATAAAGGTTTTGAATACAGCGACTCTAAATTTATAGTGCTTACGGATAAAGATGCGTTTAAAGAAGAAAAAAGAAACAAAAAACGCAAAAAAAAGAAAAAAATAGGTGAAGCGATAGAAAGCTTTACTGATTTGAAGATAGGCGATTATGTTGTTCACGATAACCATGGCATAGGAATATTTAAGGGAATAGAGCAAATAACAGCCGATGGTGTAAGCAAGGATTATATTAAGCTTGGTTATGCCGATGACGGTAATTTATATGTGGCTATAAATCAGATGGATATGGTTCAAAAATATATAGGCGGCGAAGCAAATATTCCTAAGCTTAACAGGCTTGGCGCAAAGCAATGGGAAAAATCAAAAGCAAGAGCTAAAAAAGCGGCGGCTTTGCTTGCCGAGGATCTTATTAAGCTTTACGCAAAAAGACAGGCGGCAAAGGGTTTTGTTTATTCTAAGGATACTCTTTGGCAAAAAGAATTTGAAGATGGTTTTCCTTATGAAGAAACAGAGGATCAATTAAACGCAATAGATGATGTAAAGGAAGATATGCAAAGTGATAAGGTTATGGACAGGCTGATATGCGGCGATGTGGGCTTCGGCAAAACGGAAATAGCCCTTAGGGCAGCTTTTAAAGCCGTTCAAGACGGAAAACAGGTGGCATTTCTCGTCCCTACAACGATATTGGCTCAGCAGCATTATTCCACATTTTTGGCAAGAATGGAAAATTTTCCGATAGAAATTTCAATGCTCAGCCGATTTAGAACACAAAAACAGCAAAAAGAAACAATAGACGGACTTGAAAAGGGAAGCGTTGATATAGTTATAGGCACTCACAGAATTTTATCAAAAGATTTAAAATTTAAAGATCTGGGTCTTATAATAGTTGATGAGGAACAGAGATTTGGGGTAAGCCATAAGGAAAAGTTAAAAAAGCTTAAAGAAAATATAGACGTTATAACTCTTTCGGCAACGCCTATACCGAGAACCCTCCATATGAGCATGATGGGAGTTAGGGATATGAGCGTTTTAAAAGAACCCCCAAGCGACAGGATTCCCGTTCAAACCTATGTTATGGAATATAATACGGAATTTGTTAAAGACGCCGTAAACAGAGAGCTTGCAAGAGGAGGTCAGGTTTATTATCTTCATAACAGAGTAAGAAATATAGAAGAAACCGCATTTAAAATTCAAGCTCTTGTTCCCGATGCGGTTGTAAGCTTTGCCCATGGTCAGATGAGCGAAAGAGAACTTGAAAATGTTATGATGGATTTTATGGAAAATAATATAGATGTTCTTGTTTGCACAACAATTATAGAAACAGGTCTTGATATACCCAACGTAAATACAATTATAATACAAGATGCCGATTTAATGGGCTTAAGCCAACTTTATCAGCTTAGAGGAAGGGTGGGCCGCTCAAACAGAACAAGCTTTGCTTACCTTATGTATAAAAAAGATAAGGTTTTAAATGAAATTTCGGAAAAAAGACTAAGAACCATAAAGGAATTTACCGAATTTGGCTCGGGTTTTAAAGTTGCCATGAAAGATCTTGAGATAAGAGGAGCAGGAAATATTTTAGGCTCTCAACAGCATGGTCATATGGACAGCGTTGGATATGATATGTACTGCAAACTTTTGGATAACGCCGTAAGAGAGCTTAAAGGCGAAGAAATAGAGCCTGAATTTGAAACTCTTGTAGATATTAATTTAAATGCCTTTATTCCTTCGGGATATATAAAAAATGAAGTTCAAAAGCTTGATATGTATAAAAAAATATCACTTATCAGAAATGAAAATGATTTTTATGATGTTCAAGAGGAGCTTGAGGACAGATTCGGCAATATGCCGTCTTGCGTTCAAAATCTTTTGGATATTGCTCTTATGAAAGCATATGCCCATAGGCTTGGAGCATCAAGCATTATCCAAAAAGGAAAAAGAATTAATTTAAATTTTAATAAGGATAACGGAATAAATATACAAAGGCTTGGAGAAATTATTAACCAAAATGAAGGGAAGCTTGTTTTTAACGGTGTTTTAACTTATAATGCAGATAACGAAAATGATTTTGTTATTAAAATAAAGGATATTTTAAAAGAAATTTCAGATTTAAAACAGCAGGCATAACAAATTTATCTAAACCGAAAAACCCCGCATTGCGGGGTTTCTGAGTACCGAATTTCATTCGAGCTTTTTGTATGGAAAATAAAATTATAAAATTTAAAAGCCCGAGATGACTTTATCATTAATTTTTTTCTTTTAAACGTGAAGCTTCATCAGACATGATGTTTCCATGTTTATGTTCATCAGCCATAATATCCACCAAAAGAGGAAATTTATCAGCGTAAGGCCTGTACAAATCGTAACCATCGTATTCGACTTTTGAGATTGTCTCAAGCAATGCCGGCATGCCTATGGCTTTGAGTGTCTGAGCAAGCTTGTTTGCGGTTTCGCTGCTTGGGGTAAGGACTGCACCCGTATATGATTTAAGTATTGATGCATGACGGCCTTCATCGGCGGCAGTTTTTTTGAATACTTCTTTCAGCTTTTCATCATCTGTAAGCTTTTCGAGTGTTTGGTATGTAACAACACCGTCAAGCTCCGCTTGTTGGAAAGCAATCAGCTTTTTCATTGTTTCTTCATCAATATGTTTTGAAGCATCGTTAATGTGAAATCCGTTTGTCCAAAGTTCAAGGTCTTTTTCTGAAATATTTCCGCCTAAGCGTTTGCCTGAGTCTACATCCGCCGAATTGCCGACAATTTCTTTTATCCTTTTGCTTGTGTCGCCTATTCCGCTGCCGCCGGAGGTGCAAAACGGAATTATTTTTTTGCCGGAAAAATCGTAAGAATCTAAGAAAGTATCAATTATGCTTGGCTCTCGTCCCCACCATATCGGGAAGCCTATAAATATGGTGTCGTATTTTTCTATATCAGCTTTTTTGGATGAAATGGCAGGACGGCAGTTTAAGTCGTTCATTTCTACTGTGCTTCTGGAGTTTTTGTCTTTCCAATCCAAATCTTGCTCTGTATATGGCACCTCAGGTATAATTTCAAATAAATCAGCCTTTTCAACAGATGCAATCTCTTTGGCAACCTTTTTGGTTACTCCGCTTGCTGAAAAGAATGTCACTAAAATATTGCTCATAAAATTCCTCCTTATTTTGCCGAAAAAAATAAACTGTTTGCTTGGTACAATTATACTATATGGCAAAAATAAGGTCAACAGCTAAGAAAATAATTAATTAATGCCTTGTTTTTTTGTTTTTCGGATTGATTATAGATTACATTTTTATTACATAAGTATAAAAACTATATATTAAAATAAAAAAATAAGATATAATGGCATAGAGGTCTATCAATAAAAATAAGCTTTTTTATAAATAAAAATAAATAAAACAGGCGCCAAAAGAGGTGATTGATAATGAAAAAGTATTTAAAAGCGCTTTTGTTTGCGATAATTATATTATTGGCTGCCTTTTTTGTTTTTTCTTTTTTTAACAGAGATTATGCGCTTAAGGTAGATAATGAAAGAATAAGCCTTGCCGAGTTTGAAACATATCTTTATGAGCAAAAAATAATTTTTGAGCAAAAAGGCGGAGAAGATATTTGGGAAACCGATTTTGACGGAATAGGCGCCGAAGAAGTGGCAAAGCAAAATGCAATAAATTCTATAATTATGGTAAAGACGGCTTTAAGGCACGCTCCTGAGCTTGGCATAACGTTAAGTGATGAAGAAGAAAAAGAATTAAAGCAAAAAGGTGAACAATATTTAAACAAAATGAAAAAAGATGCTCCTAAAATCGATCTTAGCTTAAAACAGGCGGAAAAGATAATAAAAGAATCTGTTATACAAAATAAGGTTTATGATTTTCTTACCAATGGCTTTGAGATAAGCGATGCTGATTTTGAGTCGTATTTCAATAAATATTATGAAGAAAACAAAAAAGAATTAAACGATGTTAAGATAAGATATATTTTTAAAAAAATATCTCAGAGCGACGACAACAGTGAAGCTGTTTTTAATGAAGTAAATGATATTTATGAAAAAGTACTTTTGGGAGAGGATTTTTCGCAGCTTCAAAATAAATATTCGGATGATGATCAAAAAGATGTGGTTGACGTTAAAAATTCGACAATAAGCCCCGAAGCTTTAGAGGCTTCATACAACCTTTCTCAAGGAGAGGTAAGCGAAATCATATATACAAAATCAGGTTTTTATATCATCAAAGCTCAGGAGGTTTTAACTCCGGATATGAAGAAGCTTAAAGAAGATGTGCTTCAGACATATATAAAAGAAAAAAAACAGGAAATATATAATGAGCAAATAAAAAAATGGTCTGAAAATACATCCGTTTCAAAAAATGAAAATGTTTGGAATTTGATTAAAATAAAAGAAATTTAAAAATTGATTTGTGTGTTTTGTTATATTTTTACATTGACATAACAATGTTTTTGTTCTATCATTATGTTATTATGGATAAAATTTGAGAGGTAGTAAAAATGTATAAGCTTGTGGCTGTCGATTGTGATAATACACTTTTGGATTCAACAGCAAATATACCAAATGAAAATAAAAATGCAATAAGAATTTTAAAAAATAAAGGAATAAAATTTATTTTGGCAACCGGCAGAAATGATATTCTTGTTAAAGATTATTTGGATGAGCTTGGTTTTGATGCCCCTGTTATAGGCTGCAACGGAGCTTCTGTCAGAGAGCTTGCCTCAAAAAAGCTGTTAAAGCTTAACCCTATAGAAAAAAGCGCATTAAAAGAGGTTTTTGATTTTTGCGCCGAAAATGAAATAAAAATAAGAGCATTTTCACTTACTCATGGTTATTCAAACGACAGCTTAGAGTCAAAATCAAACCTTGCGCACATTATAAAAACATACACAAGGAAGCTTTCACAAGAGCTTATATATGAAAAGATATCCGATATGCATTCTCTTATAGACGGTGATCCTCTTTTGAAGCTTGTTGTGGTGAATGAAAGCCCGTCGTTTATAGAAAAAATTCAAGCTCAGCTTAAAAGGATATCCGGTATAAATGTTGTAAGATCAAATAAAAACTGCATCGATATTATAAAAAAAGGAGTTTCGAAAGGCTATGCCGTGATGGAATATGCCAAAGAGCTTGATATTAAGCCGGAACAGATTGTTGCCTTTGGCGACAGCGAAAATGATTATTCTATGCTTAAGACGGCAGGCTTTTCTGTGGCGATGGAAAACGGTGAGGATATCTTAAAGGATATTGCCGATATGGTTACTCTCTCAAACAATGAAGCGGGCGTTGGTTACGCTCTGAGAAAAATATTTAATATTTAAGGATGATATAATGAAAAAAATTTCGGTTTATTTTTTTATGTCTGTTTCTTTAATATGTCTTGTTTTTATTTTGCTTATGCTTTGTCCTTGGTTTAACATATCACAAAAAACGGTTACAGGAACAGAAAGCCTTTCGGAATCTCAGATTTTGGAAAGCGTTGGTTTAAATAGGGATTCGGTTAATTTGTTTGCATTCAACAGGATTAAAGCAAAAAGTATTTTGAAAAAAAATCCATACATAGAAGATGTAGTTATAAAGAAAAAACTTCCGGGAAGTATTCTTATAGCAGTTAAAGAAAGAAAGGTAAGAGGTTATGTTCCTTATCTTAAAAATTATCTGTATATAGACGATAACGGTCTTGTGCTTGATGTTCAAAGCTCTTACACAGAGCCTAGGCCTGTTGTTGTCGGTCTTGATTTTAATAATTTCTCATTGGGTGAAAGTCTTCATGTAAAAAATGAAGAAGCATTTAATACTATTGTGGAACTTTCAAAACTTATAACAAAGTATCAGCTTATAGAGGATGTTGTTAAAGTTGATGTATCAAATCAAAATGATATACATTTATTTATAAATAACGTAAACGTATCTTTTGGCAGCTTTTCGGATTTAAACAAAAAAATAAGTCTTTTAAATGAAATTATAAAGCATATACCCCAAGAGGATAAAGGTTTTTTGCATCTTGAAAATCCTTCTGAAGTTCCGCCGAGATTTGAGTTTTTAACATAAACAAAAAAGCTGTAGTATTATGTGAGTTTGTGCGAATGTTTTTTTAAATTTAATTTAAATTTATATAGATATTTTTTATCAGTTATTGTATAATTAAAATTAATCAGAGTTTAGTTTGGGAGGGGAAGTTTCGTGAGTTTAATAACAGATATAATAGAAAGCGATATAGCGGAAAACAGCATAGGTGTTGCAAAAATTAAAGTAATCGGCGTTGGCGGCGGCGGTAATAATGCCGTTACTCGTATGATTAATACAGGGGCTGAGGGAATAGAATTTATTGCTATAAATACAGATAAGCAGGTGCTTTTAAGAAATCCTTCGCCTGTTAAAATAGCTATAGGCGAAAAGCTTACAAAAGGCCTTGGCGCCGGAGGAAACCCCGAAATTGGACGTCAGGCGGCGGAAGAATCAAAAGATGAAATAACAAAGGCGGTTGAAGGCGCAGATATGGTTTTTATTACAGCCGGAATGGGCGGAGGTACAGGAACAGGCGCCGCACCTATAGTTGCCGGTATCGCCAAAAGTAAAGGTATTTTAACCGTAGGCGTTGTTACAAAGCCATTTGAGTTTGAAGGGAGTCAAAGAACCTTAAACGCTCTTAACGGTATAGAAAGACTAAAAGAAAATGTAGATACGCTGATCGTTATCCCAAATGAAAGAATTCTCGATATAATAGAAGATGATACAACCCAAAAAGAAGCGCTTTTAAAGGCTGATGAAGTCTTAAATCAAGGCGTTATGGGAATAGCCAATATCATAAGAAAGGCAAGCGACATAAATTTGGATTTTGCCGACGTGCGCTCTATAATGATTGACAGAGGATATGCTCATCTTGGCGTAGGCGAGGGTGAGGGCAAAAATAAAATACAGATGGCTGTTCAGGCGGCTATAGAATCTCCGCTTCTCGAAACATCCGTAAACGGTGCAAAGAGCATGCTTATAAATGTAGCCGGAGGCCCGGATATGGGGCTTAGAGAGGTAAGCAAGGCTGTTAAAACAGTTAGGGATATGCTTGATCCTACGGCAAATATTATTTATGGCTCTTCTGTTGAGGAGGAGCTTAATGATAAAGCTGTTATAACTATAGTTGCAACCGATCTTAAAGATATAAGCTCGGATTCTCACGTTAATTTAAGAGTAGCTGAAGTTCCCAAAGCTCCTGTTCAAAAATCTGCTCCGACATACAGTGAGCCTGTTCCTATCCAAAGAGTAGAGCAAAGACAGGAGGAAACAAGAGAGTCTTTTTCGGACGATTACAGATATAATTCTGACGAGCCGACTGTTGTTAAAAGAACTCCCAAAAAAGGAAAATTGGAAATACCGGATTTTCTTAAAAGAGGATAAATTTTTATTAAGCTCTGCACAGATAATTCTGTGCGGGCTTTTTTTATGCCTAAAAGGCTAAGAATATTAATCTTATTTAGTATAATTTTATAAATTACGCAAAATATAACCTTATAAGGAGGTTAAAAATATGCACAAAAGGATAATTTCTATTTTATTATCGGCTTTATTAATAAGCTTTTCATCTATAGCTTATGCAGATGAAAATACAAATATTCCATTGACAGTTAATGCAAAATCGGCTGTTATAATGGAGCCTGAAACGGGAAAAATAATATTTGAGCAAAATGCGGACGAAGCTCTTGCGCCTGCAAGCGTAACAAAAATTATGACTCTTCTTTTAATTTATGACAGTGTAGCTTCAGGCAAGATAAAATGGGACGATAAGGTTACGGTAAGCGAGCATGCCGCTTCTATGGGAGGATCTCAAATTTTTCTCGAGCCTAACGAGGTGCAGAGTGTAAAGGATCTTACAAAATCAATTGCTATTGCTTCGGCAAATGATGCGGCGGTTGCTATGTCGGAATTTATAGGAGGAAGTGAAGAGGGATTTGTTAAGCTTATGAATGACAGAGCAAAACAGCTCGGCATGAGTAATACAACTTTTCAGAATGCCTGTGGCCTTGATACGGATAATCACCTTATGTCGGCAAAGGATATAGCGATAATGAGCAGAGAGCTTATAACAAAATATCCCCAAATACAAGAATATACAACAAAATGGCAGGACAGCATAACTCATAACACAAAAAAAGGAAGCACTGAATTTGGTCTTACAAATACAAACAAAATGATAAAATGGTATAATGGCGCAACGGGGCTTAAAACAGGCTCTACGGGCAAGGCTCTTTATTGTCTTTCGGGTACGGCGCAAAGAGATGGGCTTAAACTTATTGCGGTTGTAATGGCAGCGCCGGATCCAAAGGTAAGATTTCAGGAAGTTATGAAAATGTTGGATTATGGATTTGCAAATTATGGCGTTGTAAAGGGTGAGCCTGAGGGCAAGGCAGTAGGAGAAGTGCAGGTTTTAAAGGGAAAGGATGAAAATGTTAAGGCGGTTGTTTCAAAGGAGGCGTCTATACTTGCCAAAAAGGGAGAAAATAAAGAGATAACATCAAAAATAGAGCTTGCGGATGGTTTAAAAGCCCCTTTTGAGGCAGGCACAAAGGCAGGAGAAATAATTTATTATTATGATAATGCCGAGGCGGCAAGGGTTGATTTGATAACGGAAAAAGCAGTTGAAAAGGCTTCTTTAAACGATACGTTTATTAAGCTTTTAAATAAATGGGTATTATAAAATAAAAAAATAAAAAAAATAAAAAAGTCCCCGCCTTTGAAATGCTCCCCATTTGTTAGACAATATGGTATAATAGAAATATACCTGAAAGAAGTCTAATGAAAGGGGAGC